>MEMI01000056.1:5470-6098 GCA_001767915.1 Alphaproteobacteria bacterium RIFCSPHIGHO2_02_FULL_46_13 | reverse complement strand
GGCCGAGCTGAAAGTGGCCATCGATACGCGCAGTGCACGTGATGACTTCGTCGTCGACAAGATCCATCAGATTACCTACGTCGCCGACAAGAAAACTGGAATGTTCCAGCACTACGTCGTGATGTTCGATGGAGAGTATCCAGCGATTCCGCCGAGTGTTCCCCGACAGGAATACAAAAAGGAAAACTTCCGACTGGAACGCCCGAACTTCCTCGATGAGGACACGATGAATAACTGGCTGGACGACTGGTCTCGGTACATGAGCGATCGGCTCGGCCCCCGGGCAGGCGGAAGCGGGATTTACGTCCCCCGACCTCTTCCCTTCGGCCCCATCCCTTCGCGCCCGCCGGCATTGCCACCCATCTAAATCGCTGTGCATCGCATAGCTTTACCCCCGGGACATTGGAGCTGTCCCGGGATTTTTTATAGCATGCGCATCGGATCGTTCTCATCGGGCGACGGAGGTCTAATCAATGGATTGTCGCGCCATTTCACGTATTTTTTGTGGATTTCCTCTTTTTCCAATCCCAGAAATTCGTAGCTGGAGGAGGTAGCGGTGAATCCACCGTGAAGATCTATGTCCGCGTAAGCAATGTCCTCATCACGCAGTTCGAAGTTGAAAGATGCC
>MEMI01000056.1:5352-5448 GCA_001767915.1 Alphaproteobacteria bacterium RIFCSPHIGHO2_02_FULL_46_13 | reverse complement strand
TTTTCAAGTCTTCTGTACGCGTCTTTAGTGCGTGTTCCCTCCAATTCTTGATCAACTCTTTTTGAGTTTCCTTCAAGAACTGTGCTTCCGGTACCT
>MEMI01000056.1:3119-5303 GCA_001767915.1 Alphaproteobacteria bacterium RIFCSPHIGHO2_02_FULL_46_13 | reverse complement strand
CTTATCTTTCTCATGGCGCGCAACCAGATTTGCGGATTTTCCTTTGTACGTATAGGTAGCCAATTCTCTGCATTTTTCATCAACAATGGCTGCTACTTCGGGCCGCGTCGGACCAGCAGATACGTTAATGGCATCGGAAACATACTTACCGAGTGTGACACTTGGGGCGATTGCCTTTCCTTTTAATACGAGATTGATGAACAGCTCACGAGCATTCATCACGCGACCATTGATTTCCACAGCCTCATTGGGGAAATCATAGCCACCTGTTCCAAATCTGCGACGTGCCGTTTCGATAAATTCAACATCGACACGATTCGCGGGATCCTTTGCGGCATGCAGATAGAAAATTGTCGCCAGCGCATCGCCAACTTCCAAAGATTTCTGATTCACGTTTGTGACACCCAGTTTCGCGGCAAGATATCTACTGACTGGAGCATCTGCTGTTCCTTCAAAAAATTGATTCACGGCATTACGATCCAAACCACTTGCGGTCAGTTTTTGTTTTACCAGTTTTTTGAAGTTACTGTCGTTAAAGTTCAAAACGCCGCTCTGCCCACGCTCGCCGTCGCCGACTACCAGGAATTGCCCCAGTTGACTGAGCGGCATGTCTGCAAGCAATGTCAAGCCAGTCACGGTGCTGTCCAGATCCTCGCGAACATGCGGCTCGAGGAATTTCTGCATTATGATCGCTCTTCCGCGCAGCGATTGTTCGGTCAATTGATCTGGCGCAACCTGTGCCCAAGACGGCAGCATGCTTGTCGCCTTTGCTGCGGTTCCTTGAATAATAGGTGACCAGAAATCACTGACGGGACGATCAATTTTCATGAAAAACTTTTGACCAAAGTACAAAGCACCCAAGCTCACGGCAGCACCAGGTTGTTTCGAGGTCGCCCAGAGTGCGCCGACAACGATGATTAATTTTTCAATACCGGACATGTTTTGGAAGATATCGACCATGCCCTGCGATTCGCGCGCATTCTGCAATTTTGTAACCTTTGAGAGGTTGCGAAGCTGGTTCTGCGAACCTTCCAATGCATCTGCAAGGCGCGTCTTTTGCTCCATCATGAGCTGCTGCAACTCCGGAAAATCGTCACGCTCAATCACTCCCATTTGTAAGGCACCTTTGAGTACAGACGAAGGCACTGCTGCCGTCAATTTATCAAACGAATCTGTACGAGGATAACGAACTGCAGCACGCGACACGTCTTTGAAAAGACCGTCCTGCGTTCCTCCCGCATTCCTATTTATATTGCCAGTAGCAGGATCAATGGTTGGACGATTGCGAATGGGGACTTTGTTTCCCGCAGGATCTGTACGGTTTCCATCCTGGAAATATTGATACATCAAACTGTCCCTGGCGATTGCATAGTCATCGGGATCCCCTGCCGGGTCAATTCTCTCAATACCAAGGATTCCCTTCATGATTTTGGTGACATCGTCGCGCTCTGCAACAGTTTGATCGATATCCTTGCCATCCAATCCGAATAATGCAGGATTGTTGATGCGAACCTCGGTGCGAATCAGACTTTCCGCATATTTGAAATAGAGCTCTTTTCTTCCCTCTTCATCGAGGGAAAGAAGAAGATCGCGCGGACCATTGAGAACGGTCACACTGGCATTGATCGGACTGACCGCAAGATCGAAAATATCGTTCGTCGTGTCGCTGAAAATCTCCATCCACGTTTCGTGTTTGCACAGCTCGGCAATCTGATGCAGCGAAGGCTTTTCACCATTTCTGATGGCTGTATCGATTTGATTCATCAATGGCTCGGGGGCAACCCGGGCAAATTCAGAAATTTCCTGCAGCTCACGCTCTTTGGCCTCCTCGGAATATGCTGCCTCCACATACGCGGTGCGCAGACGCTTATACGTATCCGAAGAATGATGCTCTAACCACTGCATGCCATCACTTGCCCACTCCGTTGCCTTGTCAGCAGCAAGTCCGATGTACTCCCCTGCTGCGTTGAAGACGTCATGGCACAAGCGATGCTCCTTGAGGGAGGCAGATGCAAACCGGTAATGGCAGGAGTGGTGCATCATGCGACGGCAGCGAGGGATTGCTGGAAGGAATGGTATTCTTTTTTAATGAGAGAGGGCAGCTGGAGCGCGATTTCGTCGAAGATCAGATTCGCAAGCTGGCGCGCACCTGCGTCATTTTCAAAATCCGCATACTGCGAGAAC
>MEMI01000056.1:1231-3111 GCA_001767915.1 Alphaproteobacteria bacterium RIFCSPHIGHO2_02_FULL_46_13 | reverse complement strand
CGCCCGCAGCTCCTGCGGCAACGCGTCGACGTATTCCGACCAGAAGGTATTGATCGCCTTGCCGGCCATCGCCCGCAGGAAATCGCCATCCTCCGGTCGCGTCAGCGGCGGAAGGCTCATACTCGCCTCGGCAATGAGTTGCGAGAAGTTGAGAGGGAAGCCAGTGGCGGAGAAATCGCGTGTCATAGATTAGGCGGCTTGTTTTTTGGAAAGTTGATTACCAAGGTACCAGGCACCCACTCCCAGGACAGGACCACCCAGCAAACTAAGCGCAGCAACTCCCGCAATAGTTCCTCTGTGCTTCCAACCGGTTTGAAGAACCGACTTTGGCGCATCATATCCGACTGCCTTTACCCCTCCCGCCAGTCCACCTACGGTCTTTCCAACAGCATTCCTCGCACTCAATTTTTCATTGCGCCAGAGGAGGTTCAAACCTACTCCACCCAATGCCTTCCCTGCCCATTTGACCTTACGCCTCTTCCAATCGACATTCTTGTCAACGTTAGCCAGCAACTTTTCGACTTTTGCCTTATATGCATCTGGCCCTCCACTCTCCAGGAGCTCTTCCATCATTTCCAATGTGAGGGCTTTCTTGTTCTTCAATTTCTTTTCATCGTCTTTCAAATTACTATAATCATTGATAAATGACTGCACATAACGCTCCTGGATACGCGTGATGATTCTGCGCATTTCGTTTTTCAAATGTGAGGAATCCGTGCAGCGGATATATTCCGGTCCTTCGCCGTCATGTAATTTTTTCATAGCAAAGTAAGCCGTCATAAGCGTGCGGTACTTCGCGGTAGAAAGGTCGGTAATTTTAAGCTGCTTTTTGATTTCCTCCACGACTTTGCCCGGACGCAAAACACCTCGAGTATTCAGGAAGTTATTGGCACTTGCCATCACGCCCTCCTGTTCGGGCCCGAACATTTCATCCTGCACTTCATTCATGGAAGTCGTAAGCTCAGCATCAAGGAATGTACGACTGTAGAGGTAATTGGCGGCTTTCTCGGCCTCCATGTGAGAAGCTCCTTTTCCTTCGAAGTAGGACTTGAAAATCTTTTGCTGTAGGGCATCCCCGGATTCACCCTCCCCACCCGCCTTCTTGATAGCCTCTTCCTTTTCCTTCAGAGAATTTTCGACGACATTCTCCTCCTCCAATTTGAGTTCATCGGCAAAGTCCTTCGCAAGTTGCATCCCATTCAAACCTGCTTTAATTTGAGTTGGATCCAATGTTCCACCTGGAAAGAATATTGCAAAAGTCGTTGTCGAAGGAATAGCGGGCTTTGTAATCTGCTTGGCATTCATCCAAATCTGATTCAATAGCGTCGAGGCTTTCTGACACTCATCAATATACCGATTGAGCGCATTTATAGCAGCGACCTTTGCCGGAACATCCTTTGCCGGTGCGACTTTGAGAGCAGCCTCTTCCAATGTTCGTTCACTAATGAGCGAAGTATACGTTGCTCCTGTGGGCAATCCGGAGAGATCAATCGCGATTAACTTATTGAGTGCTGCATGCACATTCTTTTTACTTTGCAGGACATCACGTTCCTCTTTTAATTTTGATGTATTCGTGGAAGCAACAATATTGCGGAATGCTGCATTGTGCAGCGCCATAGAGGCAGCCAAAGCTGCACCCATCGAGTTCTGACTTTCCTTCTGCAGTTGTTCATGGAGCTGCCGCTGACCGACTATCTGCTGGTGAATTTCATGTAACTGTAGCTCACCAACTCCCAGTCGATCACCATGTGCGATGCCCGCGCGGTCAAAGATCGCCGAAGCTACATAATCGGCCCAATCTGTATATGCTCCGGGTAGATCTGACGTATCAGTAGGAATCTTGTTTGCTGCAATTCCCGAAACATACTTACTCCAATACC
>MEMI01000056.1:0-1096 GCA_001767915.1 Alphaproteobacteria bacterium RIFCSPHIGHO2_02_FULL_46_13 | reverse complement strand
AATATGACACCTTTCCACATTACAGGAACGCCGGAAGTGCCAATGATCAAATCGATATCGGTGCGTGCCAATTTTGTAGAGTGAGGGATATTCTTGCGTGGACTGATTTCAGTAATTGAAATACCAGCGTTACCCATAGAAATTTTTTGGATTTCGTCACCCAATTCTGTCGCATCAGCAAACTTCTTGTTTCTCCAAAAGGAATGCGACAAGTCAATCCGCACCTCACAAGATCCAGAAGGAGTTCCTATGGGGAAAGTGACTACTTCCTCAAGGATATGGGGGCTGTTTGCATTCGTACTGAGTACCGGTGACATTTTCTGCTCCATGAATGCATTGATCAGATCGGCAGGGATCGTTTCATAGACAGCCTTTGCAATCGCCTCTGTTCGCAGTTCTGCAGACGGTACGCTTCTGGGTGCGATGATGCCAATAGCTTTGGTAATGTTTTGATCAAGCGATGCACCAAGTTCTCGCTGATTCATTGATGTTCTTACGCCTTGGATCGCACCGAAAATGTTGGAAACGATATTCCGGGCGATGTCCGACTGTGATTGACTGAAATCAACACCAAACATGTACTTCAGTAACGCCTCAGCCTCAGCTTGAGTACCGTATCCACGGGTTGAATCCGGCGTGTCCTTATCCAGATCAACAGAGCCGAGGTTGTTGGGGGATGGCATTAGGTGGTAAAAATCTATTTATTGTAGCATATTTGAGGTAGGAATACAATTGCACGTCTAAATAGGGAAAAGGCATCCCTAAGTGGCTCCAAATTTAAGCTTTTTTCTTTCCTGAGGGCTTTTCTGCCGGGGTTTCGGGCTGCTCTGGCTCTTTTTTAGGTGTTTCCGGTGGAGGTACATTTTTTACTATTGGCTCTGGAGGTAATTTTTGCTTTGACTCTATACCAATGCGCTGCGCCATTTTCTCGGCAAGGAAACTACTTGTTCCTCGACGATTCTGTTTTAGCCACTCGATGCGATCTCCTAGTGTTTGACCAGTGGGAGGCAACTCCCAGATTCCACGAGGCGCACCCTTCTGCTCCTTTCTGAAGAAATTTTTCACTCTCTCAAAAAATCCTGGCTTTATATTCGGT
>MEMI01000055.1:12790-15097 GCA_001767915.1 Alphaproteobacteria bacterium RIFCSPHIGHO2_02_FULL_46_13 | reverse complement strand
TAACGGTCCTAAGGTAGCGAAATTCCTTGTCGGGTAAGTTCCGACCTGCACGAATGGCGTAACGACTTCCCCACTGTCTCCAACATCGACTCAGTGAAATTGGATTCCCCGTGAAGATACGGGGTTCCCGCGGTCAGACGGAAAGACCCTATGAACCTTTACTATAACTTTGCAGTGGCATCACGATTGTCGTGTGTAGGATAGGTGGGAGACTTTGAAGCGGGAGCGCTAGCTTTCGTGGAGTCAACGTTGAAATACCACCCTCGACCTTCTTGATGTCTAACCAAGATCCATTATCTGGATCTGGGACCCTGCATGGCGGGTAGTTTGACTGGGGCGGTCGCCTCCCAAAGTGTAACGGAGGCGCGCGATGGTAAGCTCAAGACGGTTGGAAATCGTCTTCAAGAGTGCAATGGCATAAGCTTGCCTGACTGCGAGACTGACAAGTCGAGCAGAGACGAAAGTCGGTCATAGTGATCCGGTGGTTCCGAATGGAAGGGCCATCGCTCAACGGATAAAAGGTACTCTAGGGATAACAGGCTGATAGCGCCCAAGCGTCCCCAGCGACGGCGCTGTTTGGCACCTCGATGTCGGCTCATCTCATCCTGGGGCTGGAGCAGGTCCCAAGGGTATGGCTGTTCGCCATTTAAAGAGGTACGTGAGCTGGGTTCAAAACGTCGTGAGACAGTTTGGTCCCTATCTGCCGTGGGTGTAGGATATTTGAGAGGAGCTGTCCTTAGTACGAGAGGACCGGGATGGACATACCTCTGGTGTACCAGTTGTTCCGCCAGGAGCAGCGCTGGGTAGCTATGTATGGACGGGATAAACGCTGAAAGCATCTAAGCGTGAAGCCTCCCTCAAAACAAGATATCCCTATCAGAGCCGTGGAAGACCACCACGTTGATAGGCTGGATGTGGAAGGGTAGTAATACCTGTAGCTAACCAGTACTAATTGCTCGATTGGCTTGAATTCACACGCAATGGTCTTTATGACCGTTCGTTAAAGTCGCGCGCAGTGGTAAATCCACTTCGCAAAACGTGATGTTTAAGCTCACTTTAATGCAGTCTAAGATAAGAAAGAATTATAAAAACCTATTATGAGTTTTCGAGTTGTCTGTGTTTTGATGACCTGGTGGTTTTACCAAGGGTGAAACACGTCATCCCATCCCGAACTGAACTGTGAAAAACCTTCGGGCCGATTGTACTATGTCTTAAGATATGGGAGAGTAGGTCACTGCCAGGTCTTCTAAGCACAGATAAACAAGAAAATAATTCAAATATCACAAAGTCTAAGATTAATGCCTCGCTTCTGCGGGGCTTTTTCTTGTCATACTTTTAGTGAATTCATGCTAAAGTGGTAACTTGTCTGGGGGGACGTTTATGGATTTGAAATTAAAGCTAAATATTGTTTTGGCCCTAACCTTTTTAATCGCTTTGGCGGTTACGGGTTTTATTCTAGATAATTCTTTGCGTGCCAATGCGCTTGAAAAAAGTAAATTTGCCGCCATCCATCAAATGGATACAGCAATGGCGATCCGGAAATATACGGATGTGTATGTGAAGCCATATTTAGTGCATGACCAAGAGTTTCGCCCTGCTTCTGTTCCATCATTTTCAGCAACAATGTCGATGAAGTATTTTGAGGATATGTATCCAGGATATTCTTATCGTGAAGCAGCCTTAAACCCAACAAACCCGAAAGATCAGGCAAAGGATTGGGAAATCGGAATTATAAAAAGTTTTCGTGATAACCCCTCAAAACGCGAAGGCTTTCATATATCCAATGATGGTTATGAGCAGTATTTGCATTACATTAAACCTATCAAAGTGAGTTCGCCCACATGCCTGCAGTGCCATTCCACACCTGATGTTGCTCCTGCAACGCTTATCCAAAAATACGGTGATAAAAATGGGTTTGGATGGAAGCTCGATGATGTGATCGGGGTTCAGATTGTCTCTGTTCCTATGTCGGTTCCGATTGCGGAATCCCGCCAATCTTTGATCGTTTATATTATATCGATTTTTTTGATTTGTTCCTTGTTCTTTGTGTTGCTGAACTTGATGTTGAATAAAGTGATTATTTCGCCAGCCGAGGATAAGCAGCGGTCATTGGAAAAAATAGCCAATTACGATCATCTGACGGGTGTCTTTAATCGTCGTGCTTTTGAAGAGACATTAAAATGGATGATCGGAAAATCTCATCGAGATGAGGAGGTTTTCTCGTTGGTGTTCTGTGATCTGGATAAGTTTAAATCTGTGAATGATAATTTTGGACATGATGTAGGCGATGCTGTTTTGATTGAGTTT
>MEMI01000055.1:0-12768 GCA_001767915.1 Alphaproteobacteria bacterium RIFCSPHIGHO2_02_FULL_46_13 | reverse complement strand
AAAAAAGAAAAGGCGATGGAGATAGCTGAGACATTTAGGGCAGTTATTGCCGACCAACCTTTTGAAGGTGTGGGGCAGATTACCTGTAGTTTCGGGATATCCGAATTAATGCCGCAGGATGATTCGGGCAGTCTGATGAAGAGGGCGGATATTTCACTTTATAAGGCCAAAGAAACAGGTCGCAACCGCGTATGCATCGTCTAATAAAAACCCCCGAACGTGTGTCGGGGGTTTTGAATTTTTCAGCCAGATAATTAAGCCGATTTCTTGCCGTAGTTTCCACCGAACGCGCCGTCGGAGAAAGCGTCTTCCCATGATCCTTGGGTGGAGGCTTTTGAGTATTCGGTGGCGCGGTTTTCGAAGAAGTTAGTGTGTTCGGCGCCGTTCAACATTTGGTCCATCCATGGCAACGGGTTTTTCTCGATGCCGTATAATGGTTCCAAATCCAATTGTTGCAGACGACGGTCGGCGATGTAGCGGATATATTGTTTGACTTCTGATCCCGCCAAACCTTCAACCGCACCTTGTTCGAAGGCCAGATCAATAAACGCGTCTTCGATTTCAATGATGCGTTTTGCGGCATCGGTGATTTCGGTGCGCAGGCGTTCTGTCCAGATGTCCGGATTTTCGGCAATGAAAGATTTGAACAGTTTGATCATTGAGAGGCAGTGCAAGGTTTCGTCCCTAACTGACCATGTAATAATTTGCCCCATGCCTTTCATTTTATTGAAGCGTGGGAAGTTCATCAGAATTGCGAAGGATGCGAAGAGTTGCACGCCTTCGGTAAACGCGCCGAACATGGCCATGGTTTTGGCAATATCGTGACGGGATGACATGTTTGCGGTTTGCAAGAAGTCGTATTTGTCTTTCATTTCTTTGTATTGCATGAAAGCAGAGTATTCGATTTCCGGCATGCCGAGTGTGTCGAGCAGGTGGGAGTAGGCGGCGATATGAACAGTCTCCATATTCGCAAAAGCACCCAGCATCATCTGAACTTCAACAGGGCCGAAGACGCGGGAGTAATGTTTCATATAGCAGTTATTGACCTCAACATCGGCCTGCGTAAAGAAACGGAAAATCTGGGTCATCAGATTTTTTTCAGGTTCGGTCAGGGTCTTTTTCCAGTCACGGATGTCTTCCGCCAACGGAACTTCTTCCGGCAACCAGTGAATGCGTTGTTGGGTAAGCCATGCTTCATAACACCATGGGTATAGAAAAGGTTTATAGACGTGGCGTTCAACCAGCAGGGGGGATTTTGATTTGGTGACATCGTCAGTCAAATCGTCATATTTTGCGGCAACTGTATTATTATCAGACATGATTTCTACTCCTTAAAATCTACAAGCCTTATCAAGACTTGATTCTTGGTTTGATGCAAGCGGATTTTGGACTTTTACCCACCAAAAAAACAACGGAAAACACAATATATAGTATTTTGAAATAAAAATACACACATCATGTTGTGTTGTTTTGTAAAATTAGGTGTCCCGCAAAACCCCCGTTTTTGACATCAAAATCGCCACAGGCCGCGTATTGGGGAACTGTGACAGGATAATGGTGACAATCGCCAGTATAGGGACAGCCAAGAACATGCCCGGAATTCCCCAAATCATCCCCCACATTGCAAGTGATGAAATAATGAAAATAGGGCTGAGGTTCAAATTATTACCCATCAGGTAAGGATCAAGGACATGCCCCAAGAAAGCGTGCGATAGGCAGAGACATCCCAGAACCATGGCAAAGACCATCGGGTCACCAAACTGGATAAGTGCAATGGCAGAAGGGAGCGTCAGAGCGATAAACGATCCTGCATAAGGGATGAAGTGCAGGAAGAAAGCCATCAAGCCCCAGAATTCAGCAAAATCCACCTGAAAATACGACAGAATCAGGAAAGTCAGAACACTGTCAATCGCACTGACCAAGGATTTGATCCCGATATATCTTTGGATGCGGACATCAATTTTATGAATGATGACGCGGACATGGTCTTCGGTTGATTGGTCTGAAATCATATTAATGATTTTGCGGTTAAAGTATTTTTGTTCATAGAGCAGGAATCCGGTGTAGAACACGACCACCAAGGCTTTGCCCGCAATTCCTGTAAAGGATTGAGCCAGAACGGTGATGATTTTTCCAACATCCAGATAAGACTTAATTTCTTCAAAAGTCGGTTCGTGATCAAGCTCAAGCCACAGAATGACTTTTTGAATGATCGGTTGGAAATTTTCCTGATAATGCGGCGCGGCCACCATCACATCGGCGATATTACGGCTTATCAACACGCCGATTCCTGTTAGAACCGCACAGAGCGCCAGAATGGCCATCGCAAAACGTGAAAATCTAGGGATAAGAGATCCAATAACAGGTATAAGGCTGATG
Organism: Alphaproteobacteria bacterium RIFCSPHIGHO2_02_FULL_46_13; assembly: GCA_001767915.1. Classification (GTDB taxonomy): domain Bacteria; phylum Pseudomonadota; class Alphaproteobacteria; order Micavibrionales; family Micavibrionaceae; genus UBA1573. The sequence continues at coordinate 10,389 of MEMI01000055.1, read as the reverse complement.
CCGCGGGCAATAGCGTTGATTAAGTACCAGACAAATACGGCAATCACAAAAGGGATGATAATTGCGCGGGCTTGGTGCAGGACAAAAACCAGCAGGGAAATAGCAATGAAGGCAATCGCAATACTGGAAGCCATGAGAGGGGCGGAAGGATTGATGCGGGCAAATCTGGACATGTGACTCTCTTTATTTATCGTCTTTTGTTTTAACATTCCTTAGGCCATTTACCAAGATGATTAGCGGCTTTTATGATCAGATGGAATTTTTAACCTCATTTGGGAGGGGAGCCTGTCGGAAACGGAATAATATTGCCCGAAAGTATCTCGTAAAAGCGCAAACCGTGGAGCATTTGACGTTCAATATCTATTAGCTCGTTTTCAAAAAAATCAAGACGCATTTCCATCTGCATTTGGGCGTGAGGGGATAGTCTATCTCCTTGTTTTGTATAGAATCTGATCAGCTCGATATAGGATTTCTGGGTGCGTAAATAGCGGCACATTGCTTTCAATTCTTGGCGTTCTTCATAACCCGCACTGCGGGCGTTTTGGGAGGATTTGAGTTTGCCTTGGGCGGTGCGGGGACCGGTGGATTTTAGCCAGATTTTACGGGCGTGGAGCTTCGCGGCCTGTTCGGCGCGTTGTGCATCTGTCCATGATCTCTGCCCCTGCCGTTTTAGCTCTTGGGGTTTTGGTACAGCACTCATGGGGGCGTTATAGGATATAAATCCTAATATGTCAAGGGGTTTCAAGGCCTTTCACCACAAAAGCACAAAGAGCTCTGCAATGAAAAAAGCCCTCCCTTTTTGAGGGGAGGGCTTGATTGAAACGAAGTTTATTTTTAAGCGTTATTAATCGCGTTGATATAGGTGTCGAATTCGTGTTTCAGGATTTCGGCCTGTTTGCTGAGCTCTTCTGCTGAGCCTGAAAGTTGGGATGCTGCGGCACCTGTCGATGCTGTGGCTTGGCTGACGCCTGCAATATTCTGATCCACTTCGACCGATGCGTTGGACGCTTCGTTGACGTTTCGGGTGATCTCGGAAGTTGCGGCGGCCTGTTGTTCGATGGCTGCAGCAATACTGGAAGATGTTTCGCTGATTTGATCGATAATGGATGTAATATCCTGAACGGCCTTTGCTGCAATTCGTGTATCTTCCTGAATCTGCGTGATTTGGGTGGAAATCTGGTCGGCGGATTGTGCGGAGTTGGCCGCCAGTCCTTTGACCTCGTTCGCAACAACCGCAAAGCCTTTACCCGCATCCCCAGCCCGTGCCGCCTCAATCGTGGCGTTCAAGGCGAGGAGGTTGGTTTGTCCGGAAATGTCGGAAATGACGGCTGTGACTTCACCAATTTTTTGTGCGGATTCCAGAAGTTTATTGATGGACTGGATAGCAATACGACTCTTTTCCACGGCCTCGTTAGCAATTGATGATGACCGTGTCACTTGCTGGGTAATTTCACCAATCGAGGATGATAATTCTTCGGTTGATGCGGCAACAGTCTGGATATTTGCAGATGTCTCGGTCGAGGCTGCAGAGACGGCGTTCGATTGAACCGATGTTTCCTCAGCCGAAGCCGCAAGGGTATGAGCGGACGCCTGAAGTTCGGTTGAAGCAGAGGCCACAACTTTGACAATAGAAGACATAGATTGTTCAAATTTGGCGGTCGCAGCATTAATGCGTTCCTGACGACGCTCTTTCTCTAAACGTTCGGCATCGGCTTTGGCGCGGAGCTCTTCGGCTTCGACCAGTCCGTCTTTGAAGATTTGTAATGAGTCAGCCATTTCGCCGATTTCGTCTTTGCGGTCTTTAAATGGAACATCTTGGCGTAATTCACCACCCGATAAAATACTCATATATTTTGTAATGCCTATGATAGGGGTTGCGACAGCGCGAGTTAAGAGGAAGGTACAACCACCTGCTAAAGCCACCATAATCAAGATTCCTGCAATCGCTATATTTTTTTGTGTTGCATAAATACTATCCCCTGTGGCACTCGCATCATCTGCGCCTTTTGCATTTAATTCGACAAGTTTGAGTAAAGTTTCTGAGGCATCGTTAAATTGGCTCAGGCTATCGCCATAGAGAATTTGGCTGGCTTCTTCGTTTTTGTTGGCTCTCGACAGGGTGATAAATTGGTTGTGAGCCACCATATATTTATCCCAATCGCTTGAGAATTTTTCGTAGAGCGCCTTTTCCTCGGGTGAGGAAATCATAGGTTCATAGGTTTTGCGGAGATCGTTTATATTTGCGATAACGGCTGAGAGATCTTTTTCGACTTTTTCCATGACTGCTGGATCCGTTGTTCCGACATGCGTACATTCCGCAAGGCGGAAATCGGATGTTGCCGTGTTCAGAGAAGAGGTGGCTTTAACGGATGGAAGCCAATTTTCTGCAATAATGGTAGATTGGTCGTTAACCATCGACATAGAAGAGACAAGTCTTACAGCAAGGCCGCCCGCCAAAAAAGTCAACAGAAACATAAAGGTAAGGATTTTATAGCTGATTTTTAGGTTTTTCATACCGTTTCGCTTTGTTTAAATGATGTTGTGAGGTGTTTTGACACAGTGGAAATTCAAGGACAGCATATCATAAATCAGACTCAGTTGAAGAATGGTTCTCAATTTTTATTTTTCACCGATGACCAGTATTATTCTATTATTAATATTTCTTGACATATTTTTAAAACCTGTGCATAACTCCCCCACGAGTTTGCGAATGCTTTTTTTCCGCACCCCGAATAGTTGTTATTAGAGCTATTCATTTGAACATCAAAAGTTCTTTTAAATGTGTTGAACAAGAGCCTCTCCGATATGACCTGATAATGATTTCAGGGAGGAGAAGATTGTTGGCTCTTGGTTTGACCATGGTGGTCATCCCAGCACATATTAAAAAGGACTAAATGATGACCGGGTTTTCAACCTTCGGCCTCTCTGAGGCTATGACTACTAAACTAACTTCTATCGGATTTACAACCCCGACCCCTATTCAAGAACAATCGATCCCAGCTGCCATGGAAGGCAAAGATATTCTGGGCACTGCACAGACAGGTACTGGTAAAACCGGTGCGTTCGGTCTTCCGCTTGTTCACCATATTTTGACAAAACCACACAGCATTGCATTGGTGATGACCCCGACCCGCGAATTGGCGGTTCAGGTGATGACACAGTTGAAAGCATTTCTGCCTGACGGATGTGGCGTGAAAACTGCCCTTCTGATCGGTGGCGAAGCGATGTTCAAACAACTCAATCAATTGCAACAAAAACCACGCATCATTATCGGAACACCAGGTCGTATCAATGACCACTTGGAACGCGATACTTTGCGCCTTTCCAAAGCAGATTTCTTGGTGCTGGATGAAGCAGACAGAATGCTCGATATGGGCTTTGGTGTTCAATTGGAAGCCATTGCAGGATATTTGCCTGAAACACGTCAGACATTGATGTTCTCTGCGACTGTTCCGCCGAACATTATGAAACTGGCTAAAAATTATTTGAAAGATCCTGTTCGTATTGAAACTGCGGTCACGAACGTTGTTGCTGCAAAAATCAAACAAGAACTCGTTCATGTGAACGATGATTCCAAACATGATGAACTCGTGAAACTTCTGGACGCACGTTCAGGTCAGATCATTGTGTTCGTGAAAACAAAACATGGCGCAGACCGTTTGGCACGTCGTCTGGTTCGCGAGAATCATTCTGCTGATGCGATCCACGGTGATTTGCGTCAAGGTCAACGTGACCGCGTCATCCGCACCTTCCGCAAAAATGATGTTCGTATCCTTGTTGCAACTGATGTTGCGGCGCGTGGGTTGGATATTCCGATGCTGGAAACCGTTATTAACTATGACCTTCCACAATGTCCGGAAGATTATATTCACCGTATTGGCCGTACAGGCCGTAACGGTCAGGAAGGCGAAGCAATTTGTCTTATTTCCGGTCAAGACCGTTCCAAATGGGCGGCGATTGATCGTCTGATGAACCCGGGTAAAGCAAAAGCCGAAGGCGGATATGAACGCACCGGCGGACGCGGTGGTTCTTCACGCGGTGGTCAAGGCGGCGGTAAACGCAGCTTTGGTGGATCACGCGACGGCAATGGTGGCGGACGTAGCTATGCTCCGAAAACCAGCTTTGGCGAACGTAAATTTGGCGGTGCATCAGGTGGCGACAAACCTTCCTGGAAATCATCTTTCAAAGCAAAAGATTCTTCATCCGAAGGTCGTTCATTTGATCGTAATGATCGTCCACAACGTTCTTTCGAACGCGATGACCGCCCACAATATTCTGAAAGCGCAAACCGCAAACCATGGTCTCCTGAAGGCCCAAGCCAAGAGCGTTCATTCTCATCTGACCGTTCCGATGCACCGAAACGTGCATGGGTTCCTGAGGCGGAATTTAGAAAACAACGCGGTGAGGGTTCAGATCGTCCGGCTCGTTCTTTCGGCGATCGCCCACAACGCTCTGAAGGTCGCTCATTTGGTGACCGTTCCGAACGTCCAGCACGTAGCTTCGGCGACCGTCCTGCTCGTGCAGAAGGTGATCGCTCCGATGCTCCGAAACGCGCATGGGTTCCTGAAGCAGAATTCAGAAAACAACGTGGCGAAGGTTCTGGTAAACCAGCTTTTGGTGCTAAAAAAGAATGGTCAAAAGATGCTCCTAAAAAAGCGTTTTCCCATGGGGGCGACCGCGACGGCAACAAAAAATCTTTCGGCGATAAACCTGCTTTCAAAAAAGAAGGTGGATTTAAGAAAGAAGGCGGATTTGGCGGAGCGAAGAAATTCGGTGGTTCCAAACCTTTCGGCGCTAAATCAGATGGCGGAAACGGCGCACCCCGCCGCTCACGTCCAGCAGCCTAGTTCTGCTAGATATTAGAATTTAAAAAGGAGCCGTGAGGCTCCTTTTTTCTTATATCATAGTTCTCATTTTTTACGGCACATCCTTGCAGGCAAAACTATCTGGAAGAATGTTTTGATGTGGGTCGGTTGTGAAGGATAAGGTGCGACTGCTGCATTCGTCTGGGTTTTTGAAGAAGCCGCAGGTCATGACCAATGAACAATTGATCGGTACTGGATTAGCAGATTCGTCACAGAAATAGCCCAATCGCACCTCTTTGTTGTTGAGCGCAGAGGTGAGGATGGAGCTGAGAATTGTGCCGACTTTCTGATCCTTCGTACCCTCGCAGTGGAAATTTTTAGCAGGAATATCTACGTTCCCTGATTGAAAAACTTTGTCCAAAGGAATGGTCGCTTCTTTGATCGCTTGCTCGCTGAGTGTGTATTTCACATCCATATATTTCATGGTTGCATAGCTGCTGAACCAGAGCAGAAACAGATATAGAAATAATTTCAGGTACTTGTTCATCTTATCCTTAAACCATTGCCATTCCGCCATTCACATGGATGGTTGCGCCTGTCACATAGCCTGCTTCGTCAGATGCGAGGTAGGTGACGGCGGCGGCGATATCCATCGCGCTGCCCATTTTGCCCATGGGGATGGTGGAGGAGATTTTGGATTTTTGGTCGTCGGTGAGGACTTCGGTCATTGAGGTGGCGATGAAGCCCGGGGCGACGCAGTTGACGGTGATTCCGCGGGAGGCGATTTCTTGCCCCATGGCTTTTGACCAGCCGATCATTCCTGCTTTGGACGCGACATAGTTACATTGACCCGGGTTGCCCATCACACCGACCACGGACGCGATATTGATGATGCGACCGAAGCGGCGTTTCATCATGCCGCGTTGGACAGCCTTTGCGAGTTTGAAGGTGGCGGTCATGTTGACGGCAATCACTTCGTCCCATTCTTCGTCTTTCATGCGCATGGATAAATTATCGCGGGTGAGGCCAGCATTGTTGACGAGGATGTCCACTTGACCCATGGCTTTGTCAGCATCGGCTACAAGTCCGTCAACGCCGCCCTCTGCACCAAGGTCGGCAGGAAGAACGAATACGCGTTCTTTGAGGTCTGCGGCAAGCGCATTGAGTTTATCCACGTTACGGCCAGAGATTCCGACAGTTGCTCCTTGTCCATGAAGCGCGCGGGCAATGGCTTCGCCGATACCGCCTGTTGCGCCAGTGACGAGGGCTGTTTTTCCTGTGAGATTAAACATTTTAAATTCCTTTTTGGTTGTGGTTGGATTTTCCCTCACCCAACCCTCTCCCGAGGGGAGAAGGCTAAGGGGGAGATGTTATTTCAATTTTGCGATGAGGGCTTCGATCTGTTCCGGTGTGCCGATGCTTTCAGTTGCGACGTCTTTTTCGATGCGTTTGACGAGGCCTGATAAAACTTTGCCTGCGCCGAGTTCGATCATTTCGGAGATGCCTTGTTCTTTCATCCACATCACGGATTCTCTCCAGCGCACGGTGCCTGTCACTTGTTCGACCAGCAATTTGCGGATGAGGTTGGGGTCAGAGACTGCGTTGGCGGTGACGTTTGCAACGATGGGCAAACATGGAATTTGTATGATGGTGTCTGCGAGAGCCGCAGCCATTGCATCCGCCGCGGGTTGCATCAGGGTGCAGTGGAAAGGGGCGGAGACAGGGAGTTGCAGGGCGCGTTTGGCGCCTTTGGCGGTTGCCAGTTCCATTGCAATCGCAACTGCGCCCGTGTGACCAGAGATCACGACCTGACCCGGGGAATTGTCGTTGGCGGATTGGACGGTTTCGCCGTTGAGGGCTTGTGCGGTGGCCTCAGTAGTGATGGCTTGCACGTCTGGCAAGTCGAGCCCGAGGATAGCCGCCATTGCGCCGACGCCCACAGGGACGGCACGTTGCATGGCTTGTCCGCGCAGTTTCAGAAGTCTGGCAGAGGTTGCAATATCAAATGACCCTGCGGCAGTGAGCGCAGAATATTCGCCGAGAGAATGTCCCGCGAGGAAGGTTGCGGATTTGGAGAGATCAATTCCGCCCTGACCTGTCAGAACTTTCACAATCGCCATCGAAACCGCCATCAAAGCGGGTTGGGTATTTTCGGTCAGGTTCAAATCGGATTCTGCGCCAGAGGTCATCAGGGCGAATAATTTTTGAGAGAGGGCGTCATCGACCTGTTCGAAGACTTCACGGGCTTCGGGGAAGGCTTCGCTTAAGTCTTTACCCATTCCGATAAACTGCGAGCCTTGGCCCGGAAATATGAATGCGCGCATAATGATTCGTTCCTTTTATATGCTTTAAATGCCCTTTATAGGCGCGGTTTCCGAAAAAATCCACACCGCATCTCTTAGTTTCTGGCAAAAAACCCGTTATGAGTCAAACGCTTGGCGGAACAGTCATATAAAACGCATCGTATTAGATGTTGCTTATTTGCAACATAGATCAAAATAGGGTATGTTTATTCATCTCTTCAGCGCGAATTGGTTTTATTGTTCTTTTTATTAAATTAATAAGCAACAAAATTACCTGTTTGCCTAAAGAATGAACATTCAACCTGAGTAAAACTTAATAAGTGTGCGGAAAAAAGGGACATAAAAATGACAAAAAACGTCAACCACATATTTACAGGAGGTATTCAAATGAGTTGTTCAATTATCCATCAAAATATCAAAGCTATCCTTGAGGAAGGTGGCACGGCCTATTCCACTATTGTCGAGACAGGGGGCGCGCCCAATATGGACTATGCCGGCTATTGCTGCCACGTCTCTTTGAACAAATTGCGCCAGTCACTCAATCAACCCAACATGTCGTCAGACCGCATGGAAGGGTTGCTCCGCCGTGCGTCACGGAAACATACGGTTGAAAATACCGATAAAGACTGGGCTTACGTCATGGCCAGATATTTGACCCGTCAGGTCAATGCCAATGATTCCCGAATGGTTTAGATTCAAATGAAAAAGGCCTTGATGAGGCCTTTTTTCTATTGAGTTCTCTTGCGTGTCGTCGCAAAAACTGGTTAGCTTTTCACCATCATGACGACATATCATCCATCTACCCTCCATACCGAAATCTTACGCGCCCGTACCCGTGTGTATCGGGCGGGAAACCCGACCCCGTTGCAGGAGATTATTCTGCCTGATATTGACGCCGCGGTCTTTGTGAAGCGTGAGGATTTATCGCCGATTAATGCTTATAAATGGCGCGGGGCTTATAATTGTACGGCGCAATTGGTGGAAAGTCGGGGCGTTCGGACTGTGGTGGCGGCTTCGGCGGGAAACCATGCTCAGGGTGTTGCGTTAGCCGCAAAAATGCTGGGGATTGAGGCCAAGATTTTTATGCCGATTTCAACGCCGATGATGAAACAAAAAGCTGTGAAACTTCATGGCGGAAACCATGTTGAAATTATCCTGACGGGCGACACGTTTGATCAGGCATCGGATGAAGCCAAAAAATATGTGGCGGACAATAACCTTGCCTATGTTCACCCGTTCGATGATCTTTATACGATTGCGGGACAGGCGACCATTGCGGATGAAGTCATGTTATCGGGTGAAGCGCCATTCGATTATGTGTTCGTCCAAATCGGCGGTGGGGGAATGGCGGCGGGGGTATCGTCATGGATCAAGGCGCACCACCCGAACACCAAAATCATCGGTGTTGAAGGGGTGGGGCAGGCGAGTATGGATGCGTCACTGAAACGCGGTGAGCCTGTGACCCTTCATGATATTGATACATTCTGTGACGGGACGGCGGTCAAACGCCCCGGGGATTTAACATTCCAGATTTGTAAAACCTATTTAGATGACATGATCACCGTCACCAATGAAGAAGTGTCTGCGGCCATTCAACAATATTGGGAATCCAAACGCGTGATTCCTGAGCCCGCAGGGGCAATGGGTTTGGCGGGCTTTATCAAATTTGCGCGCGCGAACGCTGCGTTGATTGCGGGCAAAAAAATTCTGGTGATTCTGTGTGGCGCCAATATGGATTTCAGTAAGCTGGCGTTAATATCGAGCCAGTCGGCAATCGGGGCGCAACGCCGTAAATATTTGCGGTTCCATTTGAATGAAAAGAACGGAAGTTTGTTAGGCCTCCTCGACAGTATTTTTGCGGACGTCAATGTCACTGAATTCCAGTACGGAAAAATATCCGAAACAGACGGATATCCCGTGATCGCGTTCGAGGCGATACCTGATAAAATGACCGCGCTGTATACCGAGCTTCGCAAAAATAATATTGCGTTCGAAGATGTGACCGACGACCCAGATGTCCGGTATCGCGTGATTAATTATAACCCAGCTTTGTTTAAACACCCTGTTTTGCTGCACGTTCATTTTCCTGAGCGGAAAGGGGCGTTGCGTGAATTGATGCGCAAAGTGTCTGGGTTTGCCAATCTTTGTTATTTCAACTACGCCTATACGGGGGAGAATATCGGGCGCGCTTTGATGGGGTTTGAATTGTCGTCCGAGGCAGATCGCGCCAAGCTGGATGAGGCGATTGCGTCGTCACCTGTGGAAGGAAAACCAGTTCCTGCGGATGCGGTGAAGCGGATTTTGGCGACGGGATAGATTCTCAAAGAAATAAGCAAAAAAGGCCGCGAAGGGTTATTCCTCGCGGCCTTTTTGATGATTGACTAAATTACGCAACTTTTTTGGTGTTAAAGCTGGTAACGGGGAAGTCGATTGTTGTGCCTGCAACATTATTGACGAAGTTGGTCAGGATGTTGGTGGCGGTAATGGCCACGATTTCAACGATTTCTGCATCGCTATATCCTGCGGCTTTGACGGCTGCCAAATCTGCATCACTTACATGACCACGTTCGGACGATACTTTGCGCGCGAATTGAAGGGCGGCGGCGGATTTTGCATCGCTGGCGTTGCCGGATTGTGCGGCGCTTAAATCATCTGCGCTGACGCCGAGCATTGTGCCAATTGCCGTATGCGCAGACAGGCAATAGTCACAACCGTTGGTTTCGGCAACCGCAATAGCCAGTTGTTCTTTGAGCTTTGCGGAAAGCGAGGTCGCGTTCATGGCGTTATTCAGGTCGATATAGCCTTCGAACACTTTCGGGGATGTTGCCATGACGCGGTACATGTTCGGGATGATTTTAAGTTTTGCCATGGTGGCATCCATGATTTCTTTTACTTTTCCAGTGGCTGCGGCTGGGTCGATTTGGCTGAGACGTTGTGTCATTTTTAAACTCCTAATGTTGGTTTCGGTTAGGTAAACAGTTCTGTTTACAATTACAAAAGTAAACCTATCTGTTTACATTGTCAAGTGTTGTTGATATAATTATTTGAACAACAGGAAAAACCATGAAGAACGCCCCCGAAAGCACGCCTCAAAGCACCGCACAAACTACCCCGAAGCGCGACGAAATCATTCAAACGGCCTTTAATAGTTTTTACCATCATGGCTTTCATGCCACCGGTGTGGACGCGGTGATGGCTGATTCCGGTATATCCAAACGCACGATTTACAAATATTTCAGATCCAAAGAAGAATTGGTCGCGGCAACGCTTACCTATTATGA
>MEMI01000054.1 GCA_001767915.1 Alphaproteobacteria bacterium RIFCSPHIGHO2_02_FULL_46_13 | reverse complement strand
CAGTTACCCCATCCAGATCAACATCCCCTGCGACCATCGCATAGGTGAATATTAAAGCAGATGTTCCCGTTCCGGATGTGTAGGTGGCATATCGGGTTACCCCACCGACATCCACCGCAATACGGGGCGTGCCCGTGACATTCACGGCTTTGGATAGGTTAATGGTAAAAGGGATGGAGGTCGCCGCTAAAGCAGGAAAAGCACTCATAAACATCACTAGAAATGTCAGAGCTAGCAATTTTCTTGTTTTAAGCATTTATCTTTCCTAGCATCTTGAGAGCGCCAACCAAACTCATCTTAATAGCTCCCCAACCTAAATCAAGGAGTTTTGTTCTGAGTATTTCAGAGTCTAAAGACATGACTAATTTTATACCCAGTCAGAATTTACTGGGTCATGAGTTGGAGTTGGGTGTTGCTGGCGCGGAGGGGGTAGTACTTGATCATCGCGATGTTTCCGTTGAAACGATTGCTTGCTCCTGTTTCTCTGGATCCAATATTTAATTTATTCACAGTCGGAACATTACCCGCTCCTGATGTCAAAAGGCTTGCCCCCTTTGCAGAAAAGGCAAAGTTACTATTTTGATAAGCGATGCCAATTGTAGATGGCGTGTTGATAGCAAAGCTATTTGATCCTAAAAACGACCCTACAGACGCTGCTGCAGTTACAACCTCGCCTCTGGTTTGCCCCGATCCATTCGCCCGCATAAATCCCCAGATATAATTGGCGGATGTATTGTCGTTGAAGTTAAACAATGTAGCCCCGAAATCCGTTTGTGTTAAGGATGGCACTTGGGCACGTCCGATAATTGTTCCTGTTGCCCCACTAAACCAACCCCCCGTGGGGATGGATAAAACATCTATGGCTCTGGTGACTGTAGCTGTGGTGGTGGGGATGTAGGATGATGCTGATGAGGCTTGTTCAAGCTGGGCTCCCCAAAGATAACCGGAAGAATTGGAAACTGTATCCGTTGCATCCAGAACGCCACCGCCGCTGTTAAAAGAGATATACATCCTCACTGACGTATCCGTATCTGTTGTTGCGGTGAGGGTAAGTCGATACCATCCATTTCCAACATTCTGAATACTTCCCGAAGCCGTTGTAAATCCCGATGCAACGGTGGCGGCGGTCGAGATCGTTCCTGTATTAAGATTGGCCACCATATCGGCACGGGCCGGATACAGGCCTTGCATTCTTATCGCAACATAATTGCTAACATTTTGCTTGGCATACACTGTTTGAGTATAAGTAATGGCTGAGGCAGCTTTGGTATATGTTTGGCCGATATAACTACTGGCTGTTGAATTTCTTGTCCATGTATCTGCGGATATCGTTCCATCTGGGGCTGAGGTTGTATTGGCTGTCATTGTTGTGTTTGTTGTATTCCACAGGTTCAATGCGGCACTATTGAGGAGTAAATTTGCCCTGCTTTCCTCCATCAGAATCCCTTTTGCTACATGGGTGATGGGGTCATAATCAAATCGTGGAACACCTGATGCCGCAGTTTGCAAAACACCTGCACTATCAAAATAAGTGCCAATACTCGTGCGGCTAAACGTTCCGCCTGCCGCAGTGAGGAATGAGGTCAAGTCATTATAGACTGTTCCGTTTAAAGTGTATCGACCATCCGCATCATAAATAAAATCCATGCCCAATGACGGATAATTGACTTTGACATTGCTGGTGTTAGGCAGGGTAAATGTTAAAGGTGATAAATCATTTCCCGCAAGGTCTTTGATTGTCCCACCGTTCAAATCAATAGGGGAGGAAACAGTTACACCGTCCAAATCAACATCCCCTGCCACCATCGTATAAGTAAATATTAAAGCAGCTGTTCCCGTGCCCGATGTATAGGTTGCATACCGAGTCACCCCACCGACATCAACCGCAATACGAGGTGTTCCCGTGACATTCACGGCTTTGGACATGTTAATGGTAAAAGGAATGGAGGTTGCGGCAAAGGCAGGGGCAATATAAAGAGCCATCACAAAAAATATCAGAGCCAGTGATTTGCCTATTTGAAGCATGTATCTTTTCCTGAATTCTTTATGGCGATAGGATTTCATATTCTAATATCAATCAGCCATATATCAAGCGGTTTTTATGATGGGGCTTCATATGTGAAGCCCTACGAAACCGTCTTTTTAGATGAGAATGTCTCGTAATAAAAAAGCCACAGGCCAGAGGCCACAATCAATCCGCCACCAAGGAAGGTATTGATCTCGGAAGGGGTATCAAAAATGAAAATACCGGCCAATATTCCCCATACCATTTGGGAATAATGAAGGGGTGTAAGGCGGGATACCGAAGGGGTTCTGGCAAACGCCATCGGCAGAAAATTATGCGCCCCGATTAAGGCCACACCATAGAATATAAAAATACCTATGTCCGTCAATGGCAAGTCAGTGGTCAGGTGCGGAATAGCAAACGGCGCGCTCGTTAATAAAACACCTAAAATCGGAAATAATCCAAAGAGTGGTGAATATTCATCACTGCCAATTTTCCGCACGAGGAATATATTTAAAGACCCGAATAACATCCCAAAGCAGGCAAATAAATAACCGATATTCAATTCGTTGAAATGCGGGCCAATTGTAATCACAACGCCCGAGAAAGACAGAATTAAAACCAGAATCCGCGGCCAGTGAATGGCTTCTTTATAGAGCAGGACGGATAAAGCCATGACAACAAATGGGCTTAGAAAAACGATACAATAAAAATCCGCAATAGGGATAAGCCTGAGGGAGTTCACATACAAGATAACCATTGCTGTGATCACGGCTCCGCGCATCAATTGAAGCTTGAGATATTTTGCTTTAAATCCATTAAGACCCCTTTCAATCAAGATACGCGCAACCATCCCGATTAAGGCAATCAAGGAAGGAATAAATAAACACAAAACAATCGGATGACGGGCAGAAAGAATCTTTGCCGACACATCTGCCATACTAAAAAGAAAATATCCGCTCAGGGCGAGAATGACGGCTTGTCCGTATGGAGAGAGGCGGGTGAACATGTTCGGTGGATCAGTCTATAGGAAAGGAGGTCTTGTAAAAGGGGGGCACAGAATGAAATTTATGATAACATAGCCTTAGTAAATTCCCTCAATATTTTCGTTATTTTCTTTTTTGTCTTCGGTGGGTGCCGGTGCTGGCTTTGCTGCTGGTTCTGGTGTCTGCTCAACAGGATCAGCAGCAAGTGTATCTGGGGATTCTTCAGGCTCTACAGTTTCCTCCTGTTTTTGTTCCTCTGGCGCAACATCTGGCTGCACAACAGAATTATTAGGAACGGTTCCCTCATCCGGCAGAGCATCGGCAGGTTTTTCTTCTTTGGCGGGAATAACCTCTTCAGGGTCTTTCCCAAAGCAATCAATCACCCACACGTCATAGACAGGGTGATCCATACCCGAGAGTGCAGGGGAGGATGAGAACATCCATCCCGAGAATATCCAGCGTGATTCTTTTGTGGTTTTATCGACTTGCCAGATTTGCAAGAAAGCAGCGGCTTCGTTTTTTTCAATGGCGGGTGGTTTGCGGCAGGACTGGATCTTGATAAAGATGTCACCGAATTTAATGGTGTTGCCGACCTGCGCATCAAAGGTCAGGGTGCGGGCGGTAATTTTATCAAGTGATCTTAATTTAATGGATGGATATTCCTCATAATCTAATGCGGACGCAGCAGAGG
>MEMI01000053.1:12628-13209 GCA_001767915.1 Alphaproteobacteria bacterium RIFCSPHIGHO2_02_FULL_46_13 | reverse complement strand
GCCAATGGGGCGGCGCTTGTTGATCCGCTGGGGGCAGGCTCTGCCGCTTCGGCATCACCTTCATTTTTATCTTTGCCTTGCATCGAGAAAATAAATTTACCGAGCAATTCTTCCAGATTTTGTGGTGCTTGGGTGTATTGAATTTCGCCGCCTTGTTTCAACATCTCTTCTGACCCACCCGGTTCAATCCCGAGGGCAAGGCCACCCAACAGACTTTGGCTATTGATGGTTGCTGCGGAATCATCAGGCACTTGAACATGGTTGTCGATTTCCATGGTGACTTTGGCCAGATATGTTTTCGGGTCTAATGTAACGTTTGCAATTTGCCCGATTTTGACGCCACTGATTTGCACAGGGTCACCTTCTTTTAATCCGCCTATTTTCGAGAAGTTGGCAGAAATCTGGTACCCGCTGACCGCTCCGGCATCGCCTTTGTTATAGCTGAAAATAAAGAAAACCAAAGCACCGATCAGGACGAGTCCGCCAAGGACTGTTTCAATTACACTGCGTGACATAGAGAACTCCTAAAAATTAAATCTGGTTTTGTGTCGAAGCAGTTGGCGGAACCCATGCTTCATAAT
>MEMI01000053.1:4630-12594 GCA_001767915.1 Alphaproteobacteria bacterium RIFCSPHIGHO2_02_FULL_46_13 | reverse complement strand
GATATGGCCAGGTGGATGATAAGCCACGGCCGTTCCCGACAGATTGGCCTGTGGAGGTTTTTGCCATACGCGACGGAAGGACGGTGCGGAATCGGTTGGGAATTCATCTGTCTGGTAATGCAACCATCCGTGCCATTCTGGCGGCACGCGACTTGGTTCTGCAACACCGTTATAAATCACCCAACGGCGTGGATGGTTGTAACCTTTGCGGGCTTTGGCCTCGAAATATTTATTGCCTTCTGAATCTTGCCCGATTTTTTTGGCGCCGGTCATGAGTGTGACAAACCAGATATGGACAGGTGAAAGTGCCCCTAAAATTGTGAATAGCCCCATAGCAAATAACCTTAATTTTATTCTTGTTCAGTGCTAAGTGATGGCCTAAATTACAGGAATAATCAAGTCTCAACATGAATTTTGCCAAAGGAATGTCACAATTATGTCCACCCCTGAAACACGTCTTGCTGAACTCGGCCTTGAATTGCCAAAACCTGCGGCGGCGGCGGCGAATTATGTTCCTTTTGTGATCTCTGGAAACCAGATTTTTATCGCGGGACAAATCCCGTTCCTGAACGGCGAAAAGCTCCATATCGGACGTGTCGGGGATACATTGACGGTTGAACAAGGACAAAACGCCGCAAAGGCCTGTGCCTTGAACATTCTGGCGCAGGCAAAGGCCGCTGTGGATGGGGATTGGTCACGCATCGTCCGTTGCGTCAAACTGGGCGGCTTCGTCAACGCAACCCCCGCATTCGACCAACATCCTACCGTGATTAATGGAGCGTCCGAAATCATGGTCGCGGCGCTGGGCGACATCGGACGTCACGCCCGTTTCGCGGTCGGGGCATCTAATCTGCCATTCGGGGTCGCGGTCGAGATTGATGCGATTTTCGAGATTCGATAATGATTGACATAATCGCTGGGGAGTGATAAGACACTGCCATCAAATTTAGATTAAGACAGGCTGGAGTTAAAAAATGAGTAAACTAAGTGGATATGCCTATCATGTGACGAGTGGTGTTGGTGCAAGCTCTTTTCTGAATGTTGTTACGGGTTTTGGTATTTTTGCGTGCGCAACCCCCCTTCACTATCTTTTTAAATTTGCTTGCGGCAACGAGAATGCGGCTGTTGCAATTTCTGGTACCGCGATTGTAGCTTCTGGTGCAGCACTTGTGATGAATTTACTCACGGTTGATGCTTCTTCCACGATTCTCGGAAAGACTGAAAAAAACTCTGGCAATATCCCGCCCGAGAAGGGAAAAGCTTGCCACGCCCTAGCTGGGGCTTTCTGGGCGGCTGCTTCTCTGGCTATTAGTGCGACCGCAGGCTATTATAGGTACGAAGCAGTGGATCGTAATGAGCAATCTATAGAGACTGAAAAACCATCTTATTCTTCAGAATTGATGGCTTTGGACAGAAAAAACTTTATCTTCTCTCCTTCCAAAGGATGAATACAAAATCTATTTCGTTTTCATAAACATTTGACCGCAATAACCGCAGGTCACTTCTGTATTATTATCAAAGCTGTAATAAACTTCGGGGTGACCAAGGGCTGCGTTGCCGCCATTGCATTTAACGCCTGACGCGTCTGCGTCCACCATAATGGGGGCGCTCATGAAGGGGGATGAAACTGAATTTGTTGTGTTTGCCATGATGGACACCAATCTTAATACTTTTTTCGTCCTCTTTTTATAGACTTTTGAAGTTATAATGTCCAGATGGAGCCTTCAAGATGTCTCAACCACCGTCGCCCGAACGTTTTCAAGATAATCCCGCCCTAAAAGGCCGCGAAGAAAAATTCGTGACGTTAGACATTAAGGTTGCTCCCGTGCTGGCCAGTTGGCAGGAATCCATCTTTGCCCATGAATGGCTGACGTCTGAGGGAAAAATCAAAAAAACCTCTGAAATGGCCGATAAAGTACAGGCCAGACGCGCCGAGATTGAAAAATTGATTGCGGGGTCTGCGCCGCTTGACCGCCCTGTCTTGGGAATTGGCATTCTGGACAATATTGAAATCGGGTCGGGCAAGGATTTATTTTTAAGTCTGGCGGCGCTGGGGATGGTCACCATTCCCGTCCACATTCCCAAAAGCCATGAACAAGATTTCAGAATGTTTATTCGTTAATTCATCATTCGGGTGTAGAATAAACCTATGACCATGCCCCAATCACATATCTATCTTTCTCGACATTCATCCCAGAGCGGCTCAGCCTTGGTGTTTATTCTGATTGGCGTGGCCTTGTTTGCGGCATTAAGTTTTGCCATTTCTCAACAAGGCAATTCAGGCAAATCCCTCTTGGACGAAAAGACAAATTTGCTGGCCAGTGACGTCATGGATATGGGCAACAAAATGACAGAGACTGTGGCTCAACTTCGCTTGCGCGGTGTACAGATTGAACAAGTTAGTTTTCAAAATGATATTGTTGCCGGCTACACAAACGCCGCTTGCACCACCGATAAATGCAAAATATTTGCCTTTGACGGCGGCGGGCGTGATTGGGAAAAACCCTCAACAGACATCAGTAATGGCGTCAACTGGGGCTATACGGGTGACTTATCCATCAACAATGTCGGTACAGCAAGCGCTGACCTTATTGCAATTCTTCCCAATATTTCTTTGGTTCTGTGTAAACGTTTGAATAAAATGGTTGGCATTACAGACGATCCACCTCAATTGAGTGGTGTCGCCGCAAATCAATATATTGGGACTTTTGCAGTCGCGCCGATCAATCTTTCTGATTCAATCATAAACGGAAAAACTTCCGCTTGCATTGAACTGACTACGCCGTCCGGTACAGCCCTGACAGGCATCACGGCCTCACCTATCTATGCCTATTATCAGGTTTTATCAGTGCGCTAAATTTTCAATTATCTCTTCAGCCGATTGTTTTCTTTGATAATTGCCTGCAATAATTCCGGCTCGGACGATTTATGTCCGGCATATTGCACCATCGTTAACTTTGAATGCGGATGCGCCTGATAAAAATCATATGCTGTTGTCGGTGGGCAAACAATGTCATACCGCCCTTGGATCAGGGCAATATCCTTGATGGATTTCAAAGATTTTTTGACCTTGGCTGTTTTATACCAATTGGCAGGCAACGGATTTTCTTTCATATAAAAAATTTCCAATGCCCCTAATGAAATCATCATTTTTTGGAACTGGGTTTTCTCGGTACGGGACATTTTCTCGGTGGTGCTTGCGATGCCCTCGGGCGCATGAAAATGGGTTGCCAGAAATTCAAAATTCCCTTGGGCTTCGGCAATTTTCAAAGCCTGTTTTTTATCTTTGCCCGTAATCGATTTATACAGATAATTTAAACGATCAAATCGTTTAACGGACGGGGGAAGCAGGGACAGCAATGTCGCCTCTGCCTCTGGCATAAATAATCCCATGCGATTGATATACCAATCAATCTCCTCTGGCGTGTGCATCCAGATGCCACCGATTGTTAATGACAAAATATGTTGCGGATGGTTGGCAGCATAATAGGGGGCAAGGCACGCCCCCCACGAATAACCGTAAACATGCCACGCAGGGATATTTAAATGCGCACGGATTTTTTCAAAATCATCCGATAACTTTTCTGTGGTATTGTGGCGCAACGCTTTCGCTGTATCTATTGCCACATGGGGCTTGGACTGCCCACATCCACGCTGGTCAACGGCAATAATCCTGAAGTAAAGCGGGTCATGCAGCCGTGTTGTTTTATCTCCTGCCTCTATTCCCAATCCGGGCCCACCATGCACCAACAGAACAGGAACACCCTTCGGATTTCCCATTTGCTGATAAAATACATGATGCCCATCACCCACATCCAGATAGCCTTTATCAAAAGGCTCTGATTTCGGATAAAATAAATCTTCGGCAGTGATGGATGTTTTGGTGGTGATCATCACACGGCAACTTCTGCTTTAATCGCAGGGTGCGGGTCGTATCCCACCAATTCAAAATCTTCGAATTTGAAATCGAAAATATTGGTGACGTGGGGGTTAAGATGCATTTCAGGGAGTTTGCGTTCCTCGCGAGAGAGTTGCAGTTCAACCTGTTCCATATGGTTGGAATAGATATGCGCATCCCCCAGCGTATGCACGAAATCACCTGGTTTCAGACCGCACACTTGTGCAATCATCAGGGTGAGGAGGGCATAAGACGCAATATTAAACGGCACGCCAAGGAAAATATCGGCAGAACGCTGATAAAGCTGACACGATAATTTCCCGTCTGCGACATAAAATTGAAAGAAGCAATGGCACGGCGGCAACGCCATCTTGCCGATCTCGCCCACGTTCCATGCGGATACGATCAAACGACGGCTATCGGGGTTGGTTTTAATGTCGTGGATCAGGTTGGAAATCTGGTCGATATGACGCCCGTCTGCCGCAGGCCATGACCGCCATTGATGGCCGTACACAGGGCCTAAATCCCCATTTTCATCCGCCCATTCATCCCAAATCCGAACACCGTTTTCTTTCAGATATTTGATATTTGTATCCCCTGCCAGAAACCACAGCAGTTCATGGATAATTGATTTGGTATGGACTTTCTTGGTGGTCAGAAGGGGAAAACCATCCTCCAGATTAAACCGCATCTGATGCCCGAAGACAGAAATTGTGCCTGTACCTGTCCGGTCTTGTTTTTTGGTTCCTTCTGCTAAAACGCGGCGTAACAGGTCGTGATATTGTTGCATGATGGAAACCTTTCAAATAAAAACTGTCTAATTTTAACCATTCCGGCGGCTTGAATGATAGTTAAGGATGCGCTTTTTCCACATCTAACTAAATTTCTTGTAAAAATCCCCAACCTTTGCTATTCACATAATAATAAAAACAACATAATAGGGATTTATAATGGATCAGGCTTTTTCAGGCGCAGTCAATACCATACAATCACGTCCTCTTGTGATTACCAGTGACTGGACAGGAACATTGTCTGATATTTATTGGGAAAATTTTGAACTTCTGGAATTTTTAAGCGACGCTCGTGAAGCGGGACATCGTGTAATAATTACCTCATCAGCTGCAGACATGGCAATGATGCCCCTACACTTAGAAATGATGACTCTTATTGGTCGTGGCAAAGGCTATCATCTGATTGAACCAGATCAATATGAAATAATCCGCAAAGTAGATCTCAAAGCCATGAATTTTCAATCTGATTATTCCTTTGATGATGAGTCAATCGCATCTCAAAGGATATCGAATTATGTGACCGCAGCTTTGGAAATCCGTGTGCACCCGAATTACACAACGACTCCCCTTTTAATAGAACATTTGCGCGCGTTATGCCTCCTTCCTAAGAAAGACGGGGGGCGCGAACAATCTGCACACGCCCCCTCACCCAAAGCATTTTAAGTGATCTAATAGAATATTTTCGGTGCAATAAAGGCAAAGAAAACACCTGTGAAATATATCACTGCGGCAAACGCAGTAATATAAACAGATAGGCGTCTGAGCCTCATACACGCACGGGCAGCGTTCTGATCAACCGGACAAGGCGCGTTGCGTTTGATCCATTGTAATGTGGCTGACGCAGCAATCATCACGCCCGCCACACCAAATACAATCATCTTATGCTCCGATAAAGTAATCAGAAATGGCAGGGTAGTCACCAATCCCGCCAACGCCGCACCCATCCCGAGTGTCACGAACAATGCGGGTAAGGCGCAGCATAGCAATGTCCCCACACTGGTAAATAACCCCATGACGGGTAATAAATTATTTGTCCAGAACTGACGCATTATTTTTTACCCTCACCGTTGTCGATTGACACAACGTTATATCCTGCATCAGTCACTAATTTGGTGATGGTCGCGTTATCCAGCTTTTGATTCTCTTTAAAATCCAGCGTGATAATTTTTTGATCGAGATCAACTTTAACAGCTTCAACTTCTGTCTTTTGGCCAAAAACTTTCTCAATCGCACGCGCACAGAAATCACATACCAATCCGTTGACATGCACAATAGATGTCGATGTCGTGGCATAAGCTGGAACGGCAAAGCTAAGAAGAAGTGTAGATAGTATAAATGTTGTAAATTTCATGATGTATATTTCCTTTTCTAAAATTGGGTCATCCAGTTGAATAATATTTTACCTTGATTGCTCACGCCCGCTTCCACCAGATTGGTACCTTTGAACAGGCGAACAAGCGGTGTCACGGTCACGGGGTCTTTGGCGCGTGGGTTATGGTCGACTTGAACCATCAACCATGTGTGCAAATCCCCGAATTCACCGATATAGGGGGCTACACCCAAACGCGCTGATTCCATATAGAAATCATTGATATCTTGACCAGTGGTATAACGGTTTTTATAGGACACCAGAAAACGGCGATCTTCCCAATCCGCTTCTGCCCCCGTAAAGGCAACGGGATGGATGCCTTCGCCTTTGCCGCTCAGACCAATTCCTGACTCCAGATATAAATTTCCTTGGGAGTCCGGATTGTTCCAACGCTTCAACAGGTTGTTCACTTGCAAAGCATGCAGGTTGAAATTATCTTCCCGAAAATGCTCGAACGTGTACCCGATAGAATAGGTGGCCGTGGGTGAATATTGAATATTCGCGCTGTTGCTTGTCCCATCATTCATCACCATGGGTGCAATACCGCTGGGATATGATATGGGTCGTGCGACAGCAGATAGGGCTGCTGTCATCATGATGATGACCAGCAATCCGCTGATATAAAGTTTTTGCATTATAATCTCCAAAAATAAAGTCGTGAAATTCATGCCGTCACAAGTGACGGACAGTCTTAGACGCTGGAGCTTATTTTCGGAGGGGGTGTGGAGGGGCGTCTATCAATAGAGGCCGCAATATCATGTTCCCCGTACAATACAGGAAGACCGAATGATATGGCTTTGAATGACAGAGCCCCTAATGAATTTATAATTTTGGCCGTACACATACTCGCACATAGACAAATTTTTGATTCTGTATGTTTTTCTTGATGGGGAACTTTCTCCCCCGTCTCGTGACAAGGAGGCATAGTCGATGAAGCTTGCTTTATAACAGAATGTTTTTGAATTTTCGGCGCATCACAACAACTCAAAAGACCAGTGGCGCTGGCTGTGTTGAATGAGAAAATCAAAAGAACAAAAGCAAAAATAAAGCGGCTCATACGTCCATTGTACGCGCTGAGGGAAATGGAAGCAAAGTTTTCTGCTTAAAAGAAGCCTTGAATCTTTATTTTCCCTATCAATCATTGCTTTTTGGGGTTTCCCGCCCTATAATAAAGATGTCGGGTTAAACCGACTAAGATGCTAAACGCTTTATGGAATAGGCGTCATGGACCCGGGGGCAGTGCCCGGCGGCTCCACCATATACAACTTACTCTCTGCAAAAGGTTTTATATGTTGGGGCCGAAACAGGATCGACATGAGCAATAAAGATAAAGTTTGTATCCGTATGAGACACGGTCGTCATCCGTTCAAGCATGATAAATGCAAATGATAACGTACAGACCGTAGCAGCTAATGACAACGTTTACGTTGCCGTTGGTGGTAAAATCGCTGCTTAATTGCACTGATGAAGCTACATAATCCCTAAGGCTTCGGCTGAGGGTGGGGCGCGGGGCGGCCTAGCAACAGAATTGCCCCATTTTTTATGGGCGCAATTAGCGCCCATAAATTTGTTCTGATTATATTTTTGTCCTGCTATTTTCCGATTACATCCTGAATAAATCCTGCTGTCTCGCGTTTGAAAGTATCGGCGATTTCAGAGAGTTCAGTGGCAGCAGCATTGAGGTCAAGGGCGGCTTCTGTTGTCTGCTCGGCATTGGTCATGACGTCAGAAATATTGCCCGATACTTGTTGGGTTCGGTTAGATGCGTTGGATAAGTTTTGTCCGATCTCGGTTGTTGCCGCAGTCTGCTCTTCAATCACGCGGGCGACCTCGGCGGTTGATTGGTCAATTTCGCGAACATCGCCGATAATCCGCTGAACAGCATCAACCGTATTGCGGATTGCAT
>MEMI01000053.1:0-4620 GCA_001767915.1 Alphaproteobacteria bacterium RIFCSPHIGHO2_02_FULL_46_13 | reverse complement strand
TGCGATACGCTCATCAATTTCGATTGTTTTACCAGCGGTTTCGCTGGCTAATTTTTTAACCTCGTCTGCCACCACGGCAAATCCTTTACCGGCATCACCCGCGCGAGCGGCTTCAATCGTGGCGTTCAATGCCAACAGGTTGGTTTGTTCGGCAATTGCTTTAATGGAACTAATGACTTCGCCGATAGAATCGGCAAGTGAATTCAACTCCCCAACCTGATGACTGGTGCTGGTGGCGGCAGATGATGCACGACTTGCTTTTTCGGCAACGCCTGCAATTTGTTGGGCGATCACGTTGCTGCTGGCACTCAATTCTTCGGTGGCGGCGGCAACCAACTGAACACTTTGATTGGCTTCGGTTGCGCCGATATTGACGATCTGGCTGGCGTCTATGGTCTCGGACGATGCCGTGGTTAATTTGGCGGCGGTGCTACTGATCTTCATGGCGGCTTTTGATAAGGTGTCAATCATTTCGGTTGAACGCACGTCAAATGCACTTGTTTTGCCTTCCATGATCTCGCGCTCTTCTCGTTCACGCACCAAAGTGCGAGCCTCTTCTTCTGCAATATTTTTTTGCTCGATTAAGGATTGTTTGAAAAAATCCAGAATACCCGCCATATGACCCATTTCGTCTGAGCGGTCTGTATAAGGGATATCAATGGATAAATCCTTATTTGACAGTTTTTGCATCAAACCCAACATAATGCTCAACGGCTTGAACAGGGCAACTGCAGCAAAGGCCACCAGTGCAATCGCCAGCACTAAACACAAAGCCAGAGAAATATTGATGGCAATGGATAATATTTTTGCTTTTTTGCCAAGTTCTGTAGACCATGCAAGGATCAGATCCGTTTGCGTTCCTTGGTCTTCCTCCAATACACCAAAGACCTCATTGAATTTTGGTAACATGGCAAGTGCGGCATCATAATCGACAGCCTTTTGCGATATGTTTTTGCTGAAACTGGTATAATCCGCAACCGATCCGCTGATTTTTTTGAATTGATCGCGGACATTCTCTGGGATGTCGGCGGCTAGATTTGTTGCAACTGCTTCCGCGAACTCATCACTCATCGCAGCAACTTCTTCTTGCGAGTCTTTTAATAATTGCTGGTCGCCGCTTTTGGATGCAAGCAATGCGCTATACACATTTCCACGAATACCATCATGCTTCATGTCGGCATCCATGTGGTGTTGGTTGACCAACATGGCGGTTTGTTGTTGGGTATTAATCTCGCTTCCCAGATAATTGAGTGCGCCAGCAATCACAGCCATAGTAAACAGGGCGATACTCAGGATAACAAACTTGGTCTTGATCTGCATAATGCGATTGCTTTCTATATAATTTTAATGTCTGTGAATTTATGGATCAACGCAGAAAAATTATACGCAGAAGGGGCTATAAAAAATTATAGTCGGCAAATATGATTGCGTGCAACTATATCAAATATTTGAACCTTTTATAAGATGAATTCAACAATCGTCATTATGTTAATGCTCCTCTTGTTTAAAGAAGGTTCGACGACCTTGCCAAATTAGGGGTTGCCGTTTATACCTTAAAGACTGATTCTTTAAATTATAATAAGCAAACCAGATTAAGTGTTCCTATGAAGATTGATGATACCACCCTCCGTTACGACAAAATGGTTGAATCCGCGCTTCGCGGCGTTGTCCGTCAGGCGATTACCGAAGTGCAAAGCCGCGGCCTGCCGGGGGAACACCATTTCTACATCACCTTTATGACCGATTTTCCGGGCGTGCAAATCCCTGACTATCTGCGTGAACGCTATCCGGGCGACATGACCATTGTCCTGCAATATCAATTTGAAAATCTGACGGTGGATGATGTTTCAATGGGCGTGACCTTGTCCTTCAACAATATTCCCGAACGCCTGATCGTGCCATTGGCGGCAATTACGATTTTTGCCGACCCGTCCGTCAACTTCGCCCTGCAATTCCAACCGCTTGGTGATATGGCAGATAGCGACGACAGCCTCTCCCAATTCGACGACACCCCCGACGACGACGGCCCAAAAGGCAAAGGCAAAAAATCCAAATCAGACACCACCGCCGCAACGGGCGAAGTGATTTCTCTGGATAAATTCAGGAAGAAATAGGCATTAGACTAATTTATGCTCTGTGAAATGATGAGCCACTGCCGCCCGTTCAATTGAGTTGATCGGCAGCAGATTGAATGCCGCTGTTAATTCAGGCGGACGTTTTTTTCCTTTAAATAAATCAGCCGCCATATCGGCTAGTGACCCCGGATCATGTTTGACCGCAGCAATCGCCATCGGCAATGTTTGTTTTTCAGGGGCAACATCTGCAAAAAATTCTGGATGTCTTTCAATGGTTTTTTCCAGCAACGCCGTGAAATCGCATCTTGGCATCTGGGTTGAAATAATGTCGACTTCGCTTTCTGTTTCTAATCCCTCTGGATAAAGTTCCTCAACTAGACTGACGAAGGGAGCATAATCAAGTGCTTCTACATTCTCTGACGTTTTGTATAAGTTGGCTAAGGTATTTAAATCACTGAATGCACCCCCACATTCCTGCAACGCGGCTTCCCATACAACATGATGCTGATAGGCCTCGGGAAGTGTTACTAAGGTAGTTTGAATTGAGAAATTAACTATTCTTAGTGCCTTCATCGAAAAATCAGGATCTTGCCAGACTTCCTTTGGAACTTTTGCTAAATAATTTATGCTTAAGGCATCAATATCCATTTCCAATAAATGTCCATGGCCTTTCATATCTTCATTAAATTTTATCGCATAGTCGTACTTTGCCTCAAATTCCTGCAGAACCTCATTCGGCGTTCCAGATATGCCCTCCTTCGGAACTTTCATTATATCGCTTATAATACCTGATACGGCGGATTCAACAGTATCGGTATGAACGCGATCAAGGGTGGCCTGCTTTATATTTGCAAATAATGGATCGGATATCAGGGCTACTAAAAACTCAGGCTGACTATAAAACGCACTTAAAATTTCTTCTGCATCAGAATCATCTGACGTGTCTGGATTGGTATATTTATTTGAATGCTCAAGCACGGAAGAAAGCGAAAAGAAATCGGGAATATGTCGTGGATCAGTTTTTGTAAGGATGGCGTTATAAATCCCTGGGGCGCGTAAAGCCATCTCATGGAATGCCCTCACAATATGTTCGTTATCCTGAATTCTATCAATCCGCAATTGCCCTGAGGTAAAAACCTGCGCCATAAAACTCGCTAAGATTTCTATGGATTTCTTTTTCTCCTGCGAATCAGTATTTAGTAATGCTCCTCCCAACGGCTTATCCATCATATCACGGACATTTTTGTCATGTTCATTGGTGGCAAATTTCTCCCGCGTTCCTTTTGGCAGGAACATCAGAATTGGCATCGTCCCATCATTGTCATATTCCTTAAACAAATTTCCTGATTTGGTGGCAGAAATGCACCATTTTGTGCCTTTGCCCCAATATTGCGACGCCTCCATTGTCAATGGGACAACAATGCGCCCTTCGGAACCATCATATAAAATAACGCTTTCACTCTCCGCATCTGCTTGTTCATTTTCTAAATCAGCCAGAGATTTTTTGCGGTCTCTGATTGACTCTTCATAAGGCAGAATGGTTGCCGCTAATGTCGTAATCGAATATTGATCGATTCGGGGATCCACATATGGTTTATAAAAAATTGTCTGTTTGCGTGAAGCGCGGAATTTATCAAAACGTGCCAGCAGCGCGTAATTTTCTAAATCTTCACGAATTTTATACAGGTCTTGTTCGCGCGGTTTTTCCCTTAATATGCGTGAACAAATCCATTCCAGATAAATATATTGGTTCTTATCGATTTTTTGGGTGGCTGTTGGGTCGTAACTTGCAATCTTGGCAAACACATCCTCGGCTGTTGACCCCAATCCGGGATACGCGTCAAATAATTTATCAGCAAATTTTTGCTGGTTCACATCGTATTTTTTACTAGCCATCGAAATGCGTCTCACACACCTGTTAATTCAGCACTATCTTAGCGGCAGAACATTAATACTATGTAAATATTATTCCATTGGACTTTAGGTGCGGATTTTGTGTATGTCATGCCCTAAGAATGAGGCCTATCATGAAAAAACCTGAATTATTATCCCCTGCCGGAACATTAAAAGCCATGCGTCATGCGTTTGCCTATGGGGCGGATGCTGTGTATGCGGGGCTGCCGAAATATTCTCTGCGGGTGCGCAATAATACGTTCAAAAAGGATGATGCCTTGGCGGTCGGAATTGCCGAAGCCCATGCGCTGGGCAAAAAATTATATGTGGCGGCCAATTTGTTTCCGCATAACCCAAAGGTCAAATCATTCCTCCATGATATGGAACCGGTGATTGATCTGAAACCGGACGGGCTGATTATGGCTGACCCTGGGTTGATTATGATGGTGCGCGAAAAATGGCCGCATGTGCCTGTGCATCTCTCTGTCCAGATGAATACGGTCAATTATGCCAGTGTGAAATTCTGGCAAAAAATGGGACTGACACGGATTATTTTATCGCGCGAATTATCCTTGAATGAGATTGAAATGATCCGTCAGGAATGCCCCGATATGGAGTTAGAAGTCTTCGTCCACGGTGCATTATGCATTGC
>MEMI01000052.1 GCA_001767915.1 Alphaproteobacteria bacterium RIFCSPHIGHO2_02_FULL_46_13 | reverse complement strand
CGCGCGTGAGGGTAAGCGTTTCTATCCAAAACTTGAGGTCTTGTCTGCCAAAGCCATTGATAAACAAGTATATCTTGAGAAGCGGACATGGCTTGATCGTGAGCTTTATAAGCAATCACTAGGTAAGCCGTCTCTGCCTGAATATGGGGCGGAGGTAGATGCGGCCCTTCAGGCGCGTCGTGATTGGTTGGTATCCAAAGATTTAGGTGTTACCCAATCCAACGGTGAATTTGCCTTGAGAGACGGAGCCATGAAGCAACTCCGTATCATGGAGATGCGCCGTGTGGGTAAGAAGCTCGCGGGGCAGTTGGATGCTCACTATAGCGATAAGCTGGTTACACCAGATAAGTCCTACACATATCGTGGGTATGCCGAACTTGAGAGCGGTATCTGGGCCGTTGTTCAGGATAAAGACAAACTTCACATGGCGCGGGTTTCATCTGTGCCTGATACGGCAACAGGTAAAGCGGTTGCTTTTAGTGAAATTAAAGACGGTATAGTTGAGATGCGCGAATTACATGTTCAGCAACAAGTATCCAAGGCGCGTGGATTAACTCAGGCTGAAAAAACACGTCAAGAGCTTGACCGTGATGAAGATCAGGAACTGGAGAGATAGATATGGTTGCTAAATCCAAGAAGGTTCAAAAGACTATCTATATTGATGAAGATGTCTGGGAAGCCTTAGAAAAGCAGATGAAAATGAGCCGGAACACGAATGTGTCGGTTCTGGTCAATGATGGTCTTCGTTACGCCATGTTCCCTGAGTACCGGAATGACCGTGATGGGGATTTAGTAAAATTGTTCCAGCAGCTGACGTTTTCTCTGGCTGACCATCGTAAAAAGACTGCGCGGGATTTAGCTTTTCTGCAAGAAATGGTGCTTCAGGGTGTTAAAAACCAGTATCTGGCGTTTCCGCCAATCGCAGAGAAAGACAAAGATGTGAAAGAAGCTGATGCCAATAGAAGGCTCAATCAGTTTATGGAGAATATCGTCCGTGATATTGGGCAACTTAAGCCAATCTCGGAACGGGAAGAGAAGGGGGCGTAATGGCACAGTTTTACAAAGTTGATAATCGGCTTCTCAATGAAGAAGAATATAACGAGCATTGCGTTGGTCTTTGGGCCGTGTGCCTGTTTTTTGTTACGGCCATTTACTGTGGGTATCAGTTGCATGGGGTTATTCCACATGAATGGATGAAAGAGCTCCGTTTTGCGACGTTGATTATTCTTTCGGTTATTGCTGGAGGTCTTGCGGCGCGATTTGCAGGGTTTATCAGGGGGGCGTGCTTTGTGGGATTGGCTTTAATGGTTTTGTATGCTGTTGGAACTTGGGTATGGTCTATAGTTTAGGAATTGAGTATTCAAGGTAGCTTGGTTATTCCAGAGGCAAAGAATGATGCTTTCTGCGACTCTTGTTTTAACCATTTTGGGACATAGATTCTAAAGTCTTCTGGCAAAAAATTAATAGTAAAAAGAAGATCTACTCTCTGCCATATAAATTCTAAATGGGGTTCTCTTGAAAGAACTTCTTTATCATAGCTCAAATCATTAATTTCACATCTACAGACAATAGAAATCTCATGAATAGGTTGCCCTTTATCATCCCATGAATGCTCATAAGCGGCGACAGGCTCAATAAATTTTATTTGATTCTCTGTTATTCCTATTTCTTCTGCAAGTTCTCTATGAGCCGCTGTAATTAAGCTTTCGTTGTATTCTATTCCTCCACCAGGAAGGAAATAAATATCTTCATTCCTTTCTTTGAATTTAGCTATGAGAATATATTCTCCTGAAGTAATCATCAAACGGACAATATTTCTGGTATGTAGATCTTCACTCATAATTTTTTTCTTAATATTTAATGATTAAATCTGAGTTCTCGGGTAAGCGATAGCTGGTGCTACGCCCACCGCTTTCATTCTGAATAAAAATACCCCGTGCTTTTAATTCTTGAATGTCCCGCAGAGCAGTATCATTTGAACACTTGGCAAATTTTGCGTATTTGGATGTATTCATATGTCCGATAAAGTCATTTTCTAGCATACGATTAATAACAAGACGTTGACGTTCATTTACTGGGGTTTCATTGATTTTGTTCCAAAGTTGCGCTTTGAATAAAACCTTACTAAGTGTTTGTTCGGCATTTGATATGGCACGTCCGAGACAATCCAGAAACCACACTAGCCATGCTGTGATGTCTGGTGTACCCCGCTGTTGGTTTTCTAGAAAGTCATAGTATGATTTACGCTCTGCTTCAATCTGACTCGAAAGGCTATAAAAGCGATCTGGTGTATTATCAGCTCGCGCGAGCGCCATATCACCGATGGCTCTAGCTATACGGCCATTACCATCTTCAAATGGGTGAATAGTCACAAACCATAGATGGGCAATACCTGCTTTAAGGACAGGATCAAGGTCAATTTTCTGATCTAGCCATGCTAAGAAGGGTGCCATTTCATTTTCAATCCTATCGGCACTTGGTGCTTCGAAGTGAACTCTTTCGTGTCCTGTTGCTCCGGATATAACCTGCATTGGCCCGGCATCAAGAGTGCGCCAGCTTCCAACTGTAATTCTATGCATCCCACTGCGCCCTGTTGGGAATAATGCGGAGTGCCAGCCAAATAAACGATCTTTTGTTAGAGGGGTAGAAAAATTTTGTGTGGCATCCAGCATTATCTCCACGATACCTTCAACATTCCGACTTGCGGGAATAAGACCTGCGATATCAATACCTAGACGCCTAGCAATCGATGAACGTACCTCTTCTGGATTTAGCATTTCCCCTTCAATAGCAGATGAATTAACAACATCATTAGTTAGGGTGGTAAGACTGGCTTCACGCTTGAGTTCAAAGCCAAGTCCCTCCATGCGCCCTAGCAGACGTCCCTGACGGTGTCTTATATCTGCTAGCTTGGGAGACAGTGCTTCGATATCCCAAGTAAATTTCGTCCAATTCTGATGTTCGTGTATCCACATATTATTCACCGCATTATATAAGGTGAATATAAGCTTTATTCGCCGCAATAGCAAGTATAATTACAGCATAAAATGCGGTGAATAAGGCTATTAATCACCGCAAAGAGCTCGAAATTGCCATTTTCTGACATAGTTATAGTCTTTTGTATTTAATTTCGGACGGCGTTACATCGCTCCTCACCTAGGTTTACTAGGCTTCGTCGCTCGTACCTTGTCCGAAATTAAATACAAAAGACTATAGTATAGCATAAGCCAAGATAATTAAGACTTAGGATGGGTATAAAGGACAAGAAGTTATTAATATCTTCGAATGCAACTATTTTTCGTCGCTTCTACCAAAAAATTAGCCTGCATGTGAAACGGCTTTACAAGGTTGATAATCGATTTTTGAATGAAGATATAAACAATCCGTATTGCGTTGACTATTACTTCAGTGATTTTTCGAGGAATTACCCTGGATCTATTAGGGGGGGCTTTCTAACCTTGGCTATTGGGGCGATTTTTGGTGTAGGAATGTAGGGCAGGTCGTATAACATAGAGATACTAATTAAAGGGATCTCATAAAGAACTTAGATTTCTATTGTGCTTGCCTCTACTGTTTTGGGAGAAGCCTGACAACAGTAAATTAAGCTATAGTGAATTGAAAAGGATTAAATATAAATTATGAATGAACTAGGCAGATCAAAAAATACGCTTTTTGATAGATTCCGTATTAGAATTGACAACCTCCCTAACGAGGGTAATTTTACTTTGCCTAATAAATTGTGGCCCTTTATATGGTTCTTTGTGAGGCAGATAAAGCCTCTTATCATTCTGATCGCTGCTGTTGCTGCAATAGAGTCTGTCTCAATCAGTTATATATACTGGTACATTGGTGAAATATCCAAAACCAAATCATTTGATTTAGATTTTCTGCTAATTGGCTTGATTATTGTTGCTATTAGTCCTTCTGCATCGAACTTTTTAAACTTTTTAAAAAATAATATATATATCCCATATTTTGGAAATATGGTTCGCAGACAGTGCTTTCATTACGTTTCAGGACAAAGTATTTCTTATTTTCAAAATGACTTTTCAGGACGTATTGCAAATAAGCTGCTTCAATGTAGTTCAGCACTGAGGGATGCAACGATGTCTGTACTTGGGTCTATGATTTCTGTTTGTACACTGATCCTGACAAATGCGATCCTTTTATCAAAAGTAAGCATTATATTGGCTATGCCCTTAATCATTTGGACAGTTCTATTCATTTTTATTCTTTTTTATTTTCTTCCACGTATTAAACAACGGACAGTTATTGCAGCTGAATGCATGAGTACTTTAACGGGGCAGATTGTTGATACTTTTTCGAATATCCTGATTGCAAAATATTTTTCTAGAACAGCATACGAAAATAATAGAGCTCTTAATTTTCTTGAAGCGTATGGAAACAGTATGTCTAACGCTCTTTCCAAATCAACTCAACAAAGCATATCTCTAGGATTTATTAATTTCAGTTTAATTGCCGCTACTATGCTCATAGGATACGGCATGGTTGTTGGTGATAGCACAGAAGGCATTTCAGCTTTAGTAATGGCTCTTCCTATGGTTATTCATACTACTCTCTTGTCAGGAAGGATTATGAGCGAGATGTCATCAATTTTTGAAAATATTGGTACCGTACAGAACAGTGTTGATCTTCTCTCCAAGCCTCATGAGATCGTTGATAAACTAAATGCTAAATATTATATAGCCCCCGTAGATCAAGCGGAGATTATATTTAAAGATGTTACATTTTCTTATTCAAAGAGTACTGATCCAGTTTTGAGTGGTTTTAATCTTCAAATTAGAGCTGGGGAGAAGATCGGATTGATAGGGCGAAGCGGGGAAGGGAAATCAACAATCATTAATCTTCTAGTCAGAGCATTTGATGTTAGCCACGGGGAGATATTGATTGCGGGCCAAAATATTGCAGATATCACACAAGATAGTTTACGTCAGAATATATCTATTGTTACACAGAACAATTATCTCTTTCATCGTTCAGTTCTAGATAACATTCGTTATGGGCGGCCTGAAGCTACATTAGATGAAGTGATAGCTGTTGCAAAGTTTGCACAGGTCCATGACTTTATAGAAAGTTTAGTTGATAACGAGGGGCGCAGAGGTTATGAGGCATATGTAGGAGAGCGTGGAGTAAAGCTTTCTGGTGGTCAGAGGCAGCGTATTGATATTGCTCGCGCTATTCTTAAGAATGCACCCATATTGATATTCGATGAAGCTACTTCATCTATGGATAGTGAGGGAGAAGAAGAGATCCAAAATGCTCTAAATACTGTTATGGATGGAAAAACTGTTATTGCTGTTGCACATCGCCTCTCAACATTAAGGCAAATGGATAGGATTGTGGTTGTTGATCAAGGAAGGGTTGTAGAAGAGGGAACTCATGATATTCTTATCCAGCAGAATGGTCACTATGCAAGGCTTTGGACTCTTCAGACCGAAGGTTATAGAAATATAAAATGAGAAAACTGGTTCTTTTTAGACATGGGGAAACTGATCTAAACCGAGAATGATCCAGCCCCTATAAAGGAGTCCGGATTCAAAGTGAGTTCGGATATATTAAGAATGATTTATAGGAGAGAAGAAAGTGCCCCGTAGAAAATACACGACGGAACAGATCATAGGTTATTTGCGCCAAGCGGAAGTGATGATTGGTCGAGGATGCACAGTAGCAGAAGCTGTACGAGATATAGATATTACGCCGAACACGTATTTTCGATGGCGAAAAGAATTTGGTGGAGTGGGAACAGAGCAAGCACGTCGTTTGAAGGATCTAGAGATAGAGAACTCACGTCTTAAAAGGGCTGTAGCTGACCTAACGCTGGATAATCTGATATTGAAAGAGGTTTCCACGGGAAAGTTTTAACCAGTCCCGAACGGCGACGGGAAGCTGTGATTTATGTGCAGCAGAAACTGGGGATAAGCGAGCGGCGCGCATGCGCCGCTCTTGGCCAAAGTAGAGGGTTACAACGTAGAGCGAAGGTTGTAAGGAAAGATGAAGTATCTTTAACAGATGACATCATCCGTCTTGCTAGCCAGTACGGGCGGTACGGATACCGACGGATTACGGCTTTACTTCGTATTGAGGGTTGGAAAGTAAACTATAAGCGGGTTGAGCGCATCTGGCGCCAAGAAGGTCTTAAAGTTCCACAAAGGCAGCAGAAGAGACGACGATTATATTTAAATAATGGTTCATGTATACGGTTACGACCATGCTGGCCTAATCATGTATGGGCCTACGATTTTGTAGCTGACCAGTTGAAGGATGGAACGAAGATTAGAACCTTGACAGTGATTGATGAATATACGAGGGAATGTTTATCATTGCGAACAGGTTACAGCTTGAAAGCAGATGATGTAATGGATGTGCTCACCAATTTATTTATAGAGAGAGGCATACCAAACCACATTAGGTCTGATAATGGAGCAGAATTTACGGCGAGATCTATAAAGAATTGGTTGGCGAAATTGGGAGTTAAGACACTCTACATCGAGCCGGGTAGTCCATGGGAGAACGGGTACAACGAGAGTTTTAATGGACGGTTACGTGATGAGTGTCTGAATGGAGAGACGTTTTATACGCTGAAGGAGGCTCAGGTTGTCCTTGAGGAATGGAGATACTGTTACAATCATATCCGCCCGCACACGAGCTTAGGATATAAGCCGCCTGCTCCGCTTGCCAGGGGCGAAATATCAACAAGCCTTAAGGAAGGGGCTTTCGCAAGCGCTCCAGCCCCTTCCTTAAGGCAAACACCACCGTCAGAGGAGTCACTTAAACTCTGGACTCAATAGTGGGGGTTGACCACTTTTTGGTCACAGGGGAATCTGGAGAGGAAGTGGAGCATTTCCCCTACAAATTTTAGGAATGTATTTGTGAGTCACTACAGTGACCACAATAGTGGACCAGGAAAGTTGAATAAATAGCAAGGTATTGTTAAGGTAGTGCTCTATATAAGTTGATATTATATATGATAAATGGTTCTATAGGCTTATACAATTACGTAAAAATAAAATTTTTAATAGTTAAGGGACATTATGCGAATTACAGATATAATTAATAAGCACGAATTTAAAAGAACCCAAAGCATCAATTTAGTTGCCAGTGAAAATCTAATGTCAGCTGAGGCATGCCAAGCATTGCAGAGTGATTTGACTAATCGCTATTGTATGCCTGATGAAAAAAATCGCCCTGCTGATATGTGGGATTACCCTAATCAGGAATTTACAAGAGCTGTTGGTGATCAGACAGAGAGATATGTAAGAGAAGTATTTGGTGGTTTGTATGCGGATGTTCGTCCTTTGTCAGGTAATAACGTCGCCTATGTCATTTTGAAATCATTGGTCCCTCCTAATGGAAAAGTATTCAGTATCGCAGGTGAAAATGGTGGGCATTTTACAACTGCAGAGATATGCCGCAGAGAAGGTTTTTCAATTTATAGTTTGCCCTATAACAAAGCTACAGGAAATATTGATATAGAAAAGGTTCGCGAACTGGCGTCTAAAATTAAGCCTGACCTGGTGTTTTTGGATGCGAGTATGCAACTCTTTCCATACCCTCTGAGAGAACTGCGCGAAGTTTTTGGCCCAGACGTTATTATTTCTTTTGATGCCTCACATACTATGGGGCTCATTGCAGGTGGCAGTTTCCAGTCTCCTTTTGCAGAAGGAGCTGATATTATTCACGGAAGCACGCATAAAAGTTTATTCGGACCACAAAAAGGTTTGATCACCTGTAAAAATGATGTTGATCATCCAGATCGTGTATCAGCAAGAATAAAAGAAATAGTTTCACCCTTATTTGTTTCTAATATGCATATTCACAACGTAGCTGCCTTAGGTGTAGCGCTGGAAGAAATGAAGGAATTTGGAGAAGCTTATTCAAAACAAGTAATCATCAATTCGAAATCTTTTGCAAAAGCCTTATATGCAGAAGGTATGGATGTTCTATATCCGGAAAAGGACTTTACTGAGAGTCATCAAGTCATTTGCCGTGTTGAGAGTAAAGAAAAAATGAAAGAAAAAATGCAACTTCTTGAAAATATTTATATCCATGCGAATGGAATCAAAGTTCCAATCTTAGGAGGATTTGGATTCCGCTTTGGCTTAGCCGAGGTGACAAGACGTGGCATGAAGGAAGTTGATGTCGCTCAGATTGCAAAATTAGTGGCAGATTGTTTCCTTGAAAGAAAATCCCCTGTGGAGATGAGAAAGACTGTGGTCGATTTGTCTCATCAATTCGCCAATATTGAATACGCTTTCTCTTCCCCGTCAGAAATTGGTTTGATGAAATGTGCGGAATAAGCGGCATTATTGGAGCTATTGCAAATCCTGCGATACTCACCCAAATGCTATCCAAAATTGGGCATCGTGGTGAACCTTCATATTTTGCCGAGGTCTCATATGGGGATGGATTTGCAGTTGGAACTAATAGGCTCGCGATTGTTGACTCTAGTCACGGCAAGCAACCGTTTGTATCAGAGGACCAGCGTGTTCTTTGCATCAGTAATGGTGAGATTTACAATTACAAATCATTTCACACGATTTATGGTCAAAAATATAAATTCAAAACAGAATGTGATATAGAATCCATTCTTGCAGGTTATCTGATCTCAGGCGAAGCGATTTTTGATCAAATTGAAGGAATGTATTCGGTCTTTATACGTGATGAGCGTAATGAAAGTTGGTATCTTGCTCGCGACCATTTGGGTATTAAACCAATTTATTATGCATGGGATGAGAAATCTAATTTCTATTTTTCTTCTGAATTAAAATCCTTCGAAGGACTGTTGCTGATAAAGGAAATTTATACACTACTACCTGGCGAAGTAATCAAGAACGGTAAGCTTATTAAAAATAGAATGCTATATCCATTCGGAGGAGAAGGTTCTTCTGAGACACAAGAAAATATTTTAAGTCAGGGTAGAAATATCTTGGAGTCCGCCGTTCAAAAAATGATTCCTAATACAGGAGAAAAAATAGCATGTTTGTTGAGCGGTGGTGTTGATAGTTCAACTGTTTTATATCTTGCGTATTTAGCAAATGCAGGAAATGTTGAGGCGTACACATTCTATAATAAACAAGCTCACCAGTCAGATGATTATGAAGCCGCGAAACAAATTTGCAGTTTGCTTGGAATTAAGCTGATCACTGTCTCTCCGACGATAGAAGAACTTATGGATTTTTATCTCAAAAGGGGTGTTTGGATGACAGAGACCTTTGAGTGTGCCTTAGTTCGTAATGCTGTAAGTTATCATTTTCTCTGCAAAGCAGTTCGTGATGATGGATATAAATTTGCTTTGAGTGGCGAAGGCGCCGATGAAATCTTGGGAGGATATGATTACTTCTCGAGATTAGATGTCAGCCTCAGAGATCAAGCTATAGCAAAATCGCTAGAAGAAATTCATCGTACATATTTACAAATGTCTGATAGAGCGTCCATGTTCGCAACGTTGGAAGTTCGTGTTCCTTATATGGATGAGGATTTCACTTCATACGTGACGCAACTACCTTCTCAATATCGTATTTCAGAAAAAGGTAATAAATGGCTTCTACGAAATATGTATGAAGGAGAAATCCCGGATAATATAAGATTGAGAGCAAAGGTCGGAATGAATCAGGGCGCGGGATACGGATCTAATGATCCTGGTGAAAGTATCTATTACCAAGCGATCAGTAAGTATTACATGTTAGCTCCGATGCAAATGCAAAATGATCTTGAGTTGGCCCAAGCAATCGGTAAGGATTTTGGACTGATAGATCCTAATCAGGAAGAAATTTATAATTTTAGCCGCTATATCGAGTATGGATTTGGTAGACTGAAGAATAATCAGACTAGACCTCAATTGAATACGTCCCAATTAGTCAAATCACTGTAAAATAAGCGGTTTTAGGTCATTACGGTAGTATACGCCATTCATACGAAGCGAGTTGAAAGCGGTAGATATTTTTTGTTGTGCACCATCAAAGCTAGCATCAGTGCTACGTAAGGCAAAAACTCTTCCTCCTGACGGATAATATAATCCGTCTCTCGATAAGATAGATTCTCCAATGAGATCTACGTTTTCTATCAAATCTAATCCTGAAATTGCCTCTGTGTAATAGGGGCGCGGTGTTTCCGGGTAACCTGCGGCTAATCCAAATGAGGTGAGGGAAAATACGTTCTGCTTCCATGAATGTTCACCAAAATTATCAAGCATATCCATAAAGGGAACATCCAATAGCCCCATGAGTGATAGCCATTCAGGATTCCCGGATCTAACATTATATTCTAGAACTCTAGGCTCGCCGTTTTCAATCATCAGACCGATATAAAGTAATGATTTATATTCAATTTTCTCTGCGATAAATCCTTCTAAAGTAGGCTCGATAATCTGCTTACAAATTTTGCTGTATAAATCTATCGGGTAGGGAGCTGACGTCGCAACGGCAGCGACACCATGTGTCATCGGACCCAGATCATTGGGAAATAATTTTTTGTAATCTTGGACAGCAGGCATTACATAGTATCGGGATCCATCAACTAATATATGGAGTGAAAGTTCATAGCCTGAAATACGCTCTTCTAAAATCATCTGCCCAGACTCAGCCCCATTATATAGGCGACGAACGGAGGTAATGGCTTCTTCTAATGTGTCTGGAGTATCTGTACGATCATATGCATTCATAGAGAAAATGTCTTTTTTGAGGACATAACCCTTTTTACGCAGACTCCAGTTCTCAATAAGATAAGTTTCTGCATCTACAAGATTTTGCGCAGCATAATAATCCGGAGTTGGAATATGATACTTCATCATAAACTTTTTAGAGAAAACTTTACTATGCTCGATGAGCGAGGCTTTTTGAGAAGCTCCAAATACGTTGTAGCCATTCTGTGAAAAGAAATCGGCATCTCCTGCAATCAATTCAGTCGGGCTTAGAATTAAAACATTATCGGGTTGAAACTCTTCCGCAAAAGATAGGGCATCATTTCGTGATTTGATACTGTAAACTCCTGGTTCTCTGAGCATTAAAGCATTGGTACCATGGACTAAGCAGCGAACATCTACGTCAGTATTGTGATCAAATTTTAATGCTCGTAAAGTAGCGTGCTCTCGCCCATTCCCTGAACCATAAAGCAATATTTTACGACGTTGCATTTATTATTCCTTAAATGGTGGATAATAGTCATCAAGCCAAATGGTCTCTGGAGCATTCATCAGATCTGTTTGTGATCTGAGGTAATGGCCTTCAAAATAATTCTTAGGCCCATCGCTCACAACGATATGCATGATTAATGGAATGTCTATTTCAGTAGGCTCTTCAAAATCGAGAGGCTTCGCTATTTTGATATACTTTAATGAAAAGTATTTCATTGCAGATGGATTGAGATGGTCATGCATGATTTGAATAATCTTCTCAGAATTAGCTAATCCACCCGCAATGGCTTTTCTACCTACTTCTAATGCTTCATATACTCTTTGAAATTCCAAAATTTTTGCTTCTGGTTGATTCATGAGACGGGATGAAATCGCAATACCACTTTTATATCTTACGCAGGGTACTTCGCGTACCTCTGTATCAATCAAGAGGTCTTTAACCGCTCGGTTGACCAATATTGTTTGTCCTATATCTTTCAGCCCCCAATATGTTCGCGTGGGTCTTGTGAAAATGATCCAACGTGTAGACATTGTTATCATTCCACGGAAAAGATAAGGAACAACAGTTCCATCAAGGCGTTTATAATAATCACCTTGATCAAAAAATGTACGATATTCAGAGGGATACATTTCTGATGTATCAGGACATATTAAATGTGTTGCTCCAAATTTATGTGCTAAATCACAATCTGCTTCTGCATCATATTGATAGACGGAGCCTGGCGCTAACTGAGCAGCGTTTGGGTAAACACTGACTACAACACAGTCATTTTCTTTCGCTGCTATTTGAATGACTTTTCCATGCCCCTCATGCAGAGCACCCAAAGAATGTATAGAGCCGATGGTCTTACCTGAAGCTCGCAGAGCATTTAATCCCGCGCTCGCTTCAGAAAGAGAGTTCCAGCGTGTATAACCTTTGGTCATTTAGGGCCCGGTACAGCTAATGGTAATACTGAACAGCGTTGAGATGGCTCAATACGTGATTGATATGTATTATGTCTGTCAGGTTGCCATGATGCTACATCAACAGCAGTCTGTTCACCTGTTTCGAGATTTTTAATCTCATCAGCACCTTCTGAGGCAAACATGATATATGGGATTCCTTTACGGGTTGCATATCTGATCTGATTGCTGGTTTTTGTTTCCGGTTCGTGGAAAACTTCAACATTCACACTATTCTTACGCATAAGCTCGGCTTTACGCATCAGCTCATTTTGATCAGATTCTGGTGTATTAATAATTACAACGTGAGTTG
This sequence comes from Alphaproteobacteria bacterium RIFCSPHIGHO2_02_FULL_46_13, assembly GCA_001767915.1. Taxonomy (GTDB): domain Bacteria; phylum Pseudomonadota; class Alphaproteobacteria; order Micavibrionales; family Micavibrionaceae; genus UBA1573. The sequence continues at coordinate 31,922 of MEMI01000052.1, read as the reverse complement.
GGCTTTTCTCACCGAGTTTAATCCTACCTTCTTTTAACAATTTGCCGAAGATCCGTGTAAGGCCAATTGAAATACCTACACCTGGCAAGCTTCTATTGAGGTAAGTACCAACCAAATTCTCATAGCGACCACCGGCAAAGATAGTAGGGAAGTCTGGGTAGTCTCCCAATTTCCCTTCATAAACTGTGCCTGTATAGTAATTGAGACCACGTGCAATAGACATATTTGCAATAACCGAACCTTTGGGAAGGTCTGATAAGCGATCCATGACGTATTTTAACTCTTCTATACCTTGATCTAATAAGGCGCTAGACACTCCCAGTGCGCGGATTTGATCAATAAAGCCAGTATCTTCAGAACGAATCTGGGCCAATTGCAAACATTTTTGAGCTACATCTTCAGTAAGTCCCATTTGAGACATTAACATTTGCTGCACACCAGATGGACCAATTTTGTCGATTTTATCAATGATTTGAATAGCCTTCATAGGGTCGGCAATTCCTAGACCTTCGTAATAGCCCTGAATGATTTTACGATTATTGACGTTTGTATGAACATTATCGATGCCGATGGTGTGAAGTATCTTGTGAACAATACGCGGCATTTCTGCATCAAAGTGGAAGGACACGGATCCTTGATCAATGACGTCAATATCTGCTTGAGTAAATTCACGATAACGACCTTCTTGAGGACGTTCGCCACGCCACGCTTTTTGAAGTTGGAAGCGTTTAAATGGAAATTGAAGTGCAGAAAAATTCTGTGCAACATAACGTGCCATAGGTACTGTTAAGTCAAAATGTAGCGCAAGGCGTGGTTCATCTGCAGTTTGCTCACCACTTAATCTTCTCAGTGCATAAATTTCTTTATCTGCATCATCCCCTTTAGCTTGAATAACACTTACTTCTTCTACAGAAGCTGGTTCGATGGAGGCATAACCATAACTTTCGAATGTGCGACGCATAATATCTATCCATTGAAGCTCGACACGGCGTGCTTCAGGAAGCCATTCAGGGAAACCGCTAACAGGTTTTGGAACTTTTGACATTTTCTCTCTCTTACTTTCTATCGTTTTTAGACATTAGATATTTTTATTTTTCTTACAAGTATTTTATAAATTTAAGGCTTCTGGCTAGGTAATCCCATGGTCTGCGTTATACGTTGAGATAGTTCTTTTACATATATTTCTGAACTTTTTTCCTCTGTATCACCTAGTATTGTCAAGTGAGTATAGCCTTCGCTCGCAACCTTTTTAATTGCTTTAGCAAGGTTGGCAGGAATGCCTCCATATACAACAGAGAATCCCTTTTCTCCAAGATGTTGTAAAGCTTGTGTAACAAAATGGTCGGAGGCTCCTAAATTCAGAACCATTATTTTATTCTCAGGACTGGGCAATGATGGAATAGGTATGTTTTGAGAAATAGCCTCAACACCTGTAGCCACGCTACGTAGAGTTTGAATACGAGAGTCAAAAGCCTGGCCAAAATTATTATATTGTCCGCCATCGCCTAAATGGATTCCATCTTGTGTCAAGAAGCGTACTGCATATCCGCTGACTGTCTCAACACTATGAAGGTTAGTTGTATCAATAATAACATCCGCACCTGTATATCTTTTAATAGCGAGTGCCATTTCATGAATATGTTGATAAGGGGCTTGTCCTAATCTTTGTAATGTTAGAACATCTAATAAATCAGGCAGGACATGCGGATTTGAAATCCGTTCCTTTAATAAATCTGCACGTTGCTCAAGCGTTGAAAATTGCAGGCTATGCAGAAAATCAGGCATTTCTTCGTTTGAAATGCCTCCATCATTTAGCATAGTGCGCAATGCCTTAAAATCATTGATGAAGACTTGAATCGTCAGATTTGATTTTTTGCAAAGATTAGTCATTGCTCCAACCAATTGCAGAAGAGAAAAGTCGACAGCATTTGTTGGCAATGCTTCATTAATTGCCGCATAACCAATCTGGCTAAAGTGACGAGTAGGGCCATCTCTGTAACGGAATAAAGGGGCTACAAACCCCACGCGTGTCGCTTTCCCTTGCTGATTGCTATTGCAATAATTTCGAAGTACAGCTGGTGTTGAATCGCATGCCAAAAATAACTGACGTCCGGCTTTGTCGGCGAAATCAAATACTTTATCGCCAGCATTATTGGACGCTTTAGTAAAAGTATCGCGAAAGCCTAATGGCGATAATTCTAAGAGGTTTGCTCCGATGGATGATCCGACGGTGGTATGTGTTGATAAAACTTGTCTTTTGAATTGCACCCATTCTTCATCGCGATCAAAGAAGCCTCTGGGAAGTCTTAAATATTCATCATTTGTTGACATGTTGCATCCCAAAAAATAGGTATTCAATTTGTTTTGTTATGTAATTAACATACAATCAATTAGATTGCAATTTATTTGTGATAATTAGAGTTTTATAATATTTAAGGAATAAGCTGCCTTAATAAAGCTCTATAAGAGCTTTGCATAGGCTCTTCCATTAAGTTATGCCCGCCCGCTACTTGGGTTATTTTTAATTGAGGAATGTGTTTCTGCATTTCTATGATTTGTAGCGGTGGAGCATCAAGATCTAAAAAGCCATGTAATGCTTCAATAGGTATTGTTACTTTTTCAAAGCCCTCCACAAGCGATAGCGGAGGCGACATAAAAAAGTCTCCAACAACATAATGAAAAAATATTTTTGCTTTCGCAATTTCTTTTGGCCCAATCGCAGCACGATTAACAGCAACCGGAGAGAGGCGGGTTATTTTTGCCGCTACACAATTAAATCGATAAACAATTTCTTTTAACACATCTACATCTGCATTGGGATCATTGAGTGTATCAAGAATCCATGTGGAAACTGGTTTTTGTTCATGCTGAGGGCGTAAATTCTCAAATGCAGCAATTTCCTCAGGTATAAAGATACGAACGCCGCCATATGCCCAATCTTGATTTTCTGGGTGTCCACCAAAATATGCCGATACAAATACTTTTTCACATTTATCAGGGAAAAGTCGTGCATATTGAAGTGAAAGAGTGCCTCCCCATGAGTGTCCCGCAACGATCCATTTCTCTAATTGCAAATGTTTTCTCAGGCGCTCAGCATCGCGCAGAATATCTATTGTTGTATTTTTTTCAATAGATCCAAATGGTTCAGAACGACCTGTCCCTCTCTGATCAAATGTGATAAAATTGATTTTTGTTAAATCAAATAAGTGGAGATAATCCTCATTAAATCCCCCCCCTGGTCCGCCATGAAAGAAAAGCAGAGGCTTGCCATTTGGATTACCAAAAGTGCGCCAATAAACGGTATGCCCATCTTGTTCTTCCAAAAAACCATCATTGATATGATTTGTCATCTATTTATCTGCTTTCTATTAAGTTGCTTCATAATGTAGCAATAACATTTGCGTCGTTAAAACCCCGATCAAAGTTTGAACCTCTAAAGCATGTTTAAATGGTTCGGATGGCTCAGGAGTTTTTATCTTGTTCAATAATGCCAGTACCGCATCTTCTCTAAAAATATCAGTCTTTATTAATGCGTCATGACCCAGCCACTGGTCAAGTTTTTCAGGGCTGAGTAAAAATTTATTAATCGGCGTATTAAATGCATATTTTCTTCTTTTAAGAATGGATTTCGGCAATAAATTTCGGAATCCTTCACGAAGGATATATTTTTCTTTATGCAGATTCATTTTAAAATGTGGAGGAATCTTTAAGAAAAAATCAATCAGTCTGTTATCTAAATATGGGAGACGAGCCTCCAAACTATTAACCATCGGATTGCGGTCTGCCTTCCATAAGGTCCAAGATGGAAGACGTGTGTGCATTTCTAAATAAATAGCTTTGTTAAGAGGTGCGATATTTTTTATGTGTTCTTGAGCGTGTGCGCAAATATTGGCAATGGGGCCATCTTTATCTAAAGGATCTCTACCTGGATACTTTAGAAGAGGAAATGAGATGTTTTGGTTAAGTCGCCATATAGCATACCAAGGTGGAATAAACCCAAATAAACCAATAGGCTTTGATTTTTCATCAATCATTACTTTTTTATAATGAGTATGAAAATCTTTTGGGTAGCCAAGATTAGATAAAATTTTGTTGAATATCCATCCTGTTCCAGGAATATGCGCAATCCTTCTTCGCCAAGCATCAGCCATAAAATGATCATATCCTCCGAGCATTTCGTCAGCACCATCCCCAGTTAAAACTACCTTAAAACCCGTTTTGCTAGTTGTCGAAGAGAGTAATTGATTGGCTACGTCTAATGTAAAAATCTGAGGCTGTTCGACGCGAATAACGGCATCATATAAATTTTCTAATGTGATATTATCGGCTTGGACTTTATGAAGCTGCACGTTCGATTGTTCTGTGACTTCAGTCGCATATCTCATCTCATCAAATTTTGCTTGGGAGAAACTCAATGAGAATGCTTTTAAATCAGGCCGGCGCAAAGCAATTGCAGCCGTAACTGCAGAGGAGTCAATTCCACCACTAATATAGCAAGCCACCGGAACGTCTGCATCAATATGTGTTCCTATGACGTCGAGAAATAAACTTTCAAATTCTTCTCTTATTTGCTTTCCACTATAGCTGCTATACTCATTATGTTTAGGGAACGATGGCTTCCAATAAGGAGAGCAAGAAAGCTTATGGTTGGCTAAATCATAAATACCAATTTCACCAGGTTTAAATGAATATATATTTTTTAAAACTGTATCGGGCTCCATCGGATAACCAAATGTCAGAAAATCGGCAATAGATTGACGATTAATTTGACGAGGTACTTTAGGATGTCTGAGCAAAGCCCTGATTTCAGATCCGCCAATAAAAATATTTTCATCGATATATGTGACTAGAGGTTTAATACCCAGACGATCCCGAACAATATAAATTTTATTGTGGCGTAAATCATAAAGAATAATCGAGAACATTCCATCAAGCTTTAGGAAACAGTCAGCACCATATTCTTCGAATAAATGAGGGATTACGGCGCCATCAGATTTATTCCCTAGAATATGCCCTTTATTCTCAAGAGTTGTTCGTAAGAATTTATGATTGTATATTTCACCATTAAAAATGACGACAATATCTTTGGTCTCATTGAAGAGTGGTTGTTGGCCACCTTCGGGATCAATAATAGCAAGACGCGTATGACCAAGTCCTACGTTATTATGCGTCCATGTATCCTGATGATCAGGCCCGCGATGTTTCAGAGCATTTGTAATATGGGATATTACAGAAACTTCTATGGGTTGGTTGTCCCGGTTAATAAGAAACGTAATACCGCACATGATAAGTTTAACTAACTTGCATAATCATTATGTAATGTTTAAGTAATGGGTTCACAATATACTTGATTTGTTAGAAATAGAAGAAAATAATTTTAGGGGGTTAAAATGAGAGTATTAGTTGTTGGGGCAGGGGCGCTAGGAGCTTATTACGGCTCTCTTCTATCAAAAGCTGGGCACCATGTGCATTTTATTGCAAGAGGCAATAATCTGGTAGCTTTACAGTCTAAAGGAATACGTATTGTAAGCGATATAGACGGTTTTGAGCTAAACCACGTTGAGGTATCGGAAAGAGTCCCTGATAGCTTTCTCCCGGATATTGCTCTTGTAACTGTTAAAAACTATGACCTAGAGAATGCCTTAGAGATATGTCACAGAATAGGCGAGAATGCTGCGATATTAACTTTGCAAAATGGCTTATGGGCGCATGAGGCAGCCGCCCATTCTTTTCCTGATAATTTAATACTTCCGGGACTTACATATGCGACGCTCACTCTAGAAGATCCAGGTGTTGTACGACAATGTGGTGGTAAGCCACTTATCCAATTTGGTTCAAATAATGGTATAACAGAGAAGGTAAATTTCTTTGCTGTAGCTTTTAAGGAGTCTGGAATTAATACTCAAGTGAGTGAAAATATACATCTAAATTTATGGGAGAAATTTTCTTTCATTTGCGCCCTCAGCAGCGTGACAAGTGCATTCCAGTCGAGTATTGGATCAATTCGAGACAATCAATTACAATGGAATAGCTTTTGTGAAGCTATGAAAGAATCTGTGGGGGTTGCGAGAATATATCAACCTGATCTACCAAATGATTTGCTTCATATACATTTAGAAAAGGCAAAAAAGCTAGCGTATACTTCCCGCAGCTCTATGCTAGATGATCTTTTGAAAGGCCGAAAAATCGAATTGCCATGGCTTTCAGAAGATTTAATCTTGAGGGCGAAAAAGGTCAATTTTTTAACTCCCATGACATTGTCATTAGTTAAATCTATTCGAGAGAGCAATGTAGCTTAAGTAATATTCTTTCTATTTAATATAAAGTAGTTGTTTGACAGATTTCTTTTGATTATGTTATATATTCCTACAAATCATCATTAGCGGAGAAATCTATGAGCGTTCTGAAGATTAAAGTTGGACAAGAAGTTCCCCCAATACAAATTACACGTTGGGCGGATATGCTTGAAAACGAAGTGTTGTCCGTACCATCAGGGGTCAGACCCATAAAAATGTGTAATAGTGATGGGACAGGTTCTCCTTTGGTTAAGATTGATAAATTCGGTGCTGACGTTATTAGATTTCCAGCTGGCCAAGGCGTAATGAACCATACTCATGAAGGAGCTCATATTCTTTTTGCGATTAAGGGTACAGGTTTTGTAGAGTATGATGGTGTTGATTATGCTTTAGAGCCAGGTGTTTGTTATTTAGTGCCAAGCATGGTTGATCATGCGATTAAAGCAACCACGGAACTCATCCTGATTGCTGTAGGAAATGATCATAGAGCTTTAGATAGTGTAGAGCGCATGGAGCCTGTCTATCATAATAAAAAATAATTTACATACGTTTTGTAGGGGATGTAATTCTATTTGAGTAATAAAAGCTTGGGGGGAAGCTGCGAAGTGGTTCAGCGTTGGACGGTTGAGGATTTAAATCCTGATTTTTTATTTGAAGTAACTTATAATAGAGACATTGAAACATCAGCACGATTTTCATGGCCTATTCCTAACATGTTGAATGCTGATGGAGAACCCTTGGTTCTTCATCCTTGTATAGCCCCCAAAACTGAAAAGGATGGAAGTATATTTATTGACCCAAGTACAGGGCGTAAGGACTATCGTTTTTATTTCAAAAACCATAAGGATAATACAGCACAGGGTGTTAAGATTGACGGCACCGGCTGTATTTTGTTTATGTCTCCAAGTGAATCAAAATCTAAAAAAATAAAAGAAATCATTAGATCCTTAGGCGCCAATATAGAAGGCTGCTCCCCACAATCGATTGAAGATGCTTTAGAGCAGATATATTTAGCTACGGGTATAGGGGATCGTTGGAATGAAACGAAAAAGACACTCGGGGCAAAATATGATGCTTTTGAGGATGTAGAGGATCAATATTTTGGAAGATTTCTCTATAAAGATGAAATATCTTCAGCTGTATATTTAGGAGGAGAAGGGCTTTTTGATGGCCCTGCTGAGAGTGATCAACTTTTTCATGGCGGGACATTTATTATCTTCCCTGGGAAAACTATCGAAGATACTCGGAATATTATTGCCAAATATGTTCCTGAAAGAAAAAAGGAAACATCAGGCGGTGCAAAACATGTCGCTTATGATGTATTCTTAACAACACGTCGCTTACCAGATGGAACCCCGATTGTCCCTGGTCTGCTTAAAAGACAAGATGAACCAAATCGCAGATATTATAAACCTACAGCGAGCGCTGGATTTTCCGATTATTCTCCTGAAATAGAAGCAGTAGAAAGACAATGGATTGCAAAAATACAGGGTGTCTTTGAATTATATGGTTATCCTCGTATTAAAACAAAGGCAGTAGAGGAGTTGCATGTTTTAAGATTAGAAGAAGGTGATAGGAAACCTAGCCAGATATTCGCAATCCAAAAATCTTTCTCAGGTGCAGCATCAGGAAATGGTACAAAAGAAGAATTATATGGTTTAAGGTATGATCATACTGTTCCTCTCGCAAGATATATGGCGGAAAACTCTGGCAGCCCTGCGATTATTCTTCCTTTTAAAACCGCAAGAATAGGGCCGGTATGGAGAAACCAAGAAATAACACGTGGGCAATATAGAGAATTTATTCAAGCCGATATCGATGTTGTTGGTGATGGTTATGTTCCAATAGAATATGATGCAGAATTCCCGCGTATTATGTGTGATGTGGCTAATGAACTGGGTATTGGTTCAATTGAATTAGGAATTAGCAATCGTAAAATTACGAAAGGTTTCTTTTCTTCTCTTGGGTTCGATGATGAATTAACTGAAAAAATCATAAGAGTCATTGAAAAAAGGGACATTCTGGGATGGCAAGGAATCCAAGCGCAATTATATAGCTTGTTTAAGACTGATAAGGTTTTGGCAACTCGCTGTTTAGATTTTGCCATGATTAAATCCTCAACCTCCTCATTTGCTGACGAAGTATTGCGTCTGGCTAAGCCAAACAAACTGCTTGAGGATGGAATCGAAGAATTGATGTTGGTAATGGATAGGCTACAAGACATTCAAACAGGTACGGTTCAGGCAGATATGTCAGTTGTACGCGATATGAATTATTATACCGGAACTGTTTATGAAGGACGTTGTAAAGATAGCCCAACTTATCCTCCTATTATTGTTGGCGGCCGATACGATAATCTAGTCGGGCATTTTATGAAAGAAAGTCGCCCAGGAGTGGGTGCCTCATTTGAGGTAACCCGTGCTATTGATTTGATGCGTGACTCCAAAAGATTACCATTAATGTCTGGCACACGGACAAAGGCACTTATTGTTTACAATAGTAATGCATATGCTATGCACGCTGAAATGATTGCTCATAACTTAAGAGCTACAGGAAGTTCTATTGAAATAGCCTATGGTGCGGGATCATTAGAAGATAAACTGCATTATGCAAGAGCCAAGAATATTCCGAATGTTGCTATTATTACTGATGTTGGGCAACTCGAAGTTATTAATATGGCTGACATGGCTAGAAGATTAGTCCTATCAAATGATTGGGTTCCAAAATAAATGGCTATTTTATGATTTTAGCACACTGTCCAAATCAATTTGGTCATATATTGCGTGTGGTTTTTTATAGTAAGTAGCCCATTCTCTATCACCATAAGAAAAGTGCCACCACTCTCCGTCAAATGGAGCAAAGCCCAATCCAAGCATGGTTTGTCTTAGCTTTTGTCTATTATCCCAAACTTGCTTTGAAAGGAAAGGATTAAAAGTATAGCTTTCTTTCTCGAAATTATGTGCTGGGGTACCCATATCTAATTCTTTACCATCTTTGTCGATAATTCTCACATCAACGGCGCCTCCGGTAGGATGCCCAGCTACTTCAGGAACAGCAACCAAACGGTGAATGGCCTCGTTCAATTCATCTTCAGAGGTCGGAGGATTAGGTTGGTTACTAATAATATGTCTAAATTCTTCGTAGCTATTTTTTTGGACAGCGAGTGATCTGTATCCGTATACGATATCTAAAACACAACCATCTATTAGGTCCGCAATCATTAACTGAGCTTTTTTTAATTTTTCGGAGACACCAGCCCGCACAAAGATATCATCGCCCGTTGAAGGAGGGATAAGTCCATCGAGTAGGGTAAATTTCACCCCACTCTTTTTAAGTGAAACCATAGGCTCATGATTTTCTGCAACGGGAGTAGATTTGAGGTCTTTGTATGTTAAAAATTTTTCTTCTAAAAGAACGAAGAGTTCATCTTTGGTCATTATATTACGATACTTTCAAAAATGAGCTTAAGCGATTGCTGCTTGTGGAGCTGCAGTTGTTAGAGCGACCTCAGGCGAGGCTATATGCATACGGCCATCAAATAATATTTCGATAGGCCCGTTCACTGTGGCGCTCTCAAATTTCTCTTCATCACGATTAATCGAAACCAATAGATCCATTCCGCTAGGTTGAGTGATTTTAAGGTTCTTAACAGATGAACCAGATTCTTTTGCAACCATTATACCAATAGAAGTTGATCCGCTACCGCAACCAGTTTCATAATAAAGAGTCCCTGTATCTCTTACATATACAAATGGCTCAACTTTAAATGAATTTTCCGATTGTCTATCGATGATCATCACTCCGGATGCTGGATATCTATCAGATAGGCCTTTTTCCCGAAGAGCATTCAAAGCCATTGCTTTTTGCTGTTCAGTATCTTGTTGAGACAAGATTGTTGCGCCTAGTACACTATCTTTGGCAGTTATAATGAAAGATATACCATCAAGATGAACAATGTAGTCATCTCCTGAAGGCTGTGCAGAATTTAAATCCTCTTTCACGGGCAAAGAGGTTTGGGCCATTCCACTTTCAACAACGACGGACATAGGTTGTGATGCGCCAGAAATTTCCAAAAAGGCTTGGCCATCTCGTCCTTCTCTGACAAGATATCCTAATGATCTTGTTGCGTTTCCGCAGAACTCACCTCCGGCCATTTGACCACGAACAAGACCATTTTGGCCACGTTCAACAAACATGACTTGTTCAATTCCAGGATAAGTACTTTGAATTCTTTTAGATAAAGTGCCTTGTTCTTCGCGCGGGATGTCATCCCATACGATAGCAGTATCGTTTCCACCTGGGCGTACTATAGTTACTCTCTCCAGTACAGTCTTATTCGAAGCTGTGTTTGCATCTAGGTCAAACTTATAAAATGATCGTGTATCTTGGGTCATAGTTCCATCCGCTCTTGGGCTGCTAACATTCTGGAATAAACCAGCAATAACAACGCCGCCAGCCTTATTTACAGCGCTAATTTGTTTATAGTTGTAGACACTTGTCCTTAGAATAAGAGACTCATATCCCTCTTGTTGACAAGCTGAAAGTAAAATCGCTTTCATTCTCGCCGAGATCCCATTTTTACGAAGATTTTCAGCAACACCATCTTCGGCAAAGTATGATGAACAATTTATATCAACATTTTTACTCACAAGGGCTGCCACGTTAAATTCCGATTTAAGAGGAACTGCGGTTACAAATGCCACTGGCTTATCTGTATCATCCTTAGCAACAAATATTATTCCGCCACTTTCAAAATAGGATAAAAATATATCTATAACTTCGTCAGTAGTAAATTTTTCATTATAAGGTGGGGCTGCAAATACTCTTTGATATAAATCATTCAACCCAGACTCTAGAACATTTTTTAATTCGGCACTAGTTTCAATTCTGCGAACTTCCACTGAAGGCTGTAGCTCTTTATTCATGCTCATAAACTCATTGTATCTCAGATGTTAGCGCTTCGAACTGCGTTGCCGTATCCTAGGCGGGTTCTTAATGGGCATTCGATTATTTCTAATAATACAACACACATTAAAATAATTTGGAAGAAAAATTTCCTCTAAAAAATGAAGTGTTTTTTTCCAAACTTTTTCGCATTTATTTCTTAATCGCTGTGTTTTTGTATTAACAAAGTAACTCAAAATAAAGAGGGTGTCAATACCCGTTATGCTTCTAAATTTCTCTGACTGGAGCAGTTAAGCTTAGAGATATTGCCGTTTTTGAAAATATAGGTGATTACCGCCCCAGTTTTTAATTTTAATAAACATATCGATTGTCCTGTGTCCTAGGACTGAGGTGAGGTGGTCTGCTATTAGTGAACTTATGTCTTTGAGTGCAACTTCACTCACAAAAGCCTTGGCGTTCGTGCTTAGAGTTTCAATACGTCGTTTTCTCTCTTTGCCTGATATTTCAACCTCCATAGGGCTTAGTCCCTCTTTGAGAAACGGTGCATCACGAGATATGGTTAGATCAATGTCTTCGGAAAATCGCTCAATAAGGCCATATGCTTTAGAGAGAGATGTTCCGCCTTTAAATGTCAGATAGGGAGATAAAGTTGGTGATAGGAAAAGTTGCTTTAGTGTCCAGCGGACCTAAAAATCCTTTTCAAGAATAATATCAGTTAAGCCTCTCTGGGAAGCGGCTTCTTGCAGGATGTCGTGACGTTCCTGATTAGGTAGCTGCGCGAATTTGTCCATATTTGGCCATCTTTATTTGTAAAATAATATCAGCTATCCACCCAGGGACCTGATGAGAGGCCTTTGTAAGATGTTTTACGTCTGCATCTGCTAAACGACTCGCACATTGTACAATGGTCTGTTGATCAACTCCATCCTTACCGAGATAGGAGAGAGCCTGAAGTGCCAGATTAACTGTATCCGGAATATTGTCTATGATTGGGACTCTCGCGTGTTTCACGGTGATTATACGGCCTGCTAGGGACTTTTTTCTTGATTTACCATTAGTCACAAAGACGGGTTTTGCAGAAACTTGTGTAGTTAAGCCCAACATATTAGCGGCCGTTGCCCCGGAGGGTAGAGCCTTATCGCCAGTTTTAGAGCTTATCGCCTGAGCGACCTTATCAGCAGCGGGTGAAAGTGTGCCCAGAACAGGATGCTTCTTAGGGTAATCAAATAAACCACGATCCAGCCGACGAATAACGCCAGACTTTACTAAGCGCGATAGAGTTTGATCGACGGCCGCGCGTGAACCAACATCGAAGAAATCTTTGGGTGTAAATACCCAGCCGCGCTGTTTGGCGCGAATTCTCCTCAAAATGGTGTCTGAAATAGTCGTCATTTTTATACCTTTATAGTCAGATAATAACATATATATTTCTGACAGTCAAATATAGTAAAAGTTTAGATAAATTATTTAATAACAGTGTGTTATATTAAATAAAATTAAAAGAGTGCTTTTTGAAAGTTTTGTTGCAACAAAATAGAAATGTCACAGATTGAGCAAAGCAGAAATGTCATCTGAGGTGGTGACGGGAGTAAGGCTTTCCAGCCCGGAGACCCCCAAGTATCGCAGGGATGGAAAGCCTTACCTTGCACAGATCATAACGTAATTTCCTGCTGTAAAGTCAAGGGGGTGCCATTGGGTCCTATGGGCGCGCGCCCCGGAGATTTGCGGCCAGTTGGTGTATATTTTGTGCGCTGCCTGCCCACGCGATGCGCGGGTGGAAGGGATTTTTCCTGTTCTTGCCTGATTTGTTCCAGAACGGCCCCAAGGCGCTTATTTTCAACAATCGCGGCCTGTGTAACCCGTTGCTGATCCCTGTCAAAAACGGTGTAGGGGAGTTTAATGCCTTTCCAGCGAAAATCCAAACGGCCATCCGCAAACTCGTAACTGTCTACATATTGTCCAGGCAGATTACGACTAACTTCATTCTCTTCGAGAACAATACGCTTACGTTCGTAGGAAAACACCAACTGCTTTCCGACATAGCGTTCATCGCGCAGACACAAAATGTCACGCAAACGATCAGGCTCAACATTCAACGCCCGGTGTAAATTGTCTGGGCGACGTGGAACTTTCGCAAATTTATCATTATATCGCTCCATAAAGTCCTGTAAAAACCTGTTGCCATCATCCATGTTGGAAATCCCGGCAAGACGCAGCTCCTTCACCAACCGATCTTGTAATGTCCTGTTTGCACGTTCAACGCGCCCCTTAGCCTGAGAGCTGTTCGCGCATAGAATCTCGATGTTCAGCTCATTCATTGCCCGTCCGAACTGGGTCACACCATGGCCAGTTTTGGCCTCCTGCATAGCCGCTCTGAAAACAGTATGCTTATCACTGTAAAACGCCACAGGGCGCCCATGTTTCTTCAGATAACCTTCCACAGCTTCGAAATAACTGAATGTGCTCTCTGACCTGACAAACTGGAGATGCATCAGCGTACTGCTTGCATCATCTACAAATACGAGAAGGGTGCATGCGGGAGCCCGATCCTCAAACCACCGGTGATCAGACCCATCTATCTGTATTAATTCGCCATAGTATTCGCGCCGTAGGCGGGGTTGATGAAACACACGGCGCTGCTTACGTGATAGCCACAAGCCGTCTTCTTGCATCCACTTGCGCAACGTCTCGCGCGAAACTTTCACCCCGTGATGTTCCAATAGCATCTCGCTGGCCAGTGTAGGGCCAAAATCTGCATAGTTCTCGCGGACGAGATCCAGTGCATAACTTCGCTTGGCTGCATGAATGGTGTTGTTCGGAGCATTGCCACGAGCTTTGTGCCGTAGAGCTGATGGTCCATCATCCCGAAAACGCACCAACAAACGAAAAGTTTGGCGCGTCGATAGCCCCAGCAAAAGGGATCCATCCATAACACTTAAACGACCGTCATTTACCTGTGATAAAACTTCAATCCGGTTTAATTCTCGCTCACTCATCATTATCCATCCCATTTTGTAGGCCCCCTTGATCTATTCTTATGGATACAAGAGTGACATTTCTACTTTGCTAATAGGTGACATTTTAGCTTTGCGGCTACATGAAACAAAAACGATAATATAGATTAAGGAATAATATTCTAATATGGGTTATTAATTTAAGTCTAGTAACTCTCTTAGCGTTTTCTTTAAATCTGCGTTGATAAGTCACTAATTAGCTAATAATATTTCAATATCATTATTCAGGAATAGCTACAGAATTTTTTATAATTTCTAGAAACTTTATAATAAATTCTTTTTATTAGAGTGGTCAACCCCCATTATTGAGTCCAGGGTTTAAGTGAATCTTTATGCCCTGATGGGAGCATGAAGGAAGGGGCTGGAGCGTAAGCGAAGGCCCCTTCCTTCATGGGGACGTTTGTTTTGGCGAGCGGTGCCGGAGGCTTATACCCGAGGCTGGTATGCGGCCTTATATGATTGTAATGATGCCGCCATTGTTCCAGAATGACCTGTGCTTCTTTGAGGGTATAGAATGTCTCCCCATTCAGGCATTCATCTCTGAGGCGCCCATTGAAGCTCTCGTTATAGCCGTTCTCCCATGGGCTGCCTGGTTCTATGTAGAGTGTTTCGACGCCCAGCTTCGGTAACCACGCCTTGATTGATTTCGCTGTAAATTCCGATCCGTTGTCCGACCTGATATGATCCGGGATCCCGCGTGTGATAAACAAATCAGTCAGAACATCCATTACATCATCGGCCTTAAGGCTGTAGCCCGTACGCAGGGAAAGGCACTCCCGTGTATATTCATCAATCACTGTAAGCGTTCTGATTTTTGTTCCATCCTTAAGCTGATCTGCCACAAAGTCATATGCCCAGACATGGTTCGGCCAGCATGGCCGCAGACGGATACAGGATCCGTCATTCAAATACAATCGGCTTTTCTTCTTGTGTTTTGCTGGAACCTTGAGACCTTCCTGCCGCCAGATGCGCTCAACCCGTTTGTGGTTAACCTGCCAACCCTCCACACGGAGTAGCGCTGTAATCCGTTTGTAGCCATATCGCCCATACTGGCTGGCAAGTCGGATAATATCTGCCGTTAAACCCGCTTCATCATCAGGTTTGACCTTCTTGCGCCTTTGTAATCCTCGGCTTTGACCAAGAGCGGCGCATGCACGCCGCTCTGTCACTCCCAGTTTCTGCTGTGCATATATCACAGCCTCCCGTCGCCGCTCCGGACTGGTCAGAACTTTCCCGTCGATACTTCCTTCAAGATCAGATTATCAAGTGTCAGATCAGCCACAGCCCGTTTAAGACGGGCATTCTCGCTTTCCAGTTCCTTGAGGCGGCGGGCCTGATCCATTCCCAACCCGCCATATTCCTTGCGCCAGCGATAATACGTGTTCGCCGTCACATCAATCTCGCGCAACATCTCTTCTATCGTGCATCCACGCCCAATCATTACCTCAGCCTGACGCAAATACCCGATAATCTGCTCCGTCGTAAATCTCTTCCGAGCCATTTCTATTCCTCCTTAAATGTGTCCATAATATACCCAGATTCACTCTGGATCCGGACTCATTTATAGGGGGTGGATCAATGGCAGTCTGCAACCTTCCCTGTTCCACAATGGTCTAGCATACGCACCAGTTCCTTTTTTAAGGCTTTTAGGCTGGCTATTTTATCTTCAACGATGGCAAGATGGTTGCGGGCTATCCCGTCAATTTTGTCACAAGAGGCATCGCTCTTTTCCGTTATTGCCAATATATCCGCAATGGCCGCCGCTTCGAATCCCAATTCACGGGCGTGTTTTATGAATGATAGGCGTTTGACGTCATTTTTTGTATAACGGCGTTGTTTACCTGATGTTCTTTCAGGCTCAGGCATGAGTTTAACGCTCTCGTAATACCGGATTGTCTCAATCTGGACGCCGCTTGCGGAAGATAATTCACCAATTGTTAAAAACATCTTGAACCTCTAGTCGCTATAGGTTGTAAGATAGTTTCACTTAACAAATAAATCAAGGTGTCTTATGAACGAGTCAGTTTTACTATCTATCGCTGTAACAGGATTTACTGTTGCTTTTGCCCATGCGGCGTTGCCAACCCATTGGCTGCCTTTTGTTCTGGCTGGGCGTGGGCAGGGATGGAGTAAATCTAAGACTTTATGGGTTACTGCCCTCGCAAGCCTAGGTCATGTTTTGTTTACGACATTGCTGGGTGTTCTGGTTGTTTTCCTTGGGATTAAAGTTGAAGGCTGGCTTGGTGGAGCGTTTCCTCTCATCGTAGGCGGATTGCTTATTGCCTTTGGTATTTTCTATTTGGTTCGCCAAAAGAGTGGGGGCGGCGGACATCATCATTGGAAGTTCCCATGGACGAAAGGGCATAACCATGCAATTCATGAGCATGATGATGAGCACCGAATAAATACAGGACATGGCGTTGTTGTGTTATCAGTTTTTGAGGATGGTGTGCCTCCACGGTTTCGTTTGAACTTTGAAGATCATGGTAAGATTATCAATCCACCTTCAGGGCAAACCGTTACTATCCGAACAACGCGAGCTGATGGTTCACAGCAGTTGTTCACCTTCACGGATAATGTTAGCTACCTTGAATCCGTCGAAGAAATCCCCGAGCCTCATGAGTTTAAGGCACGTTTGACGTTAGCGCATGGAAATCACGGGCATGATTACGATATTGAATATACTGAACATGACCACGGCCATCATCATTCAGGCCATAGCCATAACCACGATAACCATGAAAATTGTGGTGAAAAGCCATTTGTAGCGGGTCGGTCAGATAAGGCGGTCATTCTGGGGTTGTTGGCTTTACTTACATTCTCACCTTGTGAAGGGTTTTTACCTGTTTATTTGTCAGGCATTCAATATGGCTGGGCAGGTTTCGCTATTTTAAGTCTTATTCTGGCAGTCGCCACAATGGCGGGGATGATATTCTTTACATGGCTGACTTTGGCGGGTCTTGAAAAGATACGCTTGGAAGTATTGGAGAAATACGAGGCGGCTATTCTAGGCGCGTTACTTATTGTATTGGGCGTCATGGTTATCATATTTGAACATTCGGCATAGGTGAGAATAATGACTAAAAATTTCCCAAAAGATACACAACCAACCTCCCGTTATAAGGTTGAGGGTATGGATTGCCCAAGTTGTGCGCTTAAAATTGAGACAGCCTTAAAGCGTGTAAAAGGGGCGGGTGAGCCCATCGTCAATGTTGGAGCCGGCACTGTTGCAATTCCTACATCAGATGGTTTTGATCAAGATGAGGCTGCTAATGCTATTCGTAAACTTGGATTTTCAGTGAAACTTCAGACAGCTCAATCTAAAGATACTCATGATGACCACAACCATGATGATCCAGATGACCATGGCAAGGCATGGTGGCAGACTTCAAAAGGCCGCCTAGTGATGATTTCAGGAGGATTACTCGTTTTATCGTTTGGGGTATCCCAAGCCTTTCCTAACCTTGGAATGTGGCCCTTCGCACTTGCTGCTTTGATTGCTCTGTATCCTGTAGCTCGTCGTGCAATAGCTGCTGCTCGGTCTGGGTCAATCTTTACCATTGAAATGCTCATGACCATTGCTGCTATTGGTGCATTGTTTATCAATGCGGCAGAAGAGGCTGCCGTTGTTGTGTTCCTCTTTGCTGTTGGTGAGTTACTAGAAGGAGTTGCCGCATCCCGTGCCCGTAAAAGTATTACTGCATTGGGAGACCTTACGCCCAAAACAGCCCAATTAGTGGATGGGGGCTCTATCCGTGAAGTACCTGCCGACAGTTTGAGCATCGGGCAGATTGTTATCGTCCGTGCCGGGGATCGTGTTCCATGTGATGGAAAGGTTATTGAAGGGCGTTCTGAAATTGATGAAGCTCCTGTGACGGGTGAGTCCACACCGCGAAGCAAAGATGTAGGGGATAATGTCTTTGCGGGAACAATCAATATTGCCAGTGCTATTAAAATTGAAGTCACTAATGCCGCTGCTGATAACACAATCGCCCGTATCATCAAATTGGTTGAAGAGGCTCAAGAATCCAAAGCTCCAGTACAGAGGTTTGTTGACAAGTTTGCGCGTATTTATATGCCAATTGTTGTTGTGATTGCGCTTTTGGTGGCTATTGTTCCACCTATATTCTTGGGCGGAGTGTGGGATGTGTGGGTTTACCGTTCCTTATCACTTTTATTGATTGCTTGTCCTTGTGCACTGGTAATTTCAACTCCTGCTGCTATTGCCGCTGGCATGGCAACGGGTGCGCGGCGTGGGTTGTTGATTAAAGGCGGTGCTGTTCTAGAAAACTTAGGTTCTCTCAAAATGATTGCATTCGATAAAACCGGAACTCTAACCGAAGGACGGCCACAGGTAACCGATGTTAAAGGGTTTGATGTAGCGGATAATGATATCTTGAGGTTTGCCGCAGCCTTAGAGGGAAATTCTAACCATCCTATCGCTCGCGCTGTCTTATCCCATATCAAAAGCCAGAATATTGAGCCACTACTTGCCGAAGATGTAAAAGTCATTGCAGGGCGTGGGCTATCAGGGAAGACTGAGGGACGTGAATTCTTACTCGTGAGTCCTCGTGCTGCAATTAGCGATGGAGCTTTGCCTAAGGATATTCAGATGTTAACTGATGCTCTAGAAAGCGAAGGTAAAACAGTGACCATTCTTCTCGAGAATAACACAGCATTAGGTCTGTTTGCGGTCCGTGATGAAGCGCGGCAGGATGCAATGGACGGGCTGGATGCTCTTAAGAGATTGGGCATTACCCCAATCATGTTGACAGGAGACAATCAACGCACAGCTCAGGCAATTGGGAAAGCACTTGGGATTGAGGTGCATGCGGAGTTGATGCCCGAAGATAAGGCGAAAATTGTACGTGCTCTTGATGAAAAAGGGCGTGGGCCTGTTGGGAAAGTGGGGGATGGTATTAATGATGCTCCTGCTTTGGCTGCAGCTTCTGTAGGCATTGCAATGGGTGGGGGGACAGATGTAGCATTAGAGACTGCAGATGCTGCGCTCCTTAACAACAGTGTCATGGGTGTGGCTGAGTTGGTTGATTTATCCAGGGCAACCCTTGCTAATATCCGTCTAAATGTGACTTTGGCACTTGGTTCTAAGGTAATATTTCTGGTCACAACTGTCCTTGGCATGACAGGTATGTGGATTGCTGTGATGGCAGACACAGGCGCTACAGTACTTGTAACGCTGAATGCTTTGCGGTTGCTGCGGTATCAGTTTAAAGATAGATAATTGGTGCTAAGGCAATAAATAGAAACTGGCGGTTTTCCCGCCAGTTTCATTCATTTAGGTTTGAGGTTGGCAGATCATCGGTTTGCCACTGCTACTACTACAGCAAGGACAACCATCTTTACCACTCATCATTCCGCAGCACGGGCATCCTGACTTTTTATTGTCAGTTTGCTTCTTCTCGAACATTTTAGAACAGCATGGACAGGACATACACATGCTGCCTTTCTCCATATTGGATGTACCCGATTGAGGGGGCATTGTAGTGCTACAAGCTGATAACGTTAAAGTAGCTAATACAGCAAGAGTGGGGCGTAAAGCCCATGATTTAAGTACAGTCATTTAAATCTCCTTTTTGACTGATTGAATTGCAGGCCATGAGGCCATTTATGAGCAATCAAATTAGAGATTTGGGGGATGTAGGATTGGAAATTGAATATCGCTTTTTAATGGGATATAGAAAGAAGATAGTTCTAATTTTTCTAATTCAATATGATGTATGTTTACGGAAGCAGGAAATCCTACCAGAGACATGCAACAAGCTTTGCAATTCATACTGGTCGTTTTTGTAGGAGAATGGCTCTTAGCGTCGTCCGATTTAGGAGTCTTCATAAAAGGGCAATCTGGCATTGGGGTGCTTTTCACTGTGACTTGTACAGGAGTATCGCAGAAAGCATAGGCGGCGGCACAATATCCGCTCAAAGAAAGAGAAAAGGCAATTAAAATAACGATTAGCTTCATTATTAATTTATAACACATATTCCTTTAATGAACAATTCACTCTCCTATAGGCATGTTTCTATCTTCCAATTATAATTTAATCTTGAAAATTCTTTTGGAGATGCTATTTCTAAGGGCATGTTACAAAGATTCCTTCAACGCGTGAAAATCATTATTGTGCTGTGTCTGTTTGTTTCAGTCGCATTGCCGTCGGTTTCTCATGCGTTTGAGATGAAATCCGCGTCACATTGTGAGGAATCGGCATCGTCTGGAGACCATCTCGCTAAAAAATCCATGGATAGCCAAGAAAAGGCCGACCATGCATCAGATGGTTGTGATTGCTGTCATTCAGGATGTTGTAATCTTAAAACGCTCCATAAGCTATCTTCTGTCCTTCATCAGTTGAATAGAGAAGCAATTGTTTTTGCTGATGTCTCACAGTTTTTGAAGGGTACTTCCGGTACAGACCTGTTCCGCCCCCCAAAATCCCTCGTTTAATTTGATTTATCCTGCTGCTTTTGGCGGCGCTTTCACTTTTCAAATAAAACGAGGACATCATGCGCATTAACGCATCCACAAAACTATTCACTATTTCTTTACTCTCTGCGCTTGTACTTGGCTTAACAGCATGTACACCGACTAATTTTAAGCCCGCACATCATACGTCTGCCTACGAATGCAAAAGACTTCAGAACCGAGGCCTCATTAGTCTTGAGCAAGAACGTCTATGCCGCATGGGGCAACCGTTTGATATCAAATCCCCACAAGTTCAGAAATAGGGGATAATCATGAATAAATTGATGATTGCGCTACTGATGATTTCTGTATCATCAGTAGCAATAAAGGATAGCTATGCCCAAACGGAAGCCGTCGAAATACAAGAAATGACTTTAGAAGATGCCATCAGACATGCGATGGATGTATCTCCTGCGCAAAAGATCGCGGGTTCTTTGGAAGAAATTGCCAAAGGTGAACGGCAACAAGCCGGACTTCTTCTAAACCCTGAAATCTCTGCTGAGGCAGCAAATCTCGGTGGACGCGGAACTTATAAAGGGACTGACTCATTAGAAACCACAGTCGGACTATCTCAGACAATTGAGATAGGTGGAAAGCGCTCTGCGCGTATTAAAATAGCAGATGAGGGGATTAATCTGGCGGGATATGATGCTCAATCTGAAAGATTAGGTCTTATTCATGATGTCACAGTTGCTTATATCGAGGCTGTTGCAGCCGAAGAACAAGTTAGTATCGCAAGGGAACAGAAGAAACTGGCGCAAGGGACGCTTGATACCGTTGCGAAACGTGTAGAAGCTGCTGCTGACCCTATCTTTCAAAAGAGCAAAGCAGATGTAGCATTGTCTGCTGCCAAAATTGCTGTAAAGAAGGCTGAGCAAGAGTCTAAAATAGCCAAGCAAAAACTTGTCAAATATTGGGACGGTAGTGCTTCTACAGTACAATTAGATCATCGTTTCTTTAGACATCTTGAACAACCTCAAGCCTATAGTGACATTGTCTCAAATTTGAAAAATAGCCCTGATTATCAGCGCTGGAATGCCCTGCATGCGCAAAGTAAGGCTGCTATTGACATAGAGAAATCTAATGCAATTCCTGATCCGACTTTTAATGTAGGTATCAGAGACTTCAGAGAAAGCGGAGACCAAGCATTTGTCGTGGGTGTTTCCATTCCATTCGCGGTTTTCAATCGTAATCAAGGGAATGTTTATAAAGCAGGGCATGCTTCAGCAAAGATTGATGCTGAACGTCAAAGAGCATGGATAGATTCAGAAACAAATTTGGCCACTCTTACTGAAGAATTAGAGACCAGTTTCTCCGCTGCACAGATGATTTCTGAAAACACTTTGCCAGCTGCCCAGAAAGCGTTTTCTGAGGCTCGTAAAGGGCACAGTGCAGGTAAATTCGCATATCTGGAAGTCTTGGATGCTCAGCGCACTTTGTCTGAAGTTCGCGAAGAATATAACGACACTCTTAAGAAATATCACTTAGCCAGAGCAGAGATTAACCGTCTGACAGCTTCTACTTCAACATCTATTTCTTTAGCAGAAGGAACCAAAAATGAAAAATAAATTCATATATCAAATGTTATTAGCAACAGCTGTCATCGGTGTTTACAGCTTTGCATCCATTCCCCCATCATACGCTGAAGAAAGCCATGACCATGAAAAGCAGGAAGAATCTTCTGAAAAGCATGAGGAAGGTGATGGTCATGCACATGGGAGTGAGTCTGGTGAAGAGCATGGTGAAGAGGCGAAGCTTTCTGAAAAGGCCATTGAAGATTCTGGTATCAAATTAATGGAAGCATCTGAGGGAATTGTTGACCAAACTCTATTCCTTACAGGACGTATCACGCTTAATCAGAATAAGACGGCTTCTGTAAAGGCAAGATTTCCTGGAATTGTAAAAGAAGTTACCAAGGCACAAGGAGAGATTGTAAAGGCAGGGGATATTTTAGCCTCAATTGAATCCAATGAGAGTCTACAGGTTTATCCGGTGAAAGCGCCGATTGATGGCGTGGTGCTTTCGCGCTCTATCAATATCGGTGATACAGCAGGAGATTCTGCTATGTTCACAATTGCCAACATGGATGAATTATGGGTTGAGTTTCATGTGTTCTCACAAGATGCAGACCTTGTTGAATCGGGCATTCCTGTAAATGTGTCCAGTAGTGAATGTGAGAAAATACAAAGCACAACTATCCAAAGCTTATTACCAATGACAGAAGCTTCAAGCCAGACTCTGCTTGCCAGAGCAACGGTTAAAAATCTGGATAGTCATTGGCTCCCAGGTATGTCTGTTCGTGGTGATGTGGTTGTTGAATCTCGCGATGTTCCTATAGCTATTAAAACAGCTGCGTTGCAACAGATGGAAGGGAAGACAGTTGTTTTTTTAAAAGACGAAGATGGAGCTTTTAAAGCTCGTCCTGTCAAAACAGGTCTTCAAAGTAAGAGTTGGACAGAAATTACCGAAGGGTTGCAACGTGGAGAAACCTATGTCAGCGAAGGAAGTTTCATTGTGAAAGCAGACATCGGCAAAGCTGGCGCTGAGCACGCTCATTAATCCATACCCATTTAAGGAATATTATTATGATTGAAAAAATTCTGGGATTTTCCCTCCGTCACCGCTTTCTGATCGTTTTGATGGTTGGTGCTGTGGCTGCACTTGGCCTTTATAACCTTAAAAGTCTTCCGATTGACGCGGTTCCTGATATTACCAACAATCAGGTTGCGATCAATACAACAGCCGCGGCTTTATCTCCGACAGAAATAGAAAAGCAAGTAACCTTCCCGATTGAGACGGCTTTGGCTGGTATTCCCGGGTTAGAGTATACACGTTCTATTTCGCGTAATGGGTTTTCGCAGGTAACTGCAGTTTTTAGTGACAATGTTGATATTTATTTTGCGAGGGCACAGGTCAGTGAACGTCTGACTGAAGCAAAAGAGGCTTTGCCAGTTGGAGCAGAGCCTATGATGGGAGCAATCTCGACAGGGCTCGGCGAGATTTATATGTGGACGGTGGAGTTTGCACACCCAGCGGGTAAAGATGCAACTATTGCTAAAGGTGATTTCGGTTGGCAACCAGATGGCAGTTATTTAACCCCTGAAGGTGAGAAGCTAAAAACTGAGACAGAACAAGCATCTTATCTACGTACAGTACAGGACTGGATTATCAGGCCACAATTAAAAGGAGTAAAAGGTGTTGCAGGGGTTGATGCTATTGGTGGATACGTCAAGCAATATCATGTTGAACCATATCCAGAAAAGTTAATCTCACTAGGTTTAAGTTTTTCTGACGTTGTTGAAGCATTAGAAAAAAATAACCTGAGTATTGGTGCGGGTTTTATTGAAAGAAACGGGGAAGCTTATGTTGTGCGTTCAGATGGTCGAATTACTACTGATAAAGAAATCGGTAATATCGTTGTGGCCAATCGTGCTGGGCTTCCAATTTACATGCGTGATATTGCAAAAGTAGGTATTGGCAAAGAGTTGAGGACAGGTTCTTCTTCTGGAAATGGCGCAGAAGTTGTTGTGGGTACTGCTTTAATGCTGATTGGTGAAAATAGCCGAACAGTTGCAGAAGCAGTCGACCAGAAAATTCAAGAAATCAACAAATCTTTACCACCTGATATTCATGCGAAGACAGTTTTAAACAGAACAAAACTCGTTGATTCAACAATTCAGACTGTCCAAAGAAACCTTGCAGAAGGGGCGCTATTAGTTGTTGTTGTTCTATTCTTACTTCTGGGAAATATGAGAGCGGCGTTTATTACAGCACTCGTTATTCCAATTGCAATGTTAATGACGGCAACAGGAATGGTTCACTTAAATATCAGTGGTAACTTGATGAGTCTTGGTGCGCTTGATTTTGGTTTGATTGTCGATGGCGCAGTTATCATCACAGAAAACTGCCTCCGAAGATTGGCTGAAAAGCAGCATCATGTCGGACGTTTACTTAGTCTGCCAGAACGCCTTCATGAGGTCATGGAAGCCAGTAAAGAAATGATACAACCGTCTGTCTTTGGGCAGGCCATTATTGTTATGGTTTATATTCCGCTCCTGACCTTTACAGGTGTTGAAGGAAAAATGTTTGAACCAATGGCGATGACTGTCATTATTGCTTTGGCAGCGGCATTTGTTTTATCTCTGACATTTATTCCGGCAATGATTGCTATTTTTGTCAAAGGTGAAATAGACGAAAAAG
Source organism: Alphaproteobacteria bacterium RIFCSPHIGHO2_02_FULL_46_13 (assembly GCA_001767915.1). Lineage (GTDB taxonomy): Bacteria > Pseudomonadota > Alphaproteobacteria > Micavibrionales > Micavibrionaceae > UBA1573. The sequence goes on along the minus strand of MEMI01000052.1, from coordinate 7,032 downwards.
AAAACGGAGCGGTCAAAGCGATGAAGGTCGGCTATGGACCATCCCTTAATTTTTCTTTGAAACGCCCATTGATTGTGATTGGTGGTTCAATATTGGCATTTATTGCATCCATTCTTCTTTTATCACGCATGGGGCAAGAGTTCATCCCAAGCCTTGATGAGAAAGATATTGCCATGCATGCCATGCGTATTCCAAGTACAGGTATTGTGCAGTCACAGGAAATGCAGTTTGTTGTTGAGAAGAACCTTACAAAAATACCTGAAATTGCCTTCGTTTTCTCAAAAACGGGTACTGCAGAGATGGCTTCAGATCCAATGCCTCCAAACGTCTCAGATACTTTTATTGTTCTGAAGCCGCGTGAGGAATGGCCTGATAAAGCCAAGGCAAAAGACCAAGTGATTGAAGATATCCAAGGGGTTTTGAAGGATGCGCCGGGAAACAACTTTGAATTCACTCAGCCTATTCAAATGCGTTTTAACGAATTGATATCAGGCGTTCGGTCGGATGTTGCTGTTAAAGTATATGGGGATGATTTCAAACAAATGGAAAAGACTGCAATGGAGATTTCCAAAGCTTTGCAATCCACGAATGGAGCCGCCGATGTCAAAGTTGAGCAAACGAGCGGATTACCATTTCTTGAAATTCAGCTTAAAAGAGAGGCCATTGCTCTATATGGTCTCAATGTAAGTGACGTTCTGGATGTTATTCAGATTGCTATCGGCGGACGCGAAGCTGGTCTGGTGTTCCAAGGAGATAGGCGATACGACATTTTGGTAAGATTGCCAGAAATGCTGCGTACAGACCTTGATGCCATTGGTAATCTTCCTGTTAAGCTTCCTGAAGATGAAGGGCAGGGTGATGATGTCAAAATCCCGCATGCACGACCTAACTTTGTACCCTTGAAACAAGTTGCCAATCTGGTCATGAGTGAAGGACAGAACCAAATTAGTCGTGAAAATGGTAAGCGTCGTATTGTGGTTCAGGCGAATGTCAGAGACCGCGATATAGGTTCATTTGTAAAAGAGGCCCAGCAGAATATTGAAACACAAGTCAAAGTTCCTGCCGGATACTGGCTGGAATGGGGAGGGCAGTTCAAAAATCTTGAAGAGGCTAAATCGCGTCTGATGGTTGTTGTTCCTGCCTGTTTTTTCATGATTTTCTTACTGTTGTTTACGGCTTTGGGCTCTGTGAAACAAGCATTGCTTGTATTTTCGGGTGTTCCTTTGGCGTTAACAGGTGGCATTATCACGCTATGGTTACGTGATATGCCATTCTCAATTTCTGCGGCAGTTGGTTTGATTGCCTTGTCTGGTGTTGCTGTTCTGAATGGTCTCGTCATGATTAATAGTATCAACCAACATGTGCGTGAAAGTGCGGATGTTGCGACAGCTATTTACGAGGGTGCGATGCAGAGATTGAGGCCTGTCATGATGACTGCATTGGTTGCAAGTCTTGGTTTTGTTCCGATGGCGATTGCATCTGGTGCAGGAGCGGAAGTTCAGAAACCACTAGCAACCGTTGTTATTGGTGGCTTAGTTACAGCTACAATTTTAACATTGTTGGTTTTGCCAGCAATCTACAAACGCTTCAATCTTGCAAAAGATTTGCTGGATAAAGAAGAACTTTAATTAGCTTTAATATCAAAAGGAGAAAATATGAAAAAACTATTTATTATCATATCATTAATGTTTGCAATAACTGGGTGTTCAACCCCGCAGCCAACCCTCCAAGAAAAACTTGAAGGTAAAACAATTACAGAAAGAACAGAGATAGTTAGAAAAGAATGTTTTAATATTGCAGGCAGATTAAAGGCCGGACCAAATTCTGCTCATACAAAAATTCCAGCAAGGAAGCTAAGTGAAGTATGTGCTGCAATTCCTCATAAATAACCTATAATTAATAACAACCAACACATACATTCGCCAGTTAGCCGCCCAAAACATGGCCAATGTATGGGGGGCTAACTGGCGAATATTGCGTTCTTTTAAAACCGATATTGAATGATCCTTTCCAAATTTTTATTTTCTTTGTATGATCAGAAAATAAAAATGTAAGTTTGCTACGTAGTGAAATTTATTCATTAGAATCATAGTTCAGCTTCTATCCGTTTGGCAGGTTATCGCGGATTAGATATGTGCGTCGTATTGACTTGCCGATTGTAAGCGTTGTGGTGACGACAATACTTATGACGCTGATCGTTATCCCTGTAGTTTACTTCATTTCTCATGCTAAGCAGTTTAGGAAGGTGAACTATTGAATTTTAAACAAAACTTGCGTTCAGTATGAGGGATAACGACTTTCATAGCGTATTACTGATATAGTTGGAAAGAGGTGAACATCATGTCGAGCGATGAACTTGATAAATTAATCAAAGGGTTAGCTGCGTCACAGCCACGCTTTGAACGCCTGCAGACGGTGGAGAGCCGCGTCTGGCAGGCCATCAACAAACGGCGCGCAGATATGCCGCGCAACGTCGTCGAAGGCTGGTTGGCAAGCCTGTTCGTGCCAGAATACCGGATGGCGTCACTGTCCTTCGCCCTGGTTGTCGGAGTTTTCGCCGCAACTTTGAGCGTTTCAAACCCGCAACCCGCCAACGCGGCGCAGGCGCTAAACCTCCATGTCTTTTCATCCAACTATGGCATAACATCCAGCATCATCCTTGACAGGAACGGAGGGAAAACCTGATGCGCTCCTATCAAAAAGAGATTATTTTATTTCTAGTGATCGCACTTGTTGCGTTTGGCGCGTTCTACGCCTGCTCGAATGCCTTCAAAGCGTCCCATCGTGGACAGATCGACGCGCATGCCTGGCTTCACCAGCAAATATCCATTACGGCGGAGCAAGAAGGTAAGCTGGCGGGCATTGAGAAGGCTTTTGCCGAGAAACAAAATACATTCCAGAAAGAGATTCATATCGGGAATCTGGAACTGGCCGCCGCCATGCTGGAAGACAAAACCTTTTCCAAGCGCGTTGCCGCTGCAGTCGAGCGTATTCATCATGCGCAAGGAGAGCTGCAAAAGGCGACGATTGAGCATATTTTTAACATGCAGACTGTATTAACCCCGCAACAAGCGGAGAAGCTCAATAAGTTAGCCGCTGATGCCCTTATTCAAAACCCATAGAATCGGACAAGAGAAATCTGCCGATGAAGATCGTGAGTTGACCGATCGACTACGTTCTGGCGATGATTTTGCTCTGAATGAAGTCATGCAGCGTTATAAAGAGCGCATCTATCGTTTGGCTTGGCGCTATGTAGGTAACGAGGATACAGCGCTCGACGTGGTGCAAGAAACCTTCACAAAGCTTTATTTCAACATCGATAAATACGATCCAGCTTACAAATTCAGCACATGGTTGTTTCAAATTGCGGTCAATCTGTGCCGAGACCATCTTCGTAAGAATAAAAACCACGCCCGCAATGTTTCATATGATGCGTTAAGCGAGAGCGGTTCTGGCGATTGGCAGCAGAGCGAAGAAAATATCGAGGCCAGCTTTCAATCGAAACAGCAGCTTGCCCATTTGCGGCAGGAGATTGAACGGTTGCCTGACACGCTTAGGGAGGCCTTTATTTTATTCGCCCTTGAAGAAAAGACGCAAAATGAGTGCGCTGAAATTCTTGATGTTTCGGCAAAAACCGTGGAAACCCGCGTCTATCGGGCACGGAAGCTTTTGAGTGAAAAATTAAATAGAGCCCTCTGACAATAGATTTCATCTTGACCTCGTACCATAGTACGAGGTTTAGAATATAAAAGATTCGGAGACTTGTTTATGGCGCATCTGACTGTGGGAAAGCTTGCGAAAGCTGCAGACATTAATATTGAGACCGTGCGCTATTATGAGCGCGTTGGGATATTACCCTCTCCCCAACGTCTGGATTCAGGATATCGCGTTTATGGTGAACAAGCCATACAGCGCTTGCGCTTTGTTACCAGAGCAAAATCCCTAGGATTTTCACTTGAAGAAATCAAGGAATTGCTCGCGCTTTATACGCGCCCTTCCACCGATTGCGAAGTCATCTGCGAGCGGGCGCGTCTGAAATGCACCGATATTGAGAAACGTATTGCCGATCTTAAGCGAATACATAAGCAGCTTAAGAAACTGGAGAAGAATTGTCCTGGCGGGGACAAGAAGCTTGATGAGTGCACCATTACGCAATGTTTAAATGCGGGAGATTGCCGCCAATGCTGAAAATATATCTTCCAATGGTGATATCTCTTTGTGTTGTTTCAACATCTGCTTCTGCACACGGCCCGGTATTTTCGCCTGGTCCTGAAACAGTATTCAAAGGTGGATATGAGTTTCATACCGACATTCATCGTGAGAAAAGTGGCAATGAACAAGAAGATGAAATTGGAACTGAGGTGGCCTACGGTATTACTGCCGACTGGCTGGTAGGCATCGGTGCGCACTACTCTTTCTTGAAAGAGGAAGGTGAACGTAATGATGGCTTTGGTAATCTTGAACTATCCACTAAATACCGTTTCTGGCGAAATGATATGCTTGCCGCACAGGAATCTCTGGCGCTGCTCGGCGATATTACATTGGATACCGCCCGTGATCATCCAGATCCGGCACCAAGCGAGGGTGCAACCGATGCACAGATCGGGTTGGCTTACGGCTATGAAAGCTTGAAATGGCAGCGTTGGGCGAGCGCACGCTACCGTTATAATGGAGAAAACGATGAAGCTGTTGATCGTGGTGATCAAGTATTTGTCGATGCTGCAGTAGGTTACCGTCCTAAGCCGCCTGAATACTATGCAGTAGACACTATGTGGTTATTAGAGCTTAACAGTGAATTTACACAACGTGACGAACAAGCGGGAATAAATTTTAGGAATAGTGGTGGTACGGAGTTATTCCTCTCTCCAGGCTTTTTTGTCACCTATCGAAATGCAGCACTGAAAGGTGGCGTGCAAATTCCTGTCTACAGCGACTTAAATGGTCAACAGGACGCTTCAGACTACCGCTTTAATCTGGTAGCGGAGTGGCATTTTTAAACAAGGAGAGACGTATGAAAAAAATACTATTATTAGTGGTGATGTTGCTAGGCTCCACACCGGCCTATGCGGCTGATAAGGAAGTGCGCATGCAAGTTTTAGGGGCGGTATGTCCCTCTTGTGCCTATGGGCTTGAAAAGAAATTCATGAAAATAGAGGGTGTCAAAAAATTTGATGTCGATTTCAAAGCAGGGATCGTTTTCATATGTGCAGAGGAAAAAGTTCATTTTACGAATGAACAGCTAACGCAAATCTTTAAAGATGCGGGATACTCTTATCAGAGCCAAGAAGAACACCCTTCATGCCGCCAAAAATCGTGAACTCAATTGGACCAAAAAAATTGGGATGGTTATTGTTATTTACATCCAGCACGACGTTGATTTGTTGTGCCCTGCCGTTGCTGTTGGTGAGTCTAGGTTTGGGTGCAGTGTCTGCGGCACTCTTTAGTGCATTGCCTTGGCTTGCATGGTTCGGGCTTTATAAAATATGGACATTTAGCCTTGCCGGATTGATTTTGGCTTTCGCCGCCTGGAGTATCTATCGCCCGAACAGGTATTGCCCTTCCGACCCTGCAATGACTGAGATGTGCATCAAAACTACACGGTGGAATAAGGGTATGTTTTGGTGCGCCGCTGTCCTCTGGTTTATCGGTTTTTTTACTGCCTATCTATTGCTGCCAATCATGAGACTTATGTCTCTGTAAACGTTAATAATAAGTTTTTTGGCTGTTTTAAATATAGATTCTTGAGGGATAGACCGATTTAAGCCGTATTAGCTTCATGAGACCACAGCAAAAGGCGGGATTGTTCATGAAGAAAATAAAGATATGGCAATTGGCGATTATGGCGATTTTACTCTCCCCGCCAGCTTTCGCGGAGACGGGTACCTTGACCCTTGATCAGGTTGTGCAGGAAAGCCTTCAGAAGAACACCAGTCTTTTCCGCGCCCAACGTGATTACGATGATAAGCTGGCGACCGCTACGGAAACAACGCTGCTGGATAATCCAGAGTTAAAGGTGGATGCCGTGCGCGCCAAAGGACAAGGCGGCATGGGGACAGATCTTGAGTTTACGCAGCCTCTGAAATTTTCTCAGATCTCTGGTGCACGTAGCGGTTATGCCGACGCTTTGGCGAATGTCGCCAGCATGGAGCAGAAATACGAAATTCTGAAAGTGATCAACGAAACCACGGTGCTTTATACCCAGGTTTGGCTACTGTCCGAGCGTAAAAAGCTTTACGAGAATTATGCGGGTGACGCTGATAAAATGAAGAAGCTGGTGAAAGAGTCAGCAGGCCAAGGTCAGACCAGCCCTGCGGCGTCGCATCTTTTTTCATCGGATGCCGCCAAGCTGAGGGCTGACGCCAATGCTGTTGATGCAGAACTACGCCAGGCTCGCACGGAACTCGCCCGTTTGACGGGTCGTAGTTTTCAACAGGCAGCATTAGATCGTCCAAGCTTTGTGGCTGTCCCAAGTGATACAGAAAAGCTGATGGCTTTTGCACAGGTACAGTCAAACCTTCGAAACCTTATCAAAAACCGTATTCAAATGGCGGAGCGTCGTTTGAACGTCGCGCAACAGGATGCCGCCATGCCGGAATTTGGGCCGCGCGTATTTTATTCGCGCGCGCCAAATGGAGATGAGCAGTCTTATGGCGTTGGTGTTGCCTTGCGGATTCCGCTTTGGAATCAAAATGACGGTGAGCGCAAGCGCGCCCACGCCGAATTGCGTCAGGCACAGTCAGAGGCCAATCTTTATGCAGGATTGCCGCAACAAGATGTAATCGGCGAATTGCAGCAAAGTGCCGCAGCTCTGCAGGAACGTGCAGATAGCTATTTTGACAGCATTTTACCTGGCTATCGGAAATCTTATGAATTAACACGCAATATGTTCCGTCAAGGTCAGGCGGACGCTCTTGAAGTCTGGCAGGTGCGGGAGAAATTGCTGAATAGCGAAAATGAGGGACTTGACGCTCTGGCTCAGGCCGTCAATGCACGCGGTGCTTTGGAAGTAGAGCTGGGCGGAAAAATTGAGGA
>MEMI01000051.1:9078-13635 GCA_001767915.1 Alphaproteobacteria bacterium RIFCSPHIGHO2_02_FULL_46_13 | reverse complement strand
ATCACGCGTGCCATCGGGCACAAATATCAACCGCACCGCAATCTGGTCAATTTTGGCCTTTGCAGATGCGCCAGCCAAAGCTGCGGCGGGGAGTGTGGGTGGTTGTGATGCCATACGACCATTGTAACTTTTTTCGACTGAAAAGTCGTTAATGGTGATATATAAAAATGGTGTCCCCCGACTGGAATTGAACCCCTGCGCGCGATAGCGCGGGAAAAATACACTGGTTCAGGCTGATATATAAAAGAAATGGTGTCCCCGACTGGAATTGAACCAGTGGCCCCAAGTTTAGGAAACTTGTGCTCTATCCTGCTGAGCTACGGGAACATTGGGAATTTTATGACTTATACACTTTCTATATCTAGGGAAAATACAGGTCAATTAAATTCTTATTATCTTGGTTGATTTTAAGAATGAATTGCAATAATAGATGATACATATATAGTTTCACTATAATCCTCCAATCTGCGTACCCACTCAAAAAAACACCTCATAATATACGTGAGTATGCACATTTACGATAAGCAATATTCGACGAAAACAAAATGTGCGAACTTGGATCAAATACTTGAAGGAAAAAATCATGGAAAATAAAAACATTCTGAGTGATAGAATCTCATTCGTTGAGGTCGATGAAAACACAAGGGAATCACTTTTGGATTATAATGATGAGTTAAGAGTGGCTCTTCCTCAAATTCTAGAAAAATTTTATGACCATGTCAAAAAGTGGCCGAACCTTGCCAAAATGTTTAAAGACGAATCGCGGATGGATCATGCCCGTTTTGCACAGCAAGAGCATTGGTTTAAATTGTTTAGTGCTAAATTTGATGATGATTATGCTCAGTCTGTTCGTCGTATTGGTCTCATCCATAGTAAAATTGGTCTTGAGCCAACTTGGTATATCGGAGCATATGCTTTTACGCTTAACCATCTTTATCAAAATGCAACAGCTCAGTATAAATCGTTATTTTCACCTGAGCAGGCGCAGAAAAAAACAGGCATGTTAATGCGCGCACTGAATCAATGTGTCATGATCGATATGGACATGGCGATCACTATTTATTTGGAAGAAAACAAGAAAAGTTATGATGCTAAATTAGAACAGTTGGCTGTAAATTTTGAGTCTAAGATCGGTGTGATTGTTGACGGATTTTCAAGTGCGGCCACTGAATTAGAGGCGAGTGCGAGTAACTTGGCTAAAATGGCCGAACGAACTGCAGAGCAGGCGAGTAATGTTGCCGCCGCAAGTGATGAAGCTTCATCAAATGTTTCTGCTGTATCCTCTGCAACCGAGGAAATGTCAGCGTCCATTAATCAAGTGGCGGGTATTGCAAATCGATCATCAGATGTTTCGCAAAGCGCAGAAAATGAAGCCGATCAATCTGTTCACATCATGGCACAGCTCGGAGAATCGATTGAAAAAATTAACTCAGTAACAGATTTAATTACAGGAATTGCCGAACAAACCAATCTACTCGCCCTCAATGCAACTATTGAAGCCGCAAGGGCGGGGGAGGCTGGAAAAGGTTTTGCGGTTGTTGCGAGTGAGGTTAAAGCACTTGCGACACAAACATCAAAAGCGACTGAGGATATCAGGGCTCAGATTTCGGATGTTCTTTCTCGCAGTAAGGCGGCGGCGCAGTCAATCGAGGCGGTTAAGAATTCTATTGCGGATGTAAGAGCATCATCTATTGATACGGCGAGTGCTGTTGAGCAACAGAAAGATGCCGTATCAGAAATTGCTAGAAATGTTGAGCATGCATCCATCGGGACAAGAGATATTTCAGGTAATGTTGTTTTGATTAGTCAGGCTGCGAAAGAGACAGGAAATTCTGCGGATCAGGTTTTAGGAGCAGTAACGGAGCTTGCAAAGCAAAGTGCCAATTTGCGAACGGAAGTTGGTAAATTTATCGAAGATATCAAACAAAAAGCATAGATAGATTTCCTGACAATAAAAAAGCCCCTGTCATTTCTGAACAGGGGCTTTTTTATAAATATTTTTTGTTCTAACGAATATAGATATGAACTTCGTTATCTGTTACCGCTTCGCTGGATGAATAGGAGATGTCCAATTTATCAAGTGGGACGCCCATTTGGGTCATAGAACGGAGAACTTTTTCTGCGTTACGGCGGGATTTGGTGGTCTCGATTGCAACTTGTGCGGCGTTGCCTTGGGTCGGGTGAACCGCGACCAATTCAAAGCGTGCGCTTGGATATTTATCCATCGCTTCGCTGAGTGCCATGTAAACAGGTTGTTCATAGTTCACGCTGGTTTTATCAAAACGGATTTTAACCAGCGGGCGCGGGTTTGAAACCGATGGCGCTTGGGTTGGGTCAGATGTTTTGACGGTGGTCAAAGTGTCTGTTTGTTTTGCAAGGGATGTGAATGGACGGTTTGACAAAGCTTTGCCGAATAAATCGCCGTCAGCCACAGCCAGTGACAGGGTGCGCAGGTTGTTGCGTTCGGTTGTGAGGTATGCACTGGCGCGGGTAATATCATCGTTCACGTTGTTTTGCAGACGGTCAATGATGATCACGGTGTTGTTCACGGTGTCTTCGAGTTGAGCGAGTTGAACGTGGTCTTCCTCAACTGCACCGGTCAAGCCATAAGCCGCACGGGTGCCTTCCAGCAAGTAGGAAGCAACGGATCCTGATTTTGTGATCTCAATCGCCAAGTCGTTATAATCATTTACGTTTCTGGCAAGTGCGTCCAAGCTGTCTTGAGCATTCGCCAATTTTTGGAGAAGGCGTGGGTTGCCAGGTGTTGTGCCGGATTGTAATTGGGTGCTGATGGTGGCGGTATCTGCATAGTATGATGCAGCTTTGTCTTGGTTATTTTTCTCAAGCGTCAAGAGGCGTTCGGACAATTTCGCGAGGTCGGATTGCAATTCGCCAAGGTCATGGTGGATGCTGCCGATTTTTTTGGAAACCATCGTATCCGATGTGCCGTAGTAAGAACCCAGCAGGCTTTGTGGAGTGATTGTTTCAGTGCGGACAGGCTTTGTGTACACTTGGCCTGCGAGTGCGGCTGGCAAAGGTTGATTGGTAATAATCAACGCAGGTGTTTTTCCGGCTGTCTGTGCGAGGGCTGCAGGTGCTGTCAAAGCAATGACGGACACAGTCAGGATCGCGCGAAACGCATAATGTGAAGTCGAAAAATTTTTCATCGAATGGGGTATTCCCTTTTGGAATAGTTTAAAGTCAAGTTTATTTGCCATGGGCCATGGGTGAACCAACAAAATTTCAACCACATAAACCAACTTGTAACTTATGGAATTGTAAGGAAAATTTGTCAAGTTCTCTTCTGTTCTTGTACCCTATTTATAAGATTTTTTTTAGTCTTTTTTCTTGTTTTATCAGATATTAATGCTTGCATTTCAAAATCGCCTCGCGTATGTTCTGCCCGCTTCCCCCAGTTTCTTTGGAAAATGTGCGGGTTGCGGATAAAAGGAATGCAGCCGTAGCTCAATTGGATAGAGCACCTGACTACGGATCAGGAGGTTCGGGGTTCGAACCCCTGCGGCTGCACCATCTTTCTCCAGTTTTTTATAAGATGCCCCCGAAAGGGGGTTTTTTATTTTGTTGTTCTATAAAGGTTTTATATATGAAAAATATATCCTGTGGCATTGACTTCGGAACCTCTAATTCTGCATTAGCAATTGCTAATGGAAGCGAAGTGACCTTGGCAGAGCTGGAAAACGGCAAAACCACCATCCCCAGTGCTGTATTTTTTAATCTGGATGAAAACCGCACGACGTTCGGTCGGGTGGCGATTGATGAATATCTGGAACAATATAGCGGACGTTTTATGCGCTCCTTAAAATCCATCCTCGGGAGTGACCTGATGACCGAGTCGACCCAAGTGGGGTTAAAGGTTATGAATTTTTCAGGAATCATCGGCTGCTTTATCGGCGAGATCAAAAAGCGGGCGGAGAAAAATATCGGACATGAACTGAATAATGTCGTGATGGGACGCCCCGTTCATTTCGTGGATGATGATGACGTGGCCGACCAACGTGCCGAAGATGAATTGCGCGCCATTGCCGCAGCCCAAGGATTTAAGAATATTGCATTTGAATTCGAGCCGATTGCGGCCGCCCGCGATTACGAACAAAATTTAAGCCGTGAAGAATTGGTATTGGTGGTTGATATCGGCGGCGGAACATCTGACTTCTCGGTCATCCGCTTGTCGCCCGAAGCCCGCGCCCGCCATGACCGTTCGGGCGATATTCTGGCCAACGCGGGGGTGCATATCGGCGGGACAGATTTTGATAAACGATTTAGTTTGGAAACCGTGATGCCGCAATTGGGGTTGGGCACAAAACTCAAAAGCGGACTCGATATGCCGCGCAGTGAATATAATATGCTGGCCACATGGCATTTGATCAACTTCCTATATACACGCAAAAATATGGCGGCGGTGCGGACATTATATGGTGAGGCGGTTGAGCGAAATATGCTCACCCGTTTTATGAAGATTTTAGAAGATCAAAAAGGTCATGAAATCGCATCGATGGTCGAGGCCACAAAAATCACGCTCTCTGATAACGCCATGGC
>MEMI01000051.1:0-9018 GCA_001767915.1 Alphaproteobacteria bacterium RIFCSPHIGHO2_02_FULL_46_13 | reverse complement strand
CCACCGCTCAACCTCCGCCGAAGTCGGAAAGATCATCCAAACGGCACTCAGTACGGTGGAGCAGGGGGCGGGTATTGTCGCAGCCGACATTGATACTATCTTTATGACGGGCGGATCAACCGCTCTCCCCGGCTTTGTGGGGGCTGTTCAAACGGCCTTCCCAGCCGCGAAAATCATGCAGGGGGATCGGTTCTCAAGCGTTGCGACGGGTCTAGGCATTTCTGCGGCGAGGATGTATAACGGATAGGTCATGACCGCACTTCATTCTCCCTCGCTCTCCACGCCACAGAATCAGCCCGCGCAGATTTTAGAAAATATTTTCGGCTATAGCAGCTTTCGCGGTGAGCAGGCCGAGATTATTGATCATGTGATTGGTGGCGGCAGTTGTTGCGTGTTGATGCCGACGGGGAGTGGGAAATCACTCTGCTATCAAATTCCTGCTTTATGTATGAATGGTGTCGGGATTATTGTCTCGCCCCTGATTGCGTTGATGGATGATCAGGTCACGGCGCTGCGTGAACTCGGTGTTCGTGCGGCGGCGATTCATTCTGGGCTGGACGGGCGTGATGTGCAGGGGATTTATCAGGATTTGCGCGCAGGGACTCTCGACTTACTCTATGTCGCACCCGAACGATTAATGACATCTGATTTTCTGAATTTATTGGATAGAATTCCGATTGCTCTTTTTGCGATTGATGAGGCGCATTGTATTTCGCAATGGGGGCATGATTTCCGCCCAGAATATCGCCAGATTTTTGTCCTCCGCGAAAGATTTCCGCATATCCCGTGTATCGCGGTGACGGCAACGGCAGATGACCCGACCCGTCAGGATATTATGGAGAGGTTAAATCTTCCGCGGCTTTTTACCGCAGGGTTTGATCGTCCTAATATCCGCTATGAAGTGGGGAGTAAAAATAGTCCTAGTCGTCAATTGCTGGACTTCCTGAAAACCCGTGCGCGGGATGAAAGCGGGATTGTTTATTGCCTGTCGCGTAAAAAGGTTGAAGAAACGGCAAAAACTTTGCAGGAAAATGGCTATAAAGCCATGCCCTATCATGCGGGGTTGAGTGCGGATGTTCGCGCACGTCACCAGAATAAATTTATCAAAGATGAGGGCGTGATTATGGTCGCGACCATTGCCTTCGGAATGGGGATCAATAAACCCGACGTGCGGTTTGTGGCACATTTGGATATGCCCAAAAATATCGAAGCCTATTATCAGGAAACAGGACGCGCGGGGCGTGACGGGCTGCCCGCCGTTGCGTGGATGGTTTACGGGATGCAGGATGTCGTCCTGCAACGCCAGATGATTGAAGATAGCGATATGCCCGAGGCACAAAAACGTGTGGTGCGTCATAAATTGTCATGCCTTTTGAATTACTGTGAAACCATTCAATGTCGCCGCAAAATGTTGTTGAATTATTTCGGGGACGAACAAGGGGCTTGCGGCAATTGTGATATATGCCTTAACCCGCCCAAAACCATTGACGGCACAATCGCCGCGCAAAAACTGATATCTTGTGTTTACCGCACGGGTCAGATGTTCGGGGCGCAATATGTGATTGATGTGTTGCTGGGCAAAGATGATGAACGCATTCAAAAATTCGGCCATGATAAAATTTCCACATTCGGCATCGGGTCAGAATATGACCGCACGGCATGGCAGGGGATTGTCAGGCAGTTGGTCAGCCAGAATCTCCTCTCCGTCAATATGGAGAACCACAGCGAATTGATGATTACCGAACAGGGTGCAAATTTCTTAAAAAATAAAGAAACCATCCAATTGAGATTAGAAGAAAAACCAAAACGCAGCCGCGAAAAACTGGCGGCAAAGGCATCGGTTGCCGCGGCCTCGTTGTCAACGGAATCTGATCGCCAATTATTACAGTTGCTCAAAGACTTAAGGCTGTCCATCGCCCGCGAACATAATTTACCACCCTATGTTATTTTCCACGATAAAACATTAATCGATATGGTTTTGATTAAGCCGAAAACTGTTGACCAATTGTCGATGGTACACGGGGTCGGTCAATCCAAACTCCAGAAATATGGGGCGGAGTTTTTGCGTGTTATTTGTGAAGTGATCTAAAATTGTAAGATATTTAAATTTCAAATTTCTTTAATCTCTAGCCAATCACATACTAATACTCCCAAGTCCTTTTTTAAAAATTTACAAACTTTTCCTAATTTTTTATTTTTTATAATTTTGGCTCTTTCTGATGTGCACCCTTTTTCTTCAGGCGAATAAAAATCAATGTCATTAGTAACGATTGCTTTAGCACTCGCAGCAAATGCTAACTGAACGTATTTACGATCTTTAGTGGGCATACCTAAAATTTTTATTTTTTTTGATAAGTTTGAATCATTGGAGTAGTCAATAAGAGTGATTTTTCCATTTAAAATCATTTCATCTACCCATGCCGTTAAAGAATCGCCAAAGCTTGCACAAGATATCCATTCGTTCAAAATTATTTCTTTGCTATCCAATACAATGACCCCATCCGTAAGCATGAACGACATACACTCTTGTATAATTGTATTGGCTGAATTAATTCTTTCTTCTTGAAATTCTTTAATAGCATTGGCGTCAATAATAAAATTTTCCAAGATTTATTTTTTCTTTTTTGGGGAAGAATTATTAGATGAACTTTTAGTAAGTTTTTTACTCGCGAAGCGAGCTAGATTTAGAGTTTCTTCATGTCTATGAGGGAAGAATCCTTCTGGCCATTTATCTTTAAAAAGGCCATTATTTAAAAGGTGCATGTGGGTAAATGCTGCCCCATCCTTCTTACGTTGTACATAAAACGTATTGATACTATTGGCAAGTATGTGTTCTTGAGCTACCTCAGACTGCAAACGTAATATTAAATAGGGACTATGGGTCTCAATAAAAATTTGGCCAGCCTGTGAAGCGTTAGCAAACAATGTCCCAAGTTCTGCTTGCGCATTAGGATGTAAGTGTATTTCTGGTTCTTGGATAATTAAGATTGAGCCTCCGCCTAATTCGTCATAGGCATTCCGCGATTCAAAAGCAAAGGTAGAAACCAAGACAGGAAGTACTTGGCTGCATCCAAATCCCACATCGCACAAATTATGTTGACCTTTAGATTCATCTTTAATGCAAATTTCATAATGCCTAGAGGTCAAGGCATTAATTTCAAGACCCGCCGCCATACCAGATTTTATAAACCATTCAGAGGTTTTTCTTACTAGGTTTTTGTTTTGAGATCCTCTGCGTGATTTATCGCTTACTAACATATCAATAGCGCTTGCTCCAGTGCGCCCAACTTGAATAGGGCTTTCACCAGAAAACATATAAGTACGCGTGGGTCTTTCTCGAAATGCACCTAATGTATCAAAGCCATCAAAGGCTCTCCTTAATCTTGAGAAGGCTTTCATTAAGGTTCTATCTGCATTAATGAACGTATTTATTTCATCTGAATATTTATTATCTTCAATGTTTGATTCTAGTTGCTTCGAGTGATGTGTGCCGCTCATTCTTAGCGAGCGCAGCACCATATCGAGAAGTATTAGGCCTTTAATAAAAGGGCGTCTTTTACTCTTAGAGGTCTCAAATTTTTCTAGCGATTTTCCACCTATCTTAACATCATAATTATCTTCTTTTGAAATATAAGAGTATATGGGTTTATCATTCTCTCGGAGAGAAAATCCTATTAGCTCAATTTCCCTTCTTTGTGTACGATACTTATATTCATAACGAAAATTAAAAGAACCGAGGCCAATTTCAAAACAAAATTTTGAGCGTATATTATGATTGCGAATAAAGTCATGAAATGTCCCTAAATTTTCATATTTTCCATTTAAGACAAGTGATGCATCTGTAGGATTGTCATGAAGGGTTTGAGCAATTAAATTCAATACTGCTAAAACTGTTGACTTCCCTGAATTATTAGGGCCGCAAAATATATTGATCCTAGAAAATTCGAATTTTTGTTTGGTAATACATTTAAAATTTTCAATATATAGATAGTCTATCATTTTAAACCTCTTCAAACATATACCCAACCCGTTCGAACAATGTCGGGGTGCGGCGTTGGCGGGTGACTTCTAGCAAACCTGTTGCGGTGAAGCCGTGGATTTGGACGGTGCAGGGGTCGTCGTTGATCAGGCGTTCGATGTGGGTCAGGAGTTGTTTGCGTTCTTTTTCGTCCTTCATACGGATAAAATCGATCATGATCGTGCCGCCGAGATTGCGGATACGGATTTGGCGGATGGCCTCGGATGCGGCCTCTAAATTAATTGTCAGGTTGCTGTTTTTATCGGCGCCGCGGTTGACGTCTATCGCGATTAAGGCTGCCGTTCCCTGAATAATAATATTCCCGCCGCCTGATAATACGGCGTAGGGTTGGAATAATTCCTCAATCGGTTTCAAAAGGTCGTAATGGTCGAGCAAGGCCAGATCATTGGTCGCGTTTTTCAGTTCCACTGGCTTGATTTTGGTGACAAGGTCGGGCGCAAATAATTCGCACCAATCCTCAGCCGTTTGAAAATGGTCGAGGGTGACGACTTCAATCCGTCTGATCGGTTTCATGGAATTATCAGAGAGGGATCGTTGCAGGGCATCGGGGCCATCCATAATCAGAATGGCTTCGTCCCCTTTGGCAAATTCGATCAAGCCTTCCCAAATCGCTTTTAAAACCTTGGCTTCGCGGACGAGCATATCGCTTTGCGTATTGGCGGCAGATGCGCGGAGGATGCAGCCATGGACATCGGTCAATGCGGTCATCATTGATTCCAATTGTCCGCGTAATTTCTTGTCACGGATGCGGGATGAAATGCGGTTGCTGTCATCGAGAGGCGTGTAAATCATATAACGCCCCTGAATGGAGACATCCATACTGACCACAGGGGATTTTTCTTCTAAGCCGCGGTTGTCTTCAAACTCAGGCTCTAAATAGCCTTGTTTGGATTGCACCAGAATGAAGTCGCCCGCTTTTAATGTTTTGCCGATGGGTTTTTGACCGCCTTTGATCAACTTGCCATCTTTGTCGCGGGAGCGCGTGTCTTTGTTAAAAAGGATACCAGTTGTATCGCCATCCAAGTCGAGGAAAGCGGCGTCGAGCTTTGTGTCGATTTTATCAACGCGTGCCCAATAGATGGAGCCCCACCGTACAACTTCATGAGGGGGATCAACTTCCAAACCTTCGATGCGGTGTCTCTCGGTGGTGGCAACCCATAGGCAGCCATCTTGTTCTTCAATGATAATATCCAAGGTCAACTCAGCTTTCTTGCTTAATGAAAAATCCTACGCCTGACAGCATAGCCCGAATATCATAAAGCGACAAGCCAACGATATTGGAGTAAGAGCCGTTGATACTGGTCACATAAGAATCGGCTATTCCCTGAATGGCGTAACCGCCCGCTTTGCCAATGCCTTCGCCGGAGGCGATATATTCGGCCTTTTCGGATTTGGACAAAGGTTTGAATTTGACTTTGGTGGACACCACGCGGGATTTTAAATCGCCTCCTGGTGTTCTGACCGCTATCCCACTGAAAACCGTGTGAGACCTTCCAGACATTAAATCAAGACAGTAGGCCACATCTTCATTCGTTTCTGCCTTCGGCAAAATGCGGCGACCAACGGCTACCACGGTGTCGGCGGCAATAATAAAATGATCCTCCAGTGGCGGTAGAGCCATGGCCTTTTCCTGCGCCAGACGGAGCGCCAGTGCGCGGGGCAATTCCCCTTTCAGCGGTGTTTCATCAATATCCGCAGGAATAACATGCGCAGGGATACAGCCGATTTGTTTTAAGAGATCAAGGCGGCGAGGGGAGGCGGAGGCCAGAATAAAGGGGGCGTGTTTCATATCTACTTATACTCTACTGTCACCTTAAAAAGAAAGCCCCACCTTAGACTATGTCTTGGTGGGGCTTTGAAATTCTTTTAACCTAAAAATTAAGCGGCTTTTTTGCCGGATGATTTTTTGGATTTTTGTTCTTTGGCATCTTCTGCAGTCGATTTGATTTCTTCGAAAGCGGTTGCGATACGGTCGTTCAGAACATCCATTGCTTCACGAGCAGATTTGCTGGCGATATCGCCAACTTCGCGGCAGTTATTGACTGTTTTCTCATAAGCTTCGCGGATGAGTTCAGCACTGCGTGCGATTTTTTCTTCAGGAGTGCCTTCGTCCATGACTTCTCTTGCAACGGCTGAGCTGTCTTGAACCATTTGTGACATGATCTCGCTCTGTCTTTGGATAATAGCCTGTAGGCTTTGTGCCGCGATCTGTTGAGCTTCGGTATATGCCTGAATAGATTTACGGCTGGATTCCATGATTTCTTTCATACCGAAAGGAACGCTAGGGAGTTTAGGGAACGCAGAATTATTTGAGCCTGATTTCATCCAATTTTCAAAAAATGGGTTCTTTGACATTTTATTTCTCCTGAATACTGCAAATCGCAATTTTAACAATGGTTAATTTATCGACTTTTTTACCGATCTGTCAAGGAAATCCCCGCAAAAGCCATATATGGGTAGTCTTATGACAGAAAACTGCAAAATATAACAAATTATGAAAAAATAAATCGGTTCTTATTAGCATTTATTTAAGAGGATTCAGGCTCAATAAGGGTGGAAGAGTTTCTCTTCGCCCTGAAAGCCCGATTTATATTCAAAGAAGATCAATGATGAACACGAAGGATAAAATGGTTTATGTGATGATTGCGCTGAATGGTGCAATTTTGACGACAGCTATTTTCTTTATTCTGAATTTTTTAGTCAATGAAACGATTGCCGAAGAAAAGTTGCAAATCGTCAACCAGTCACAAAAGATTATCGTCTCGGCAATGACCGATGTTGATTCAACATTGGTTGCGATTGTGCCTCATATTTCATTGTCGAAGGCACAAGACATCGGCAAAGAAAAAATCAACGAGTCTATTCGCAATTCCCTGCCGACAGACAGAAAGAATATCGTCATTACCAGTCTGCATTTTGTGGATAATGATAGTGCGGCCAAAAATGTCGAAACGATTTATCAGTACCCTGATGCCAAATCAAAAATTGAAAACAAAAACCTCCTTGAGTTTTTAGACCTGAACCGTGGAATCATTAATGCCAAAGGGCGTTATAGTATTTTGCTGGACGGCAAAAATTATATTTTTGTCAGAACCATACCTTCCAAGAATAGTGCGGGAAGTCCCTTGGGCATTTCCGGATATTTAATTGCTTATGTATCGACACAAGATTCTCAACTTTTCTCGAAACTGCGCGATATTCCGAAGGTAGAGCAATTGGTATTGGGAGATGGCGCATCCCAAGAGATTATTTATGGATTTAATAATGATTTCAGAAAAGGAAAATACGGCGGCATCGGCATTAAAAGTATTATTCCTTTGGCGGCTGGAAACCTGAAGCTGAATATTATTTATTCGAAATCATTGCAGACCTTTATCCTGAATATTGCCCCATGGCTTTTATTATTGATTGGGATTGCGGCAACAATCGCGACCACCATGTTTGTTAAAAACTCTAAATTAAACTCGGAAGAGCTGATCCGCATAAATAACGAAATGGAGAAAAGAAATATCGAGCTTGGGCGTGAGGTGAATGAGCGCGAGAGGTTAAATCATGTCTTGAGAAAGGCCGAGCGTGAGAATAAAGCGATTATCAATTCTATTTCCGAAGTTATCTTTGAAATTTCTTTATCAGGTGAAATTCTGTTCCTCAATGATTCATGGGAGAAATTGACCGGTGGTAAAGTTGCCCAGAGTATTGGGAAGAATATGTTCGACCTGATTCACCCCAAGGACGAGGCCGAGCAAAGAAAGGCTGTATCCCAGTTGATCAAAGGCTTGCGCCCCGGATACCGCGTCAATACATCGATACGCGAAGTGAATGGAAAATATCACTCGGTCGAGATGGCTGTATCTATGATCCGTATGGATGAGAATAGAAATATGCGTGTCATCGGCAGTTTATCAGACACTGAAGAACATGAAAAAGCCGAATGGGCGTTGGGTGAGGCTGAACGTAAATATAAAACCATTTGGGAAAATTCTGCGAGTGGTATTTATCAAGTCACGCTTGATGGTTATTTGCTGTCAGCCAACCCTGCGATGGCAAATATCTTCGGATTTGAAAATGCGGACATCATGCTGCGTGAGGTCAGGAACGTGCATAATGAATTATATGCCTCTCCCAATGACCGCTTAAAAATTATCAAGAATATTGACCCACATTCCGCACAGGAAATATTTGAATTTGAATCCTTGCGCCGTGATGGCAGTAAAATCTGGACTCAAGAGATTATTCGCCCTGTCCTTGATGAACATGGCACACTCGTCTATTATGAAGGCAGTGTTGAAGACATTACCAAGCGCAAAGACGCAGAGTTACAATTGCAAGAAGCCAAGAAAGAATCCGACATGGCCAACCGCGCCAAGTCAGAGTTTCTGGCAAATATGAGCCATGAATTGCGGACGCCGCTCAATTCCATTATCGGGTTTTCCGAGATTATTCGCAATCAGGTTTTTGGCCCGATTGAGCCGCAATCCTATTGGGAATATGCCCGCGATATTCATGAAAGCGGAAAACATCTTTTATCAATCATCAACCAGATTCTGGATATTTCTAAAATTGATGCCGGTGAGCGGGAATTGAAAGAAAGCCGTATCGACATGAAAAAATTGGTGCAATCATCACTTGATATGCAGATGCAAAAAATTCGCGATGCTGGTCTGATCATGACCGAGAGCGATTATTCCAATATGCCGACCATCATCGGTGAAGATGTGGCGATCCGCCAGATTTTGAACAATATCCTTTCGAATTCGATCAAATTTACACCTGAAGGCGGGCGTATTTCCGTGTTGGGCGAGATGGATGAAAACCAGAATTTCCGCCTGTCTATCACCGACACGGGGATTGGTCTGGATGCCAGCGAGATTAAGCGCGTGACCTCTAAATTCGGGGTGACGGATGGTCGTTTCAGCAAATCCACATCGGGGATCGGTCTTGGGTTATCCCTTGTGCAATCTTTGATGCGGTTGCATGGA
>MEMI01000050.1:149688-155637 GCA_001767915.1 Alphaproteobacteria bacterium RIFCSPHIGHO2_02_FULL_46_13 | reverse complement strand
TTGGGATGCTATTGCGGCAATTGTTAATTCTGTTCTCATCCAGAAATTAAAAACAGAAGTCAGTGAAGCATCCCAAGAGGCCGCATTACTCCGCGGAAAATTTGGAGCGCGCCATCCTGCCGTAGTTGCCGCCAACCACAAAGTCGCGCAAGCAAAATCATCGCTGCGTCAGGAAACGATGCAAATTAAAGAAACACTGAAAAGCGACTCTCTTGCCGCACAAGCAGAAATCGACTTACTCAAAAACCACGTCGCCGAACTGGAAAAACAAGCCAGCGAAATGCGCTCCAAAGCCATTGTGTTCGAAGGACTTCGTTTAGAGGAGAAAACCAGCCAGAAATTATTGGATAGTTTCCTTGCCAGTTATGAAGGGTTACAATCCCAAGACAATATCGCCCGTTCCGATGCGATTATTGTATCCCCTGCCGTTGCCCCATCATCACCTAGTGCGCCATCCAAGAAAATTTTGTTCCTTGCGGTCATGGTTTTCTCGGGCGTGATTGGCCTGTGTATTATCTTTGCATTGGAAGTCATGCGTGGCGGCATTAGTAATTTCGACGATATTCGTAAATTTGGATATAAACCACTGGGTATCCTGCCGGATGTGCCTAGCCCGATTTTGGTCACACAAAGCCCGCATAATTCTGGTTTTAAAGAAGCTTTAAAACGGATTTATATGACTGGCTTCCTGCCAGCCAAAGCGCAATCAATTCTGGTAACGTCGGCATTACCACGCGAAGGTAGAACAACCTTTGCCCTAACCATGGCTTATTATATGACATCGATCGGTCATAAAGTGATTGTGATTGATACCGACTTTATGAGTCCAACCAATCATTTCAGTGGCGATACATCGAAATCTATCGGCCTCAATGATTACCTGACGCAACATATTGATCTGAATAGTATCATTTCAACAGATCCTTATGGTCTGTCCTTTATCAAGGCCGGATCGAAAACATTATCATCACCTGATATTTTAAACTCTCCGCGCTTTGTGGATATGATTCAGTCATTAAAAGGGCAATATAACTATGTTCTGATCGATTCATCTCCGTTGCTCGCACATGCCGAGTCCGAAGCCATTGCGCGCCATGTTGACGGAACGGTTATCATTTCCGAATGGATGAAAACATCAAAAGCCAATATTTCCAATATTGCCGTGACCCTTAAACAAATGAACGCCAATGTGTTGGGGATCATCATGAACAAGGTTGATATTGAAAAATATAAGACCTTCACATCAGGATCAGATTTCCTGTTGCCGAACATGTCCCGTATCGACTTTAGCTAGTCGGTAGAATGGATCAAAAAAGAGCCTTACAAATTGAGGCTCTTTTTTTATATCTGTATTCTTTGTTCGAATGATTAGAAAATACGTTCACGCACCGTAATGGAATCCCCTGGCAGAACCAGCGTATCTTCTTCACCGTTATATTTTGTTTTGTCATTGGCAACGCGGCGTCCGATCAGGACATCATCGCGTGATGCGCGTGGTGTGTATCCGCCAGCCATTGAAATAGCTTCGAAAATATCCATGTTCGGTTTGTACGGATATTCACCAGGGTTTTTCACCTCACCCAAAATATAAACAGGGCGCGGCGCTAGAATATTTAACGATACAACCGGATTGGAAATATAATTTGTTGCTTTCAATTCCGACTTAATCAAATTACGGAGTTGAAGTTTGGTCAATCCCTGCGCAGGAATCTCCCCCAACATTGGCAGAGTCAAATCTCCATTATGATCGACCACGAATTCACCCGTCATTGTATCTTCGCCATAGACAGAAAGTCCGATGGTTGTTCCAGGATTGATCAAATGAGCGGCATTGGTTTTAACATCTTTAGGGGCATCTTGTGATGCTGCAAAGGGATAGGCACAAGCCGATACGGCACATCCTGTTACGAGTATTGCTATCACATTCCGGATACTCATGGATCATCCTTTATTCGTAAAAAATTCAATCGTATCTTTAGCAGAGGTTAACAGTTAATTGCAAGTAGTACGGAAGGCATCTTTCCATAGAATACGCAGAAAGACCACACAAAAAAACGCCGCGATAAATCACGGCGTTTTTAAATTGTTATTTATACTGAATTAAAGGCTTTGACCTTGAGCCTGACCAGTTCCGCAGCTCGCCGCGTTTTGCAGTAATGCTGTACCGGTCGCACCGTAATTAAAGGTTACAGGAGCACCCTGTCCTAATGAAGCGGTTGCATCAGACCAACATGCAGTGTCACCACCGGCAGCAGGTTGAATATTTGCCACATCATTCGCCGCTGGGGTTGTGCCTGCATCGGCAGTTTCATCACCGGCAGCAGGTTCAATCGCCGCTGGGTTAAAACCACCAGAAGGTGTTGTTCCGCCAGCACCAGTTGTACTAATCAATGGAAGACCAGTGA
The DNA here is from genome assembly GCA_001767915.1 of Alphaproteobacteria bacterium RIFCSPHIGHO2_02_FULL_46_13. Taxonomy (GTDB): domain Bacteria; phylum Pseudomonadota; class Alphaproteobacteria; order Micavibrionales; family Micavibrionaceae; genus UBA1573. The sequence goes on along the minus strand of MEMI01000050.1, from coordinate 153,232 downwards.
TTGTGAGGTTACCACCAAGAAGTTGAGGGGTTGGGATACCAAAAGTATCACGAATAACGTCTTTCTGATCAATTGTTCTGGCTGCCGAAACAGGTGGGAGAATATTGAAGAAGAACTGTCCGCGGTTTTGAGCATCAACATAGTGATTGATGAAGCTTTCAAGAACATCATACTCGTCAGATGTTACGCCACCATTTGTAGCAGGGTCGATTGTGACGCCAGCCAATGTGTAGGTTGCGCTATTGCCATCCAATTGTGTCGGTGTTCCCGGTGCATACATCGCACCATAACCAAGGTCAACAAACAATTCGGACTGATCAATAAAGGCCGTTGTTCCGATTGTGTCATTTACCAAGCTTAATTGGCTTGCCAAATAATCGAAATATTCAGCGCTATCAGATTCCGGAGCCCCTTCGGTCGGATAGAAACCCATCCCGATATTTGTATTTTGAATGGTGTTTGTGGCACCAGTCAAATCAATCGATCCGGAATAAGCAACCAAGCCATATTCAAAGTTATTGCCCAAAGTATTTCCAGACAATTCGGCATACCCGTCACCGGATACATCAACATTCACCGCAGCAAAGCCAAAGAAGTTGGTGTTTTTTATTTTTTGCGCTGATCTCTCGAATACTTCGGTATCAATAGAGGCAAAATTTTCAATGGTGTTGTTCACTATATGAAGTTCGATTGGTGTAGAACCATAATAGTAATCTTCAGCAAAGAAAGCCTCACGCGCACCTTCACCACCAATATAAATCGGGGCAGCGTCGTTATAAGCCAAAATGCCGTTGTACCCAGAGTTAGTGATATAGTTTGAATCAACGGTTACAAGTCCACCGACATTGTCCAACTCAATACCATTCGATCCAGAGTTATCAATGTCGTTGTTGGCGATGGTCAATTGGCGAAGCAGAGGCGCAACTACGTCACCTTCGCCCTCGCCTTCAATTTGTGCGAAAAGCGTTGGGTAAGGATAATAGTTACCATCTTGGTTTACGTTTTGAGCATAAACACCATCATAGTTGCTGTCGGTGATTGTATTTCCAGTCACGTTCAGGTCGCCATTGATGGATTCCAGTTTCACACCGATATTGCTAAACGAAATGTCATTGCCAGAGATGTTAAGGGTAATATCCTCTCCGCCAAACAATACGAATTTTTTGAGCATTCCCGAAGCATTGTGAACATAAATGCCATTTGCAACTGAATTGCTGATCGTATTTGCATCGATTGTCACCAATCCACTTGCTTCCGCCACTTCAACGCCGTTTACCGCGGAGTTGGAAATGGTATTGCCAAGGATTGTCAACCCGTTGAATGCGTTGAGCGCGTAGATCCCATCACGAGCAGAACCAGAGATGATGTTCGCGCGGAAGATAGAATTAGAATCATTTTCCGATGTAATACCGTCAAACAACGCAACGTTTGAAATCGTATTTCCTGAAATGATTTCACCATCGTTGCTGTATGACCAGACACCCCATCTACCCAAATCGGATAATGTGTTTCCTGCTATAAAGGCATTGGTTGTATCATTTGAGGAGATCCCTGCGCGAGTGATGTCCGAAATTTCGTTTCCGATGACTCTGTTTTTATCACCGAATCCAATTTTCACACCATCCCATTTCGTATTGGAAATGCGGTTAAATGTAATACCTACATCGTTGCTATAGTTCACATAGATACCTGAACCAAAGCCGTTACCAACAGGAGCGACATTGGAAATGATATTGCCATGGACTTTCAAACCGTTGCTATACACAGCGCGAACGCCATCACCTTCAATCACGCTTTTAGCTGCTGTGCCAATCAAATTGTAACGGACGTCTGCATTATCAGATGACAGAACATAAATGCCATGGCTGCCTGTATTATCGATTTTATTGCCGTTAATCAGAGCATCAGCACCACCTTCAACATAAACGCCATATTCATCTTTAACGCCATTAATGGTGTTGTTGAGAATATCAAGGTCATTTGAAGATTGAGCCCATACACCCCAGAGACCAGAGTTTGTTGATGTATTATCTTGAATTGTAACGGCGTTTGAGGTTGCGACAGAAAGACCAGCGCGCCCAACATTGATGATCGCATTTTTTGTGACAACTGCGTCATTGCTACCCACCAACTTCACGCCATCCCAAACCACATCAGAAATATTATTTCCAGCAATTTGTAAGCCATTGCTCAATACCGCGTAAACACCTGAGCCAAAACCAGTTCCTTCGGTTCCAACATTGGAAATTGTGTTGCCTGTGATCGTCGCGTTATTTCCGCGGACAAGGCGGATACCGTCGGCCTGAATATTACCAGCCACACCAGTTGCACCAATGTTATTGTCGGTGATGGTTGCGTTATTGCTGTTCAGAATATAGATACCGCTTTGTGATGTGTTTTTGATCACGTTGTTTTTAAGTGTGACGTTATTTGCGCCCGTTACATAAAGGCCGTATCCATTAGCACCGAGTGCATTGGCGATCGACATGCCATCAATAGTGACGTTATCAGCGGTCACAGTGAAACCAGGTGACATCGGATTGATAAGTGTTTCCGCACCACGAACACCATTGCCGGAAATGCCTGCGTTCGCACCGTTGATGGTCACGCCTGCTTTATCAACGACCAGATGTTCATTATATGTGCCAGCAGCCACATCAATTGTGCCGTTGGTATTAATGATGTTCAAGCCTTGAGCAATTTTTGCTTTGTCAGAGAGAACTTTCACTGAATCCGCAGAACCGGAGACTGTTCCGTCAATTGTGGTTCCAAGCTTAGCTGTTTTTGCAGTGATTGTGGTGTTGCCTTTAACAGTTGCATACGCACCAACATTTACTTTTTTAGCAGAGAGAATAATTTTACCGCCAACCACAGTTGCAGAATCTGCACGAGCAATACCCTTCATATTGACAACACTATCCACCACATCTTTTGCGGCAGCAGCAGTCATTTGAATTTTCCCGCCAATCGCTTCGATTTTACCGGCGTTTTCAGCCAGAAGCGCATCATTTTTATCGGTGTAGGCCAACTCCACAAGTCCATCACCATAAAGGTCAACAGTTGCTGCTTCATTACCAGCCGCGAGAGATACACGCCCCATATAAGCATTGATCACGCCATTGTTTTTAACAACAGGACCAACGAAAGCGACAAGACCATAATCACCCGCAGTCCCAACCGCTTTAATCACGCCGTTATTGACGATTTCGCCTGTTCCGAAGTTGGAGAAAAATAATGGAGCATTCCCATCTGCCAAAGCTTGATTATTATCCAGTTCACCGGTGGATGCGATCAATGAACCCACATCAACGCGGGAGTTTTTGCCAAAGATGATCCCATTTCTATCAATCAAAACAACAGTGCCGTTTGAATTTAATTGACCTAAAATTTGTGTTGTGATGGTCGGACGGTTATCGCTCGCCACGAATAATTTTGCATCGATGTTGACAGTCTGACCAAGCGGAATATCAAGGTTACCAGTACCGCCCGCTTTACCATTCAATGTGGTCGCAGCAATATTGGTTGTGTTTGGATTCACTTCTGT
>MEMI01000050.1:137579-149646 GCA_001767915.1 Alphaproteobacteria bacterium RIFCSPHIGHO2_02_FULL_46_13 | reverse complement strand
AAGCGCACGTTTCGTATTGGTTTTGCGTCCGAAAAGGGTGTTCATGATAATTCTCCTGTCAATCATTTCAAAAATGTAATTTCTTTTTAATCCAAAACAGTGCCGCAATATGGAGGCTAACTTCTGGATTGTGTGGGGCACAACTTCAAATACTTGTTCCAAGACTTTGGACTAATCCCCCACCGCCAGATGGTATTACCACCAAATGAGGGGCACTGACAAGAAATTAATATAAGGTTAATTTATCAAGAGCATGAAAAATAGATGTTTAATATCAATACGTTACATAAATTTACAGGATTTTCCTTTTTTTATTCTTTTTTCGTGACGTTTTAGCCACAGATGCAGAATATCTAAGCTTTATATAACATTTTTCTGTTATCTTTTAGCCAACCTATTGAAAAGCAAAAGAATATTTTCATAAAATTAAAAAAGAATCGACACTTTTCTCCCATTATCCCTCAGTGAGACAAAGTCTAGATTCGCACACACCCTATTTAAGGGTGTTTTTTGGTGATATGATTTTTGTAGGTGACAAAGTGATATTGCAATTAATAACCACTTGCAAGTGCGGAGCGTCTTAACTTATATTCTTTTTTATATATAGAACTTGTAAAATCATGGGGATGTGAAGTGTTTGCGTGCAACTGCCGTCGTATTAAAGATCAAGATGTCGAAGAATTTTTAAATAGAAACCCGCAAATGCTGGGAAAAACATGGGCCATTGTCAGTACTGCAATTTCAGGAAAACCACCTGTCTGTAACGATGGTCAAGGGATTTGTACGGAATCGGCCAATCGCCTGATGGAACTTTGTCAGAAAGGAACACCCTGCCCTCAGTAAATGCCATTAAAAAACTCCCCAGATCGGGGAGTTTTTTAATGGTGCCGGCTACAAGATTCGAACTCGTGACCTTCGGTTTACAAAACCGCTGCACTACCACTGTGCTAAGCCGGCATTCATCAATGTGCTTATTCTTAACGAATTAAGAAATAAGTTCGGGCATAATACTCATTTTAGTTTGTCTGTCTAGTATTCTCTTTTAAAATTTGTTAGATTTTTCATGCTAATAATCATAAATAATGTGTTTTACGGTAAAAATAACTCAATATTTTCATAAAAACGGCTAAACTAATAGGTACTCTCTGTGGCAGACAATAAAAATACTGGTTATGATAATGCGATTGGGTGGGCACTCCTCCTTATCGTTATTTTTGCTCTGCTTTGGGTCTTTTGGTACTACCAATCAGAAAATGTCAGAAGTTCTGTCCGCTGGGTACGCTATGCCGAAATGTCTGTTTCGAAATTTGTGTTAGGGGACGACTTCGCCATCGTTCAAGGCGGTAAGGAAGTTGCCACCATCGGACAAATCCATGAGTACGCAGGGCAAGCCGATAAACGCCAATTAAATGCCAGCAACATGGAACTGATCAGCCTTGGGGCGCTTTACCCCCTCCGATATTTTTTCACCTTCATTATTGCCATGCTCTCTTTCTGGGCATTGTTCAGAGGACCTAAGGCTTTGTTCAGACAAAAGCTTGACCTCAATCATCTGATCGACAGGCAATCAAATAACTTTCCGGCGATTGCTCCGTTTGTGAAATTTAATCCGACCAACCAACCCCCTCGCCCACCGGGTGCGCCGGTTCCTGCTGAGCTTCCTGCCTTTGCAGAAGCCTTAAGCCCTGAGGAATGGATTTCCTATTACGACATTCCTGTGCCGAACGGAAAAGTAGATGCTGATGCCGCCGCAAGAGCCTTCGCCCGTCAATTAGGCCCTGCATGGCGCGGTACAATGCATATGGCTCCGTATAAACAAGTTCTGCTTGCGGCTTTCTGTTTGAAATCTGTTCGTAAACGTGCAGATGCCGATGAGATGCTCGGACGTTTATCCAAAAGCTGGACATTCGAAGGCGGATTGAAACTTGATGCATCATTGATTAGCAAAGCCAGAAAAATTTTGCGTGATCGCGATATTTCAGGAAAAATTTTGACCAAGTGTAATCAACATGCCTATGAAAACACGGTGATGATCCGCGCATTGGCAACCGCACGCGAAGAAGGTGGCGTTCTGGCACCTGCACAATTCGTATGGCTCCGCGCGTTTGACCGTATGCTGTGGTATCCGCTCAACAACCTAGGTCGTCAATCACACCACATGGAAGCACTCGGAGCGATCTGTCATTATAAGGCAGAAAAAATGGCACAACGTCCGATCCCGCGCCCTAAAATGGAAGATGCGGTCAAAGCGATTTCAGAATATATTGCCTCACCAAACGCCCGCCCTATTCCCGCACTCGATTATTCCAAATCGAGCAAGCGTGCGATTAAAAAAGTTAAAAGCTAAGATTTATGAAAGACACCAGAATGGCTGATAAATATATTTCCACCGCAAAAGTAATTGATGGGATTTTAATTCTCTCTCTTCCTGATGCAGTCTCCCCTGTTGTCTGGCAAATGGAACTCGGGCAAAGCAAGTCGTCTGCATTAGAAATTCGCGATGGCGGAAATGGTCAATTTGTTCTGACCCTCAAAACACCACGCCAAGATGTGCTGGATATTGCAACCTACGCCAACCGTGACCTTGCCATCAAGGCTTTATTGGTGACAACAGCAGCGCTTGAGAAAGGTCAAGGGCAACTCAAAGCCGCCCCTGCATCCTCTGCCAACGGGTATCCGGTTCCGGTTGTAACCCAACAGAAAACAGGCGCTTTTGGTGTCCTCAAAAAACTGTTGCTTTGGTTATCAGGCATTGCGGCTGGTTTAATATTGCTGATCGTCGTCGGCTGGCTGTTGCTGGGGGTCATTAATGTCATCATGGCTCCTAAATCTGCGGCCACAACAAGCTCCGCCACTTCGAGCAGCGGGCCTGTTTCTGCGGATGAATTTTTGGAAAATCGTTAAGAATTTTAGGTTACTCTGAAGGATAGGGTATTCAGGCTATGGCATTAGATAAGAAGTATGAAGTATCGCACAAGTCGCTCCTCCGCGACTCGCGCCCTGTTATGGTCAGGATTGCAGATTGGGCTTCGCAGTCAAACAACTCTTTTGCTGTCCTTATCATTGCGTCCATCTCTTTCCATTTCAGCCCTGCACTGATGCAGTGGGCAGATTTGTTTCTTCTCTTTTCCCTTCTATATGTGCTCTGGCTCAACACCAGAGATCGGTCACTTGTTTTCAGGTTACCGCTCGGCGCGAAATACAAAGAGAAAAAAGGAGCAAAGGCCGAGGGCATCATGTATCTCGGCAACCAAGAAAATTATAAGGACGAGGTATGGTTTACCAACTCTGATGCGCGGACACATATTCTCTATCTCGGAACAACCGGTTCGGGTAAAACCGAAGGGTTGAAAGCCATGGCGAGTAATGCCCTCGCTTGGGGTTCAGGCTTTGTGTATGTCGATGGTAAAGCGGATACGGATTTGTGGTCTGCGCTCTCGTCTCTCGTGCGTCGATTTGGTCGTGATGATGACTTGCTCGTCCTCAACTATATGACCGGTAACTCCGACCGCAAAGCTCCGTCAAATACAATGAACCCGTTCTCTAGCGGTTCTGCTTCCTACCTTACCAACATGCTCGTATCGTTGATGCCAGATGCCGAAGGCGACAACGCGATGTGGAAAGAGCGTGCGGTATCCCTGATCAGTTCCTTGATGCCTATTCTAACCTATCGTCGTGACACATTGGATATTCCGATGAGTGTCGGAACGATCCGTCATAATTTAAGCCTGTCCAGTATCATTAAATTATCCCGCGATGAAAACTTGCCCGAACATTTGCGTGCAGGTTTGAAAGGTTATCTGGATACCTTACCGGGTTATAATGACGCCGCGTTTGATGACGAAGGCCGTGATAAACCAGCCAGCCCAGATCAACCGATGATGGATACAACAACATCCAAAACACAGCACGGTTACCTGTCGATGCAGTTTACCCGTTCCTTGCAATCTTTGGCCGATGACTATGGTTACATCTTTGATAGTCAGGCGGCAGACGTTGATATGGTGGACGTTGTTTTAAACCGTCGTATCATGGTCGTTCTGATTCCTGCCCTTGAAAAATCTGCGGATGAAGCCGCCAACCTTGGTAAAATCGTTGCGGCTAACTTAAAAGGGATGATGGGTTCTGCACTCGGTGCCACCGTTGAAGGTGACACCGCCAGCGTGATCGAGAACAAACCAACCAATTCTATCACCCCGTTCATGACCATCTTTGACGAGGTCGGTTACTACGCCGCGCAAGGTATGGCGGTTATGGCGGCGCAGGCACGTTCACTCGGGTTCTGTATGATTTTCTCGGCACAGGACTTACCTGCTCTTGAAAAACGCGTCAAAGAAGAAGCGCGTTCCATTGCCGCGAACTGTAACATTAAAATTTTCGGTAAGTTGGAAGACCCGACACAAACCAAAGAATTTTTCGAGAAAACAGTTGGTTCATCTTTCGTGACCGAGGTTTCAGGTTTCGCGACCGAAGGCGGCGGGATGACCCGTTCCTACTCCGACAATATGCAAGCGAGTGTTCAAGACCGTGGTCGTGCGAGTTATGACGGCGTCCGTTCATTCGGCCCGGGGCAAACCGTTATTGCCTTTGGTGAAAGTGTTGTCGATGTTCGTTTCTTCTACACCAACGCGTCCCACGCCAAAGCGATGCGCGTGACCCGCTACATCGGCCTTCCACCACCGGATGAGACAGCGCAAAAACATACTAAAAATATTACCGCCCTCCGCGACCTGATGGTCAAAAAAGGATGGACTGCGCCGAAAGCAGATGTCGCCCTTGAGACCTCCGCCGAAATTCAGGCGATGGCAGATGCGATTAAAATTGCAAAAGATACCGGCGCATCACCACTTGATCGCGGTATTTTCGGTTTAGCCAATATCTATGCCCTGTCCCATCCGATTGATTTGAACGCGCCAGACGTTGTGGAGACAGCTCCGTTAAGCACCGCGCCAAGTGCAGACGGGTCATCCGCCCCAACATCAACAGCCGCAAACCCGATGGGATTCTTCAGCAAACCAAACGGATTTGCAGGCGGTTCAGATTCTATCGAAGAAGAAATCGTCCAAGGGCCTATTTCCTATCACGACCTCCTCAATCGTCCTGAACCCGAAGTCAACCTTGACGAAGAATCCAAAAATGTTCTGGAAGAAGCCGCGCGCAAAGCCCGTGAATCCATCTTCCGTTCGGATGATAAGAAAGAGGAATAAATGAAATCAGAACACGGAAGCGCCATTGTTTACGTGTTTATCGGCATAGCCCTTTTTGGCGCGTTGATGTTTTTATTTTCCCGCGGGGCAAGCCAAACATCCCCCACTATCTCTGCACAACGCGCCAAAATATTGGCGACGGAAATTACTGACTATTCCACCACTTTAGAAAAAGGGGTGCAGAAATTATTGAGCAAAGGCTGCTCAGAAAAAGAAATTAATTTTGCGTCACCAATGTGGTTTCAAATAGGAAATGCAGGCGCATACCTTGTTTACGAAAATGTTAATGGGCATTCACCCGCTGATCATTCATGCCAACTATTTCGTAAGGAAGGGGGAGGGGTTATTTTTCAACAACCCCCTAAAGACGCAATTGCCAGCCCGAATGCCTTATATAACTTTACCGGTACAATGACCGTGCTAGAGGTAGGCACATCGTTGCCCGAATTGAATGTTATTCTTGAAGTTAACAAGGATGTCTGTATCGCGGTCAATAAATTGAACGGGGTCAATTTACCAAGTGGACAACCATATAATATGAGCCCCATAAATAATGTCACATTATACCCCACCCCTCTTGTCAATTGGAAAGCCTATGGTTACTGGATGATGGACACATGGGGAAGTGCTTTTAACACATGGTTAGTCATGACAAGTGCTTATGGGCTAAAGGGTCATAAAAGTGGTTGTTTTGCAGGTGGTGCGTCTACCATTACATACTTGTATTACTACGTTTTGGAAGCGCGATAGCACTACATCCTTTTCGGAACATTTACCCCGATTAAATTCAGCATCAATTCCAACTGCGCCAGAACCATCGCCGATAGGGTCAGCCATGATTGTTTCTGTGCCGCATTTTCCTCGGACAAAATATGCGTGTTGCCATAGAAGGAACTGAACGCCTGCGCCAGTTTATACGCATGGTCACAAATGACGTGCGGCGTATAATTCCGTGCCGCGTTTTCAATGACTTCCGAGAGTTCAGACAGCATCAGATATAACGGGCGATCAATATCCGAGATGATAATCTCTCCGCCCGTCTTGTACCCCGCCTTATCCAGCAAGGATTTAATGCGGACAGCCTGATACAATAAATATGGCCCAGTCTTACCCTCAAAACTCGTCATACGATCAAGATCAAACACATAATCAGCAATACGGTTATTCTGCAAATCGGCAAATTTGATTGCGGCAATCGCCACTTTCATCGCGATGTCTTCGCGTTCCTCTTTTGAGAAATCATCACCGACATGAGCTTCCTCAAGACGTTGCAACGCCTTTTCACGCCCCATCGCAATCAAATCCTCAAGACGCAAAACCCCGCCATCACGAGTTTTAAAAGGCTTACCATCCGTTCCGTTCATCGTACCGTAACCCAGATGATTAAGTTCAACTGATTCAGGCACAATCTTGGTGATATATCCTGCACGGAAAACCTGATTAAAATGCAGATTCTGCCGTTGATCAACGATATAGAGCATTTTAACGGGGTTATATTCCCTCATTCGGTCAACCAGTGTTGCCAGATCGGTTGTGCCATACATCACACCGCCGTCACGTTTGTATAAAATCAGTGGCGGGAATTCTTTATTATCATCATTCTTTTTGACATGAACAACTATCGCCCCGTCTGATTCCACGGCGTAACCTTTTTGTTTCAGGTCATCGACCATCGGCGCGATTAAATCATGGACATCGGATTCACCTTTCCAGATATCAAACTGGACATTCAGTGCCGCAAAATTTGCCTTCATTGATTCAATCGATACGCGGAGCATATGTTGCCACAACGCGTAATAGCCACGGCGTTTATTCTGGAGTTCAACAGTTGCCGCATGGGATAAAGCCATCCGTTCAGGCGCAGCTTTAGAATCACCCGAAGCCTTCGGATAAATAATCGCCAGATCTTCAATCGTCACGGGGGATTCTGTCGGATAATCACCCGTATAATCTTTATCAAAATAAACCCAGTCAGGATGTTGCAATTCCAATTCTGAAATCACCATCCCCATCATCGTTCCCCAATCACCCATGTGAATGTCGCCGATGGTATTATAGCCCGAAAATTTCAAAATGCGGCGGATAGAATCGCCAATAATAGATGAGCGCAAATGCCCGACATGCATGGCTTTGGCCACATTCGGCCCGCCGTAATCCAGCACAACATTTTCACCCTGCGCAATTTTCTCTGCGCCACAACGTGGATCAGCAACAATAGATGACACATAATTTTTAAGCGCATCATCAGTCAAAGTCAGATTAATAAATCCAGGTCCTGCAATCTCAACTTTCGAGAAAAGAGCATTGTCTTTGAGTTTCGCAACAACAACTTCGGCAACTGCACGCGGATTTTTCTTGGCTGATCTGGCCGCCGCCATCGCCCCATTACATTGGAATTGCGCCAAGTCAGGGCGGTCAGACACGATCACGCGCCCGAAAGATTTATCCAACCCTTCGGATTCAAAAACCTGTCCTAAAATATGTGATAATTGGGTAATCAGTGATGGCATTTTATTTCCGTTTATTCAGTTGATCGGCTTTCAAATGACCAGAAATCGGATCAACCGATCATCTGGTCATCTGATTATCCGTTAAGCATCAATATTCGTGGCTTTCAGCGCATTCTGTTGAATGAAGTCACGGCGTGGCTCCACAACATCGCCCATCAAAGTGGACATGATGTCATTGGCCTCAACCGCGTCATCAATGCTAACTTGTAACAAGGTGCGAACTTCAGGATCCAAGGTTGTTTCCCACAATTGTTCCGGGTTCATTTCCCCAAGACCTTTGTATCGTTGAATTTGCAGACCGCGTTTTGAAAACTCAAGCACTGCATTGTAAAAACCGAGCGGCCCTGTAATAGAGTCAAGCTCTTTACCTTTCGCCTCCAGACGACCAGCACCAGAGAAGTTCTCTTGCACCCATGGCATCAGATTTTGAACACGAACAGCATCGGTTGAACGAATAGATTCGGAGGCAATACGAATAACTTCTGTAACGCCGCGCATCGTGCGGGTTAGCTTGTAACCTTCGCCCTCTTCAAATGTTGCCAGCCATCCCTTTTCATTACGGACAGCCATTTCATTGAGGCGTAGAGTTAAATCAGCCGCAATTTTCTTACCCTTTTCAACGTCTTGCAACGCGCTGGAATCATAGACACCAACGGCGGCAGCCTGTTCAACCAAATAAGAATTTCCAACGCGGACATTCAATGTATTGAGGGACATGCGCAAGGTGCGGGCTTTATTACAAAGATCAAGGAAGTCATTTGCGGCGCGTGCAGACCCAGTATGATCTGTGAAGACCATTTCTTCGGAAGCTGCCTGCAACAGATAGGCATCCAGTTCGTCGTCATTTTTAAGATACATTTCAGCCGCATTGCCGCGCTTCACTTTGTAAAGCGGAGGTTGCGCGATATAGAGATATCCGCGCGAAATCATTTCAGGCATGTGACGATAGAAGAAGGTCAACAACAATGTCCGAATGTGGGAACCGTCAACGTCCGCATCGGTCATGATAATGATTTTGTGATAACGGATTTTATCGATATTCAGTTCATCCTGAATCCCCGTACCGAGTGCCGTGATCAGTGTTCCGAGTTCCTGAGATCCCAAAATCTTATCCATCCGCGCCCGTTCGACGTTGAGAATTTTCCCTTTCAGGGGTAGAATAGCTTGGTTTTTACGGTTACGACCTTGCTTGGCCGAACCACCCGCAGAGTCTCCCTCAACGATGAAAATTTCAGATTGTGCAGGGTCTTTTTCCTGACAGTCCGCCAGTTTCCCCGGAAGGTTGGAGATATCCATCACACCTTTGCGGCGAGAGAGTTCACGCGCACGACGTGCCGCCTCACGCGCGGAGGCCGCATCGACGATTTTAGAAATAATTTTCTTGGCTTCCTGAGGATGTTCCTCAAGCCATGTCCCGAGCCCTTCGACAATCGCCTGTTCAACAACAGGGCGAACCTCCGATGACACCAATTTATCTTTGGTCTGAGAAGAGAATTTCGGATCAGGAACTTTCACGGACAGAACGCAGGTTAACCCCTCGCGCATATCCTCGCCCGAGATTGCCAAATCTTTGGCCTTTTTCATGTAGCCATTATCTTCTGCATATTTGGTCAGAAGGCGTGTGAGTGCACCACGGAAACCAGCCAAGTGCGTCCCGCCATCCCGTTGCGGAATATTGTTGGTAAAGCAAAGCATTGTTTCGTGGTAAGAATCCGTCCATTCCATCGCAACTTCAACGCCGATGGCCTCGCCTTTGTGGGTAACAGAAATACAAGGCTGGAACATCGCTGTTTTATTGCGGTCGAGATATTCAACATATCTTGCAATACCACCCACGAAATTAAAACGAACTTCTTGCGGTTCATCACCGCGGTCATCGCGGAGCAGAATATTGACGCCCGAGTTCAGGAACGCCAATTCACGCAAACGATCCTGCAATGTCCCGAAATCAAATTCGGTCATGGTAAATGTTTCAGGTGATGGAAGGAAGGTGACCTCAGTTCCGTTACGACCGGAATAAGGCTTCACCGCAACCATCGGGCCTTCAGGTTCGCCATGTTTAAACCGCATAAACCATTCATGCCCATCGCGCCACACGCGCAGATCAAGGCGCACGGACAGCGCGTTCACAACAGATACACCCACACCGTGGAGACCGCCCGACACTTTATAAGAATTCTGGTCGAACTTACCGCCAGCGTGCAACTTGGTCATGATAACCTCTGCCGCCGACACGCCTTCTTCAGGGTGGATGGCAACAGGAATACCGCGCCCGTTGTCGCGCACGGTGACTGACCCGTCTTTGTTCACAGAAATGAAAACTTCATCACAATGTCCCGCGAGAGATTCATCAATCGCGTTATCGACAACTTCGTACACCATGTGGTGCAGACCAGTCCCGTCATCCGTATCGCCGATATACATCCCCGGACGTTTACGAACAGCATCCAGCCCGCGCAAAACTTTAATCGAATCCGCACCATAATTTTCGGCAGCGGCATTGGTGCTTTGTTGTGCTAAATCTTGAGCTAAAGCGGCATTTTCAGACATTATTTCTTCCTAAAACATTCCAATTTTTTATTGATAAATTGTTATAGCAGAACGGGGTGGAAATACCAGTCAAAAAGGCAGTTTTGAAGGTTATTTTCGGGGGTAAAAATTGTTGTTTTTCAATAGACTACACCCCACATCGTCATTGCGAGCGCATGCGAAGCAATCCAGAAAAAATTCACACGGAGGAACGGAGAATACCCTCCACCAAAACGTCACCCCCGCGAAGGCGGGAGTCTTGAATTTTTAACCACGAAGTTCACGAAGTCTAAACGAAGAGCACGAAGTTTTTATTAAAGCTTAGGATCAGGTAGTTTTAATACTCGCATAATCGCATCAATATCGGATTCGGTCTTACTTATTTCTACACAAGGAAAACCATATTTTTCAGCTTCTTTTTTCAAGCGTTGCGCAAAAATCATAGCCCACTCAACTTCTTTGTCTTTTACATCGTCTGAATATTTATCTGCATCATCATAAAGTCCACGCGTATATACAACTTGGCTCATGCGCTCTTTATCTAAATCAACCAAAAAAATAGGTTTAACTTTTTCTTTATTGACGTAATTTTCCTCTGCCACTAGATGGGGCAAGATATTTACTCCCTCAACTATGCCACCTCGTTGCCAATCTGACTTATTATTAAGCAAACCTTTCACAGCAGGCCAGACATCATCCCCTTGTTTAAATCCCATTTCAGCAATTTGTTCAGCAGAATACATGGATAAAAATTCTTCAGCAGTTAAATTGGTCGTATCATAGAGTGTCGGAAATCTATTTTTATCTCCATAAGGTTTTACAATTTCTCTTAATTGATCGGTAGAAATCCATGGCAAAGAAAATTCTTTGGCTAATAGCTTGGCCACGGTCGATTTACCAGTAGTTGGGGCTCCCCCAATTAGATAAAATATCTTATTCATTTTGCCCTACATCATACAACACTAAGCGTTCGTCAGAATTAGATTGAGAGATAACCTAACAAACTGTTTAATCGTAGTCCAGACCCCCGCCTGCGCGGGGGTGGCGGTTAGAAGATAGACTTCGTGTTCTTCGTGATACCTTCGTGCACTTCGTGGTTAAAAAGATGGATGCCGTATTTTTAACGGCATGACGGTTAAAGGGGAATATCCAAATGAGTACCCTGACCGCTCAATGCTTCGAACAATATTTTATCCGTCCCCGTCATCCAAACTTGTCCGCCGATACCTGATAAGAGGTCGTATAAAACGGCACGACGGTGGGGGTCTAAATGGGCGGCGACTTCGTCTAATAATAAAATTGGGGGGGCGCCGCGTTCCATGCGGATGAGGTCGGCGTGTGCCAGAACGAGGCCGATTAATAATGCTTTTTGCTCGCCCGTTGAACATTGCGCCGCGGGCATATTTTTGGATTGATAGGTCACTTGAAAATCTGTTTTATGTGGCCCCTGAACAGCCCCGCCATAAACCGCATCTTCATCGCGTGATTTTTTAAGGAGTGCCCTGAATTCATCTTCGATCAGTAAGGCAGATTTATGTTGGATATCCGTCTCCAATCGCCCCATCAATGCCAATTTTGCAACCGGAAATTCAGCATTTTCGCGGGTGAGACAGACGGATTGCAGGCGTTCAACAAACAACGCGCGCGCCGCCGCCACCGCGACACCTGCCTCCGCCATTTGAATTTCAAGGGCGTCAAGCCAGACAGGTTCGGCCTTCCCCTCTTTCAATAAACGCGAGCGTTGCGCCATGGCGTTTTCGTATCGTGTGACGCGCCCTGCATGGCCTGTGTCGAAATTAAAAACCATGCGGTCTAAAAATT
>MEMI01000050.1:100595-137568 GCA_001767915.1 Alphaproteobacteria bacterium RIFCSPHIGHO2_02_FULL_46_13 | reverse complement strand
CGGCGAGTTGTGCCTGATTTTTTGCGACCTCGCCCTGAATATGCACCACGCGTTTTTCTTTGGTCGGGTCACGGCCTGTGCCCGCCCTGATTTCACCATATTGAGTGGAAATAATGGCTGAGATCGCCCAGACGGGATCCGTATTTTTTTTATTTTGAAAGTCGCCCAGATCGGCATTGCGCATGCCTTTTCCGGGGGAGAGCAATGAGACGGCTTCTAATATATTGGTTTTCCCCGCGCCGTTTTCGCCCGTGAGCACCACAAAGGACGAGGCCAGTCCGTTCAGACAGGCCTCGGTATAAGAGCGGAAATTCCGCAAACGTATTTCAGTGAGTGCCGACATTAGACACGAAGCGGCATCAAAACATAGAGTGAGCTTGGGTCGCTGGTGTCCTGAATAATGGTCGGGGACGATGCGTCTGACAATGTCATGCGGCATCCTTCGCCGTCCACTTGGGATGTAATGTCCAGCAAATAACGGGCGTTGAAGCCGATTTCCAAAGAATCTGTTTCGGATTGAACTTCGATTTCTTCTTTCGCACTGCCCGACTCTGCGGAGTTGGCAGAGAGGGTCATTGTTTTGCCGTTCAAAGAAATTTTAACCGCGCGTGATTTTCCGTCAGAGATTGTCGATACACGATCAATAGCTGATGAAAATAATTTAGGATCAATTTCAACAACCTTATCATTACCCGATGGAATAACGCGTTGGTAATCCGGGAATGTTCCGTCAATCAATTTGGATGTCAGAACGATATGATCAAATTCGAATGTGATTTTATTCGCGGATAATTTAATGCGAATTTCATCTGCTGCTTCTTCCAGCAACTTGCGAAGTTCCAGAACAGTTTTGCGCGGAATAATGACACCCGGCATATCGGCTGCACCTTCTGGCAACGGCATCTCAAAACGTGCCAAACGGTGACCGTCGGTGGATACAGCACGAAGCACCGCAACCCCTTCGTTTTCTGCGGCGTGGATGTAGATACCGTTCAAATAGTAACGGGTTTCTTCGGTCGACATTGCAAATTTTGTACGGTCGATCAAGGCACGCAAATCAGCCGCACGCACCGCAAAACTGGTCGGGAAATCACCACCACCAAATTGTGGGAAATCTGACACAGGTAAACTGCTCAAACGGAAGTCGGAACGCCCCGCTTTCACGGTGATGAAGTTACCGGATGGATCAAGTTCCAAAGTCACTTTTGATGCGTCAGGGAATTTGCGGATAATGTCGTGGAGTGTCACAGCCGGCGCCGTAATCTGTCCGGATTTTGTAACATCTGCGGCAATCGCTTCGGTCATTTCGATGTCCATGTCGGTTGTCGACAGGGTCAACATCCCATCATCAGCCTTGAGCAACACGTTCGAGAGAATTGGGATTGTGCTTCTGCGTTCAACAACACTCTGGACGTGTGCCAAAGCACGAAGAAGGGCGGCGCGATCAATACTAAATTTCATAGGAGGATATCCCTTAAAAAAACGATTTTGTTTGTGATGATTAAATATAGCACAGACGACGCCCACGCCAAGCAATAGCTTTGTTATTCACAAGTTTCCCACAAGGTAAAATGATGTTTTACAACCTTATTATTTATCATAATTGCAACGATAGGTGCAAAGATGTAAAAAGCCCCTCTTTCGAAGGGCTTTTAAAAACTAATTTGTTAAAGAAAGCAGTCTCATAACAGGGCTAAAGAATTCTTTTATAGGCTCTTTTTTTATGGGATGCGCTTTACGAATACTCACCACCCAGTCAGAGGCACATTGGGTTTGGGCAATTTTTCTGCGGATTTCTTCATGACTCTGATCGTTGTGAACTGGAATGAACACAGCCCTAAAATCAGGGAAAATTTCTCCCGCAGAACGAAATGCAACTCCTAACTCTAAAACTTCTGAAACATTATCATCACGCCCCTCTTTTAGGACGCGTGATAACCAGTTTTTATTAACAGGAGTGGGAGTAGTATATGTTTTAAACATGCTACACCTTATTAAGCTGTCAACGCCCTGCGCAAAGTTTCTACGTCGTGTGAGAAGCTTGGATCTTCGGCGATCAACTCCTCTACTTTTTTCACGGCGTGCATGACGGTTGTGTGGTCACGGCCACCGAATTTACGACCAATTTCTGGCAGGGAACGTGGCGTCAATTGTTTGGCGAGATACATCGCCACTTGTCTTGGGCGTGCCACGTTTCTGGCGCGGCGGGCGGAGTGCATATCCGCCAGACGGATATTGTAATGTTCGGCGACTTGGCGTTGGATTTCATCAATCGTTACGCGGCGGTCGGATGAACGGAGCAAATCCTGCAACACTTCTTGAGTTGATTCCAGAGTGATGTCTGATTTCGTCACATCGGCATGGGCCACGATACGGTTCAATGCCCCTTCCAACTCACGAATATTGGTCGTGATTTTGAGTGCCAGGAATTCCAGAACAGATTCAGGAACAGACGCGGACAAATGATTGCAACGTGCTTTCAAAATGCCTAAACGCAAATCATAAGTGCTCGCATGAATATCGGCAACCAAGCCCCATGACATGCGGGAACGGAGACGTTCATCAATCCCTTGGAGTTCACTTGGCGGACGGTCGGCAGAGATAATGATCTGCTTATTCTGGTCAACCAGTGCGTTAAAGGTATGGAAGAATTCTTCCTGAGTTGAATCTTTGCCCGCGATGAATTGAATATCATCAATCATCAGAACATCAACCGAGCGGAAAATTTCCTTAAAGGTCATGGTATCTTGTGCACGAATAGCCCGCACGAATTGGTACATGAATTTTTCGGCAGAGAGATACATCACTGTTTTTTCAGGACGCTTTTCTTTCAGTTCCCAAGCAATCGCATGCATCAAGTGTGTTTTACCAAGGCCGACGCCGCCATAGATAAAGAGCGGGTTAAACGGCACATTGCATTCCACAACACGGCTGGCAGCAGCATGTGCCAAAGCGTTAGATTTACCAACCACGAATGTTTCGAATTTAAAACGTGGATCCAGCGGAGAGGACAGGTCTAATTTTTCAGCCAGTTCATTGACGTTGGCCTTGACCGGAGAGGCCGCGGCAACAGCGTCTTGCGCCTCGACATGACCATGAACAACAACGATTTCCAGACGTTTAATATCTGCGTTTTCAGCCGCACATAATTCCAGAATACGAACCACATAATGATTTTGAATCCAGTCTTTCATAAAGCGAGTCGGAACAGATACTTCGAGTGTTCCATGATATGCCGCTTGGAGAGACATTGGTTTTAACCAGCTACGGAAGATGGCTTCGCCAAACTCTTCTCTCATCTGCTCGTACACTTTATTCCACAACGCCTTAATTTCAGGTGTCGGATCAAACGTCTCTGGTGCGAGTGCATGACCATAAAGTGATACCACGGCAGATTTTTTTCCCCCAGACTCAGTCATTGTCTTACTATCTCCTCAAATGTTTTTCTTTTTTTCAAGTCGGCATGCCTTTGGCAAGCCATCACTTGTAACTCCAGATCAAAGGCTCAAGAATTTTCCTGTGAGTCCTTTGTCTCTGACACCCCTATTACATTTCAAAACTTTTTAGTTCGTCGGAAATCTGTGTTTCCTCACCTGTAACGCGCAGCCCTTATCTGATGAAGACGGGTTGTCTCGTTGTTCTTTATATTCATGAAAAGACAATAATCGTCGTGACGACTGTTCGAATAAAGAACATCGTATTCATGAATTTATATTTATCATTTAAAAGAATAAAAATAAGGGGAAGAAACGCTCCCCTTATTGGGAATTAAAACTAAGCAGCTTTAGCGGCTTTAATACGAGCGGATAAACGGGACAGTTTACGGGCTGCTGTATTTTTGTGGATCAGGCCTTTTGAAATGCCTTTTTGAACTTCTGGTTGACAAACTTGGAAGGCTGCTTGTGCCGCTGCTGCATCACCAGCAGTCAAAGCCAGTTCAACTTTCTTTACGAAAGTGCGCATACGGTTACGGTTAGCACTGTTGATTTTTGCCTTTTTTTCGTTTTGCTTTGCGCGCTTTTTTGCGGACACATGATTTGCCATGTCGTTAACTCTCTTACAATTGGTATTCGTTTGTTTTGCTATGCTTAGGTTTTAGTCCGAGTTATCCCCAGCTGTCAAGAAAAGACTCTAAAAAAAGATGAAATTTTTTATGGGCGAAAACAAAAAACTATCTTGACATCGGCGACAGTTGGAACTTGACGACGACACCTTGCGTCAATTTCTCGGCTCTCACTACGAGTTGCTCGTTATTTCTTCTAAAAACCCCAGTTTTCAAGGGTTTCCAGCCGAGAGGCGGTAACGCGGTTTCGTAAAATTTGAGCGGGTCGAGGGCATGTGGCGCGGACAAAAATCCTACTGCGCCGACCACTCTTCCCTCTGCTTTGTCAAAAACAAAGCCCTGATCGGTCATTTCTTTCATATCGGGCATCAGTGGAATGTCGGTCAAAACGCTAAAATAAGCCTGATTTTCGGCCTTTTTATCCGCCGCCAGCGCATTTCCACCCAGAATCACCACAACCGACAAAAGCTGTAAAAGGTACAAAAACATCTTCATTTTAGCCCCTTTCCTGCCCAGATCTATGTCTGGCATGTCTTGCAAAAGAATGTGGATCGTCCAGCTTGCACAATGCGCCGGATGCCGCCCGTCTTTTCTATCGAACAATCACAGACGGGGCAAGCTTCGCCCTCTCTGTCATACACAGAAAATTTGAACTGGAAATATCCCCCCTCTCCGCCCACGTTACGATAGTCACGAAGGGTACTGCCGCCTGATTTGATCGCGGCTTTCAAAATGAATTTTATTTTATCAACCAGCAGCGCAAGTTTTTGATCGGTGACTTCGTTGGCTTGTGTGGTGGGTGAAATTCCTGCCAGAAATAACGCTTCACTCGCATAGATATTTCCGACACCCACAACAACTTTTTGATCCATGATCGCGACCTTGATCGCAATTTTGCGGTTGCTTAAATTCGCCTTTAAAACACTTGCGGTAAAATTTTTATCGAGTGGTTCTGGCCCAAGGATTTGAAGGGGTTTGTAAGATGACATCTTATCTGTGTCCACCACATCAATCATCCCGAAACGACGCGGGTCACGGTAAATTATTTTGACATTTTTATCTGTCGTGATAACCAGATGATCATGTCGATCCAATAAAATATCCGCCTGTTTTTTGGGTGGATAAACAGTGAATGATCCGGTCATACCCAGATGAACAATCATTGTTTTTTCATTCGCGAAATGAATCAGAATATATTTTGCACGGCGTTCCAATTTAACGATAGGAACCCCCATCAACACTTTTAATTTTCGCGCGGGAATAGGAATGCGGAGTTGCGGAGAACGCACCTCAAGGCCAATGATTTCTGCGCCTGAGAGAAAGGGTTGAAGCCCTTTCATCACTGTCTCGACCTCTGGCAATTCAGGCATTTATTGTTTTGTCCATTCGATGTGGCCATCTTCATGGCCGATGAAAATTCGCCCTGATTGCGCGATGACTCTTTTCTGCTCTGACGCAGGGACATCCCAAATAATTTTTTTGCCGTCGAATGTGACTTTTGTATTGATGTCCCGCATCGACATCGGCATAAATTTGACCCATGGTTTTGATGGATCAACAGGAATCCCAAGATCAGTGCGAACGCCCAAAACCATGACATCCCCCTCTATACGAAAATTTCCACGCGCAAAAAATTGTGCCTCCTGAACATCCGCCAGCCGAATGATCCATTCAAACCGATCACCAATAAAGGTCAGAACCATCGCATAATCTGCGGTTTGATAAACCCAGTTCCCCTGAATTTTTCGGTTATCAATCGCTACAGAATCGGGGGTTGGGGTAAGGCGCAACGGCATAAATTCAATCACATGACCTGATGTCCTATTGAACTGCAGAACAAGACCCGTCATTGCCGCCATGGCCATTGATACCAAAAGAATAACAACCAACGCCGTCGGCAGCCTGCCGACCGAGCTTAAGATCATTGCTTTCGCGTTAGCGAAGAGATCTTCCCGCACCTCTTTCGGCACAGATGTCTGTTTTTCTTTTTGTTTTTTCATGAGGCTATTTTAAAGGCTTATCAGACCGCTCTCAAGCCACACAATCATCCCATGATCATTCCACCCACAAAAAAGAAAAAGGCCACCAGAGCGCTTCTATTGTGGCCTTTTAAATTGAATTTAGAGGGGGTTGGGGCTATTAGAAGCCCATATCGCCCATGCCGCCCATACCTTGACCAGCACCTGCGCCTGCGGATTCTTCCTTAGGAAGTTCACAGATCATCGCTTCAGTGGTGATCATCAGGCCAGCAACAGAGGCTGCGTTTTGCAAAGCAGAACGCACAACTTTCGCAGGGTCGATAATACCGGCAGCAATCAGGTCGCAATATTTGTCGGCTTGAGCATCATAACCAAAGGTTGATGATGTTTGTTCCAGCAATTTACCAACAACGATAGACCCTTCTTTACCGGCATTTTCAACGATCTGACGGATTGGAGCCTGAATAGCACGACGGATGATGTCGATACCGGCTTGTTGGTCAGCATTGTCGCCTTTGAGGCTTTCAATCGCGCGAGCAGCATAGAGAAGAGCAGTTCCGCCACCTGGGACGATACCTTCTTCAACAGCGGCACGGGTTGCGTGCATCGCGTCATCAACGCGGTCTTTGCGTTCTTTCACTTCAACCTCGGTTGCACCACCAACACGGATAACCGCAACACCGCCAGCCAATTTAGCCAGACGCTCTTGCAATTTCTCGCGGTCATAGTCAGAGGTTGTTTCCTCGGCTTGCGCACGGATTTGAGCACAACGGGATTCGATGTCTGCTTTATCACCAGCACCATCAATAATGATTGTGTCATCTTTGCTGATACGGATTTTTTTGGCAGAACCAAGCATATCCAACGTCACGTTTTCAAGTTTAATGCCGAGATCTTCGGAAATCACTTGACCATTGGTCAGGATAGCCATGTCTTCCAGCATTGCTTTACGACGATCGCCGAAACCAGGAGCCTTAACAGCAGCCACTTTCAAACCACCACGCAATTTGTTGACAACGAGTGTTGCAAGCGCTTCGCCTTCAACATCTTCAGCAACGATCAACAATGGACGACCAGATTGAACAACTGCTTCCAACACTGGCAAAATAGATTGCAGGTTAGAGAGTTTTTTCTCGTTCAAAAGAATATATGGATTGTCGAGTTCAACAACCATTTTTTCCGGGTTGGTCACGAAGTATGGTGACAGGTAACCACGGTCAAATTGCATACCTTCAACGACTTTCAATTCAGTCTCAAGGGATTTTGCTTCTTCAACAGTAATCACGCCCTCTTTACCAACTTTTTCCATTGCTTCGGCCAATTTTGCCGCAATGTCAGCATCGCCGTTTGCAGATACAAACGCAACTTGCTGGATTTGTTGGGAAGTGGATACGATTTTCGCAGATGCTTTGAGGTTTTCAACACAAGCCGCAACAGCTTTGTCGATACCACGTTTGACATCCATCGGGTTCATACCAGCAGCAATTGATTTGATGCCTTCACGAATGATTGCTTGAGCGAGTACTGTAGCGGTTGTTGTACCGTCACCAGCTTGGTCATTTGCTTTCGATGCAACTTCACGAACCAATTGTGCGCCCATATTTTCGAAACCGTCTTGCAGCTCGATTTCTTTGGCAACGGACACACCGTCTTTTGTGGAACGTGGTGCGCCGAATGAACGGGCGATAATCACGTTACGACCTTTAGGGCCTAATGTTACTTTAACAGCGTCAGCGATGATATCAACGCCAGCCAACATACGACGACGGGAATCCGCGCCAAATTTAATTTGCTTTGCAGCCATTTTGTTTCTCCTTAAAAATTAAAAATAATTTAGTAATGAAGCATTTTGCGGCGAAAGATTTGTTTTCCGAGAACCGTAGCGGAGCGTACTTAAAGTACGTGAGCAACGGAAGCGCAGGAATGCAAAGCTTGCAGCCCAAAAGGCAAAATTACGCAGCGATCACGCCCATGATGTCGGATTCTTTCATGACCAGTAATTCTTTACCGTCCATGTTGACTTCTGTTCCTGACCATTTCGAGAAAAGGACAACGTCGCCTTCTTTCACATCAAGGGGAACAACTTTACCGGACTCATCGCGTGCGCCGGAACCTACGGCAACGATTTTGCCTTTCATCGGTTTTTCTTTCGCGCTATCAGGAATAATAATTCCGCCAGCAGTTTTCGAGTCTTCTTCTAAACGCTCTAACAGAACGCGGTCATGTAAAGGACGAAATTTCATTTTCAATTTTCTCCATAGTTTTTGTTAAACAGCAGATTTTCTAAAACCACCTTAGGCTTTCAGAAAATCCCCACATCACCCCGAAAGCACCTTGTTAGCACTCTCAATCAGTGACTGCTAAACATATAGAGATTTCATCCCAAAAAGGCAAGTTTTTGATGAAACTATACACGGCAAATGCCTTAAAATTATGGCAATTAATTTAAAATCTTTTTAAGCAATTCGGCTCATAATAAGAGAATGGCGAATTTGATTGTGCAACTGCATGATTATCGATTAACGACGGCGCAAATTATCTATCACTTGCCCGACCACCCTGCTCTGCTTCAAACTTATATCTGGCAGGAATATGACATTGCTCCGAAATTCCCGACACTTTTTCGTTTTCTAAATTTCTGGACAAAAGAGATTGAAGGTAAACTCCACTCCGTCACCGTCGGCTCAAAAGAAATCATCACCCCGAGCGACCCACGATTTTTTGATATTGAACTGACGGTTCAGTAGTTAGTCTTTTTTAGACCCCGGCGCCATCGTCACACGCAGGCCGTCCAAGGCATCGGACATCAGGATTTGGCATGATAGGCGGGAATTGTCTTTGACTTCTACCACGTCATCCAACAGGCGATCTTCTTCGTCATCCGATTTCGGATAGAGTTTATCAACCCATTCAGGGGCAACATAGACATGGCATGTACCGCATAAACATGCGCCACCGCAATCGGCTTTCATCGGAAGGCCGTAGTCACAGATAATCTCCATCACCCGCCATCCTTCGATGGCCTCTAATTCATGTTCCACGCCGTCGAAATCAGTTACATAGAGTTTCATTTGTCACCGCCCAATTTAGGAAGTTCTTTTAAAAGTTCTGGATTTTTTGGAAGGAAATCTTTCATCGCCCAGACAAAAGCCGCGGTGGAGACCAATCCTACCAACGTGTCCGCAATCACCGCGAAGAAGACCATGATAAAACGCGCAATACTCTCACCATCTTCACCTACCCCACCAAATGCACCGAATATAACATTGCTGATGATAATCACCACAAACATGATCGGGGTCATGGTGCAGAAATAGAGAACAACCATTTTAACCGAGGACATCATGCCCCCGACTTTTTTCAAATAATCTTCAACGGGCATTAAAACCGAGAGCGGGATATAAACCCACAGCAACCGGAACGCCCAGAATAATGCGACAGAGGCCGCAATTAACGGAAAGAACATCAACGGATTAACATTGATCTTCGGATCTTCCCCTGCCTCGGGTGGGCGCAGTAAGGTGGCGACCTCTTCCTGACTGGCGTTAAAATCTCCGAACATCAACCCAAAGGAAAAATAACGTACCAAATAAAGACCGAGAGCAATCAACCCGTACGCCAAGGTCGCAGCCACGATTCCCCGCGCACGTAATAATAATCTGTCGAGAAGTGTGTCATCAATTTCGGCGGGCAAAATAGTCGGCCACCGCTCGCCCTTCAGCAAAGTTCTTAGGAATTGAGCCAGCACCCATCCTTCGGCCAGAACACCGGGGAATAGAATAAGCCCCTGACGCAGGATATTGTTATCAACCCCCAGCACCATCACCGTAATCATACAGGCGAATTTTATCAGCAAGGGAATGGTTGCCAATTTCAAAAGATATGCGCGTTCAACCCAGACACGGTAAAACCCGTAGCCGGCAGAATCCATCATATTAAAATTGAATTGAGACACGCGATCTTCCTTTGCTTCTACCCCTATTGTTATAATGCAGACAGGGTAAAAGACAATAGAATTTACTCTTTAACTCCCAGCTTACTCTGCAAATCGCTAGAAGAAGTAGTGTATTGGAAACGGAGTTTTTTGTCGGGATAGATGTAGCGGAAGGCTTGTTGCGCCATCAAGGCCGCCTCATGGAACCCTGATAAAATCAGCTTTAATTTGCCGGGGTAATAATTGATGTCACCAATCGCAAAAATGCCTTTTTCCGATGTTTCGAATTTTTCGGTATCAACAGGGATCAGGTTTTCATGGAGGTTCAAACCAAAATTGGCAATCGGCCCCAGTTTCATGGTCAGGCCATAGAATGCGAGCAAGGTATCACAGGCAACAACCGATTCCCCTTCTTCTTTTGATTTGACGTTCAACCCTGTCATGTTTGGAGCATCGCCATTGATGGATACTAAATCAGCGATTTTCAGAGTCATTTTACCCTCTGCCACCAATTCGCGCATTTTATTGACGCTGTCGGGGGCGGCGCGGAAATCATCGCGGCGATGTATCAGAGTCACATGTTTTGCAATCGGTTGTAAATTGATTGTCCAATCGAGTGCAGAATCCCCGCCCCCTGCGATCACCAGATTTTTATCCCTGAATTGTTCCATCTTACGAACAGCATAGAAAACAGATTGCCCTTCATAAGATTCAATATTCGGGATGGATGGCTTCTTCGGCATAAATGAACCGCCACCCGCCGCGATAATAATCACGGGGGCAATAATGGTCGTGCCGATATCGGTTGTGACCTTCCATTTGCCATCTTCTGTTTTTGTAACGGATTCAGCCATTTGGGAAAAATGGAAGGTCGGTTTAAACGGTTCAATCTGCTTCATCAGATTGTCGGTCAATTCCTGACCACCGATCACAGGGTAGGCCGGAATATCGTAAATCGGTTTTTCAGGATATAATTCGGTACATTG
This sequence comes from Alphaproteobacteria bacterium RIFCSPHIGHO2_02_FULL_46_13, assembly GCA_001767915.1. Lineage (GTDB taxonomy): Bacteria > Pseudomonadota > Alphaproteobacteria > Micavibrionales > Micavibrionaceae > UBA1573. Next base: position 126,606 of record MEMI01000050.1, on the reverse strand, counting down.
CCCGCCCGGACGGTCCAGAATATCAATCAGATGCGCCTTAATATCCAAAAGCCCCAGTTCAAACACCGCAAAAAGCCCCACGGGCCCTGCGCCGATAATAATGGCATCGGTTACAAATTCGTTTTTTTCTATTGTCATGTCATAAAACCTAGTTATTACTATCCTGAATTCTATATGGCCTTATAAACAGTTTGAAAAGACCTGAACATGACTGAAATCAAAAATAATGCGCGTATTCTGGCAATTTGGCTCTTTTTCTGTGCCTTTATGGTGATGGCGATGACGGGAATCGGCGCGGTAACCCGTCTGACCGAGAGCGGACTGTCGATTGCCAGATGGGATGTGATCAGCGGAACCCTCCCCCCGTTAACCGAGGAAGATTGGCAACAACAATTCGACATTTATAAACAAACCCCCCAATACCAACAAATCAACAAAGGGATGAGTGTTGAAGAATTCAAAGGCATCTTCTTCTGGGAATGGTTTCACCGTGTCTGGGGTCGTTTGATCGGAATCGTCTTTGCCGTGCCGATGATTTTCTTTTTTGTAAAAGGTTATATCCCGAGGGACGACCGTCTGAAATATTTAGGGTTGTTGGCACTGGGCGGCGCGCAAGGCGCACTCGGATGGTTCATGGTCAAAAGCGGTTTGGTGGATCGCCCGTCCGTATCGCATTTCAGATTGGCGGCGCATTTATCATTGGCACTGACGATTTATTCTGCCCTGCTGTGGATGGGACTTAAAAATCTACAACTTCAGAAAATATCTGTTCCAGCATCTTTAAAATTTCATGGAGGAGTGGCTTTGACGTTGGTTGCAATCACTATCGTCTGGGGTGCCTTTGTTGCGGGGTTGGATGCAGGGATGATTTATAATACATTCCCTTTGATGGGCAACGGCATTGCCCCGCCTGAATTGGGACAGACGCCTTTCCTATATGACCCTGCCTCCATCCAATTCACCCACCGCCTATTGGCGATGCTGACTGGCCTTGTTGTCTTTTCGTACGGATTAAGATGGACAGAATTCCACAAAAAAATCGGCTGGGCATTGGCGACATGGGTATTGGTGCAGATTGGATTAGGGATCGCAACATTGTTGACTGTGGTCGATATTCATACCGCAACTACGCATCAGATTGGGGCTGTTATCCTCTTAAGTTGTGTGGTGTTTAGCCTTTATATATCTGGCGATTCCAAAAGATAAACGGGTTATTTCTTACCCAGTTTCAAAACCTTTTGATAGGTATCCAACAAACTTGTGGTCGATACATCGCGGCTGAATAAGGCCTCGTATTGCCCTTTGCCACCGGCAATAAGTTTGGCGCGCAATTCTTTGTCGGATAATAAACGCTGAATGCATTCGGTCAATTGTTCGACATTATCAATGTCAAAGAGCAAGCCGTCCTGATCATGTGTCACATACTGCACCGCGCCCGATGCTTTTGAGGATACCAATGGAACATTGGCATACCATGCCTCGGCAATCACTGTGCCAAATGGTTCATAACGCGATGGAAGGGCGCAAATATCCGCCTGTTTTAAAAGAGCCGAACGGTCATTCCGCCAACCAAGGAAACGAACTTTATGATCCACACCCAATTCGGTTGAAAGAGCTTTATATTTCTCGATCTCCGGCCCGTCACCCGCCAGCCAGAAATAAGCGTTATCGATTTTTTGTGCCGCTTGTAACAACACATCAACGCCTTTTTTCCAATGCATGCGCGACAGTAACAGCACAACGGGAACATCTTCAGGCGTATCGAATTCTTTGCGGTCAACGGCGGGCATATCTTCCAATGTGCCAAAAGTATGCACGACAAAACATCTCTCCGGCACGCCCGTTTTTTCATCCAGATGACGTTTAATATCTTTGGTGACACCAACGAAACAATCGCAATTCTTATAACGCTCAAGGTCGTAATATCCGCCAAACCATCCGATCACGGGGACTGAGACACCCGATGGAATAAAGGACGCCCCGCGCCCCATCCATGCATGAACGACATCAGGCTGAAATTGATGGATGATTGATTTTATTTTTCGTTTGCCAGAGAAAAGACGCGATAGAAAACTGAAACTCTCGATACTATAGGAGATCCCCAATTGTTTGAAAGTCGATAGGTAATTTGAATGGGGGCGGCAAATGACATGTTGGGTAATGCCGCGTTCATGCAATGCTTTGATCGCATCAAGGCAATAAGTTTCCGCACCACCTTGCGCGGACCCTGCAACGACATGCAGAACCCTCATTATTCTTTGACCTTCAATTCAGAGTTCAAATTTAATGATTCAATCATCATATTGACGATGTCATTTTGGGTCTTTGTCATGTTGGATTGTAATTTCAGACAATCTTCTGCTTTTTGAATCGAAGCAGGGTTTATTTTCTGATTACGATAGATAACAGCTTCATCAAATTTTTTCAGATAGTCGCGGACTGCGGATGGCGGCGCAAAACTTTGCAATAAAACCATTCTATCTAATTTCGTTCTGGCTTTTTTAACAACCGGACGAACCGTGTCTTTCCACGCTTCGAAACTTCCGGATATTCCGGCCTTTAAGTCAGGATTAGCAACGCCACAGCTTTCAACCGCACGCGCGATAGATTGCTGGACATCTTCAACCGTACGGATAACGCCAAAGGAATTATTGATCGCCGAGAATTGTTTGACCTGATTTTCATTCAGCCCCTTCAAAATATCTTTCGAAGCTGTATCCAATATGGTCAGAGGTGTGCTGGCGTTGGTCGCTGGCGCCGCCTCCTCTGCCATGGCAGAGAAAGGCAAGAGCGCGCATAAAATAGCAACGGATAAGATACGGAATTTATTCACGACCATTTTAGCCTCACCTATTTTTCAATTAACTTATTCCACCAACCTCTTTTTTTGGATTCAGAGGATTGTTGTTCGGCATTATCCGCCCCGACATCATTTGACGGGGATGCAGATGCAATCGGTGCGTCCGCAACCGGCGCAGATACAGACGCATCAGCAGCAGGTGTATCAGTGCGCGCACGGAAACGTTTTGCACGGAAAGTTTCTTTTTTCGGTTCTGCCTTGACCTCAGGTGAAGCAACAGATTCAGAAACCTCGGATGGTTGAGCCTGTTCAGCGGCGACAGCAGAATCTTCATTCTTACGGTTGCGCCCGCCTCTGTTACCATTACCGCCTTCACGATTTCCATCGCGCGGTTTATCTTCACGCGGCTTATCGCTACGGTTACGATCACGACCGCGATTGTTGCGGGAATTACGTCCGCGAGGTTGTTGTCCCTCACCCTCTGCGCCTTCGGCAGCAGATGCTAATTCATTTTCAGCAGAGATGGCTTCGTCAACGGATTCCATTGTTTCCACATCTTGCTCAACAACACCGCTCTCTTCATCATCTGACTCAGATGCTTTGATGGTTTCCAGTTTATAACCGGTTGGTGCCAATTCTTCGTCAACACGAACGAAGACCGAGAACCCATAACGGCGTTCAATATCCGCCAGCATTTCACGTTTTTGGTTGAGGATATACAGAGCAATTTCATTCGGCACAGACAAGAATACTTGCCCAGCGCGTGAACGAATTCCCTCTTCCTCAATGGAGCGAAGAGCCAAGATAGCTGCAGAGTCGATGGTGCGGATATGACCCACGCCAGCACAATGCGGACATTTCTGGAACTGCGCTTCGGTCAAGCTTGGGTTCAAGCGTTGACGAGAAAGTTCGAGTAATCCAAATGATGAAATACGACCAACCTGAATACGCGCACGGTCAGTTGACAAAGCGTCACGCAACTTGCGTTCCACTTTCGCATTATTACGGCTGTCTTCCATATCGATAAAGTCGATGACCACCAAACCACCCAGGTCACGCAGACGCAGTTGACGGGCAACTTCTTCGGCGGCCTCAAGGTTGGTTTTAAGAGCAGTCTCTTCAATATGACGTTCTTTAGTCGCACGACCCGAGTTCACGTCGATGGAGACGAGTGCTTCGGTCGGGTTAATCACCAGATATCCGCCGGAACGAAGTTCAACAGTCGGCTCGCCCATTGCCGCGATCTGGTTTTCAACCTGATAGCGATGGAACAAAGGATATTTGTCGTCTTTATATTGGTGAACTTTTTTAACGCTCGATGGCATTAAAAGTTTCATAAATTCTTTGGCTTGTTTGAAACCATTTTCACCGGCCACTTGAATTTCTTCAATATCGCCTGCGTAAATGTCACGCACCGCACGTTTGACCAGATTGCTTTCCTCATAGATTCCTGCAGGGGCAACGGATTGAAGGGTGAGTTCGCGAATGTTATTCCACAAACGAACTAAGTAATCCAAATCGCGTTTGATTTCATCTTGGTCGCGTTGGACGCCAGCAGTCCGCAGGATCACCGACATCCCGTCAGGTGTGCCAAGCTCACGCAGAATATCGCGCATACGTTTACGTTCAGCAAAGCTTGCAATCTTGCGTGATACACCACCACCACGAGGGGAGTTTGGCATCAGAACGCAGTAACGACCAGGGAGTGAGAGGTAGGTTGTAACCGCTGCCCCTTTATTCCCACGCTCTTCTTTTTGCACCTGAATGAGCATGATCTGCCCACGTTTGATGACTTCTTGAATTTTGTAATTGCGGTGGAGGGACGGACGGAATGGTTGATCGCTGTCAACGCCCTCGCCGCCCAATACTTCAACTTGGCGGTTCTGCATCGGATGACGACCACGGTTGTGACCTCTGTCATTACGGTCATTACGACCGCCGTTGCCGCTATTATTTCCGCGACCACGGAAACGTCCGCGACCACGACCACGATTATTGCGGCGTTTTTCGCGTTCTTCCTGTTCGGCAGCCAAGGCCAGTTCATGATCGATTTCAGCATTATCTTCGTGATACGCAATCCAGACAGAGCGTTTTTTCACGCCGTCTTCGGTATGACGGTAATGCAGGCGAACACGCACCACATTTTCTTGGGTTTTTGCCCATTCTTCAACTTTAATCGCAAGGTCTTGATCGATTGCAATGGCTTCACCAGTGGTCGCCGTTACAACTTCGAATGTTTCAGGGTTGATTTCGGTGACGCCGCGATAAACAAATTTATGAACGTGTTTTACTTCGCCAGATGCGTCAGCAGAGGCAGCTTCGCTTCCTTCTTGCTGTTCCTGACCTTCACTTGATTCTTCAGAAGAATTTTCATCATCACCCGAAGATTGATCATCTTCATTTTCATCGTCCTGATCATCTTGATCTTGTTGATCTTGTGCCGCTTCGGCTTCTTCGCGCGCATCTTGTTCGGCGACTTGTTCAGGTGTTTGATCATCTTCCGACGGTTCAATCACTTCGGTCACGTTATTTTCTTCAGGCGCAACTTCTTGCTCCTGTGCCGGTGCGGCCTTTCCGTTTCTGGCTGCTTCTTCGGCTGCAAGTGCGGCTTCTTCGGCAGCGATTTGGGCTTCTTCCGCCGCCATTGCCGCTTCGATTTCAGCTTGTTGAGCAGCCATCAAGGCTTCACGGTCGGCCACAGGGATGCGGAAATAATCAGGATGGATTTCAGAGAAGGGAAGGAACGCATGACGGTTACCGCCAAAGTTCACAAAGGCTGCCTGTAACGACGGTTCAACCCGTGTTACTTTCGCCAAGAATATTCCACCTTTTAATTGTTTCCTCAGTTTACTTTCGTAATCAAATTCAACCAGACGATTTCCGTCTACGACTGCAACGCGAGTTTCCTCTGCATGTGTTGCATCAATCAGCATTTTTTTTGCCATGTTAATGTTCTCCCGAACTTTATAAATAAAGGCCGAAGACCGCAAAATCTTTAATGCGACGGGTAAAGATATTGCGGGCTTTGGCCGCAATTCTTGTGAAATAAACCTGTGTCAGGTTCCTGAATTTAACTGGAGTCCGCCCCGTAACATAGACCTATAGTAGGTCCACCAAACAGAAACCGGATTTTGCGTTACCAATCAACAGTTCGTTCAGTGAGGGGTCGGAGAGTAAAAACAGGACTCAACCCAACCAAGTCAATAGAGCTAGCGAAACCTTTCATCAGTCAAACGCGTGCTAAAACCCTATCGGTCGCAAAATGACATTATAATGTGTGTGACATTTTTACAATCAGTATTTTTTGAATTTTGTCTTATGGCAATAAAAACGCCCTTTATTGGGGAATAAAGGGCGTTTTATTCAGTTCGTTTTGCAAATCTTACTTTTTATGAGCGGCCAACCAGTCATTCATCAGCTTGATTTCTGATTCTTGGGCTTTGACGATTCCCTCGGCCAGTTTTTTGATTTCTGGGTCTTTTCCTTTTTCCAGAACCACTTTAGCCATGTCGATGGCGCCTTGGTGGTGATGGATCATTCCTTGGACGAAATCCACGTCCGCATCCCCTGTCGGTTTGACAGACATCATGCCTTCATGCATTTTTTTCATCGCATCGGCGTAGATATCCGTCGGCGCAGCCATCGTATGGTTCATTTTGGAATGATCCATTTTCATCATATCTTCGGCATGAGCGCCAGAAACGCCTGCCATTAATACTAACGCAGTTGCAGCCATCAAAATTTTCGATTTCATTGTATATGTCCTCCTTTAGAACGATTATGTACCTATTCGGTGAAAGAACCCGTAAAGTTACATATACATTTTTTAATCATCGACTTTTCCCAGCAGCAAGAAAGCCCTTGAGTCTTAATGATCCTATACATACACTCAACCTGAAAAATGGAGAAACATATGATCATTGGCTTATTCCTAAAAGGTTACAAAGCATTTAATAGTACATCCTATATACCTATATCAGATGCAGCAAAGTTCTCGACTTATATTGGAGATAATGGAGTAGGAAAAAGCTCAATTCTTGAATCATTGGACACATTCTTTAACGACGAACGATTTAACAGAAATAAGAAACAAGCACAGAGAGGCAATACTCGTCTTGAAGATATGCCATTTATATCTCCGGTATTCTTAATTCACGAAAATGACACTAAAAGCCTACCCCCAAGTGAATTAAGACTTTTAAAAGCCATATCAAAATATCTTAAGAGTCTTCCAGACAGTCACCCTGCACTAAAAGATTTAAAAAAACACATACAAAATCCGAAGCCTATAGAAAATATGGATTTAGTAATTTTTTCAAAATTTTTTGATGAAAAGAAATATTCCGGATGTCTATTTACAAAAATAATTCATAAAGAAATGCACTTAAATAAAGAAATTTATGGACTTTCCGAGGACGACTTCGCAGCTGAAATAACTATAGGTGACAAAGAGACCGAAACCATACATCCATTCAAATATTTAGACAAACTACAAGATTGTATTACTGATCAATATACATACGTATATATACCAGTAGAATCCAATGAAGAAGACGACACCAAACTTCAAAGCAGAACAGTAGAAAAGTTAGCGGGGAACAATCTTACAAATACCATAGCTTCGATCATTAAAGCTCCCGCAGTTACAAAAGATATAAATAATCAGCTAGAAAGCTATATAAAAAAAATTGAAGCTAAACTAGATAATAAACTTCATTATAGTTCTGGATATTCCAGAACTTTCACACCAGCACTTTTGATAGAAAAAATTATTGAGGGCTACTTCTCAACAAGAGTGCTCCATCAAGGGAAAGAAAAAATCCCCATTAAAGATCTGAGTGCAGGAGAAAAAAGGCAGGCATTACTCTCGTTTTCGATAGCTCTCTTGGAAAAATCATCTGAAGAAAACAAAGGAGTTAGAAGAGTTATATTTGCATTAGACGAGCCTGAATCTTCCCTTCATATTTCAAGGATATACGATCAATTTGAGAAGTTAAAAAGATTATCTGAGGCGTGCGCTCAAGTTATTATTACAACTCATTGGTATGGCTTTTTACCAATCCTCCAGAAAGGCTGGGCTCACTCTCTTTCCAAAACAGATGCGGCAATAGAGATTGAAAGCATAGACTTAGCAAACTATCTACATGAAACGAGGAATATAAAAACAGAGTCTAAGGGTAAGAGGCCTTTAGATACTAATATTAAAGGCTACAATGAGCTAGTGCAATCAATTATTAATTCCGTTATAAAAAGAGAAAACCCATATACGTGGATTATATGCGAAGGCATAACAGATGCTCTTTACCTTAGAACCTTTCTTGAAAATGCCAACATCGAAAATCTGCACATAATTCCAGTAGCTGGCGCAGCTAATGTAATAAAACTATATAAACTACTTCATCCAATTATTTCAGACTACAAAAGCCAAATAAACTCTGCAATTATATGCCTTATAGATACAGATAATCAATTACCAAACCTTGATGAACTTCAGGATGATATCCTTGGAAAATTAGTGTTTAGGCGTTTATGCAACAATGCCGAAAAAAATTATCAAACCGAGTTGCTTAGCTATAAACACAATATCACTGGTATTACAACTATCGAAGATGTTTTGCCCGCTTTATCTTTCATAGAAACATTAAAAAAATATCAGCCTCAATTAGGTTTTAATCCGCAACCTGTTGATAACGTTACTAAGGATTATAATTCTTATCAGTGCCTTGATCTCAAAACATCAGAAAGAACAAAACTAAAAGATTTTTACAATTTTAATGATGGTGAAAATAAGCTCTTATTTGCAAATTCTTTTTGTGAAGAATACAAGAAAAATCCCCTATCTATCGAATGGATAGAAAATCTAAAAAAACTAATCTCAAAATAAGACATTCGCCCCGAAGCTAATATTAGTTACGGGGCAAATATTTATATTTACTCTCCCACCAAATCCAGCGCCTGCATTTCATAGAGGCGGCGGTAGGTGGAGTTTGGGGTTTGGAGCAAGGAGGTATGTGTTCCCTGCTCGATAATCCGTCCATCGGCGAACACCAAAATCCGGTCGGCTTTTTGAATAGTCGCAAGCCTGTGGGCGATGGTGATGGTTGTTCGGCCTTCCATCAATTTATCCAAAGCCATTTGGATATAATGTTCGGAAACAGAATCGAGGGAGGATGTGGCCTCGTCCAAGATCAAAATCGGACAATCCGCAAGCAGCGCGCGCGCAATTGCAACCCGTTGACGTTCACCGCCCGAAAGTTTGATCCCCCTCTCTCCCACCAGCGTATTGTAACCGAGTGGCAAGCGTTCGATGAACTCTGCCGCATAGGCCTCGTGCGCAGCCTGACGGATGTCATCCAGCGTTGCATCTGGGCGACCATAGGCAATGTTTTCAGCCAAAGTACGGTGAAACAGAACAGGTTCCTGCGGCACAAGCGCAATATTTTTCCGCAAACTTTCCTGCGTCACTTTGGCAATCTCCTGACCATCAATCAGGATCGCGCCCGATTGAATATCATAAAGACGTTGTACCAGTTTCACGAAGGTCGATTTCCCCGAACCCGACGCCCCGACCAACGCCACCTTCTCACCCGCCTTAATCTCAACGGTCAAGCCGTCATAGATTTTGCGGTCACCCTGTTTATAGGTGAAGTCAACATGATCAAAGGTAATCGTTGCCCCTTGATCCTGTTTGATGGTCAAAGCTTTTGCATCAGGTACGTTCTGAATATCATCTTCCCGCAACCAGAAAGATACAATATCTTCCATCTCGCTCACGGATTTCAAAAGTTCGGTTGTCTGGCGACCAATATCACGCAAATACCCGCTGATGATAAAAAACGATGTGATGGCAAGGGTCACGTCACCCGCACTGGCCTTACCCTGCGTCCATAAATAGATCACAAGCGACATCATGCCGAGCATCATGGTGATACGGATATGAACCCGCGCAAAATCTACCACAGTCGCGGTTAACCATGCGCGTTGTGTTCTGACTTTCCATTCTCTGGCGGTATCCGAAAAACGCTTATCTTCGCGCATCTCACCTGCGAATGATTTGACTGTCGGCATTGCCGTCATAATATCGGCAATGGTTGCGCCGACCAACGTATCTTGTTCCGCGGATTTTTTAAAACGTGGCATATTGATTTTAAGTGATAAATAAATACTGGCCGATATAAACATCACTACAGTCGCCAATGTAAACCAACCCACAATCGGCAATTCGATAATCAGCATAACCGTCATCCCGATTGAAATGATACTGGCGGGATAAAAGCCCATAAACATACAATCCTGAAACGATTCAAACGACCACATCCCGCGCGTAATTTTCCGAACAGTCGCGCCCGCAAAGGCATTGACGTGCCAGTCGGTTGAAAAACGTTGAACTTTTTGAACGCCGTCAGTCACTACGCGGTACATATTATGAACCTCGAACGTGTTCCAGCACCAGAAAGCCGCCGCCCATGTCCAGCTGTGAAAAATTTGAATGCCCATCAGAATGGCAAAAGCCCATAACACTTTGGACAGGCTACCTTCAACATGCGGATCAAGATGACTTAATTGGTCAACAAGATGTCCGCTGGCCTTCGGATAAAACACATCCGCCCCAACGGATACGCCCATAAAGACAACCGCCATCACACCCATCAGACGTTTTTCTGACCAGTAATGTTTGGTAAAATTGATGATATCCCGCCGCTTTACAATCGGCATGTGTTGGGTAGACATTTTTTTCTCCTGTTTTTCAGTTTTTTATTGGAACCGAACGACAGACATAATTCACAAAACACTATTATTTTGGGGAAAATACAGGTCTGAAAATCATGTCGGGCATTCGGCTGTAATTAACCAGCCGGGCCACATGATCTAAAATTGAAGACCCGCAGACCCGGAAACGACGACATAAATGGGTGCAATATTGCGCATTATAATCACTTGGTCGGTTTCCTTGGTTGATTTCAGTGTGCCACAGGATATTGCGGCATTGCAACAGAAATATAACAACAATAAAAAAAGCCCCCAGCGCAGGGGGCTTTCAATATCGCTATAAAAATGACTATTTATAAATACCAACACCTACGAAAGATTTATCATCCAAAGGAACGATATAGCTTTCTTTGTCCATCACTTTTTTAGTCAATGGATCAAGGAATTTATAGCTAACCCAACCTGGTGTTCCGGATTTAGCCACGCTTGCAAATTCCTGAATATATTTTTTACCGCCAACAAGTTCGTCAGTTGTCTCCCAACGATTCATACCAACCATTGCGGCCTTTTGACCGTGCGCCAACACGACTCCCTCTAGCGAATACACAAAAGGATAAAGGTCTTTATTGATGAATTTCTTGTCAGTAATGGCTTTGAAAGTTGCATCAACACCACTTTCTTTAAACATTTTTATAACTTCACCAGTCATGGCAATCGCTTCATCACGGGTTCCGCGCTCTTCCGCATGCGCAGAGAATGAAGATGTGGCCAGTAATACAGCAGCAGTTAATAAGGTTAATAATTTCATAGTCTCTCTCTCAAGGTTAAAGTTAAAGTTAAAAAAACACAGATATAGTATCTATACGACCTAAATTAGGCCGCAGTTTTCTGAGCCGACGATCTGATTTCAGACAAGAATATTGAAACCTCATTTCGTAACATCTCGGAAATTTGTCCCAGTTCCTGCGAGGCTGCCAACGCAGAGTTAGCTGCCTCGGTGCTAATTTTGGAAGACTCCAAAACATCGCGGATTGCGCCAGATACTCGACCTGTTTCTTCAGAAATTTGGGCAACATTTCTTCCAATCTCAGACGTTGCCGCATTCTGTTCTTCAACCGCGCCGGCAACACTGGAGGTCGCATGATCAATCTTACGAACATCTTCAATAATGACGCTGACAGCCTCAACTGTATTACGGACTGCCATTTGAATTTTGCTGACACGTTCGCCAATTTCCTCTGTCCGAACAGTGGTCTCCGTTGCCAATTTTTTAACTTCATCCGCCACAACCGCAAACCCCTTGCCTGACTCACCCGCGCGCGCAGCCTCAATGGTTGCATTCAGCGCAAGTAGATTTGTTTGTTCGGCAATGCCGCGAATAGCGCCAACGATTTCATCAATACTGACCGCCAGACGATTCAACTCTGACACTTGCTCACTTGTTTTTTCGGCAGTCGCACTTGTCTTATTGGACTGTTCTGCCACATGCGTAATCTGAACTGCAATCTCGCGACTAGATAATGCCAACTCATCAGATGCATTGGATGCTGTCTTCACGCTATTATCAGCCTCAGCCACAGATTGCGCCACTATCTCGCTCGATTGAGATGTTAGGCGTGAGGAATTGTCAACGGTTTCTGCTGTCTTCTGCATGTTTTTAGAGGCTTCGGTCAAAGCCTGAATAATACCGGATGTGCGATCATCAAAGCTCTGAGCCAAAGATTCCATCGCCTGCCGACGTTCTGCATCAATTTTTGCCTCTGCTTGTTTCTGTTCGATTTCAAGACGTTGAATGCGCAGGGAATTTTCTTTAAAAATTTTAAGTGATGAAACAATGCTTTTCAATTCATCCTTACGTTCCAGTTCATCAATATTGACATTCGTATCACCCGTCGACAACGTATCCGTTGCCAGAGAAATTTTCCGAATAGATGATACCGTTACTTTCGAGACGATAAATCCAAACAGGGCAATTGTTACAATAATTGAGCTTAACACAATGATAAAATTGGTTTTCGCTGTATCTGCATCGGCCTTAATTTCATTTGATCTAGCACTGAACTTATCTCTCACAACATCAGAATTTTTAAGTGATGCAGCTATATTTTCATTAGACAAATTCGCAATTGCCTGTAATGTTTTTGAATATGTTTCCTGATATTTACCGATTCCTTGAAAGACCATACTCATGTCAATAATCATCATATCTGCGGCTTTCATAAAGATACCGTCATTGTTCTTACCGGTATAATTCTGGCTCATTTCCTCGATCAAACCATCAATAACAGGAACTTGCTCGGGGGTTGCATATTTATCATTATAATCCTGCAATGCCCCCAAAATTTTCTTGGCATCGCCTGCGAGCTTTCGCATATCTGCTGGGCCATCTTTATTTAATTGAGCACTTTCACGCGTTAAAATTTCATAGAATTTCTCGTTCAACCCCTGAACGTCACTGGCAATTTTGGATAACTGGGCGGAGCCCATAAAATTGACTTTAACAATCTGCTCCATCATCGAGTTGGATTCTTCAATTACCAATTGTGTTTGGGCAACTTGCTTATCAAACTGTCTAACCGAATAGACACCCATACCAACCATGACGACAATCGCCAGAGAAGCAGGCGCAATGAATTTTACGGAAAAAGGCCAATTTGAAATTGATAAAAAAGACATAGCGCTAATACCCCTCAGAGTTCCCTGAATTTGAACAATACGAACGCAGAAAGGTGATGACTAATTATATGTATGAATAAATTCACACTGGAAACAATATATAATAATTTAAGCTAAATGCTATCCCTAAACATTAACGCCTAATTATTTAACAAAAACATAATTTTTGCCGAATTGTAGGCACAGAATAAATAGACCATAACGTATATTGAATATTACAGTTTTAATGCAGGATTAAAGGCATCATCGTTATCTTGATCCTGATCATTTGCGGGAGATTGATGAGAGATAACGGTGTCAACAATGTCATTCAAGATCTGGTCAATTTCAACTTGCCCTGCCTTAAATTGTCCGACGATTGATTGAACCTTTGATAAGATATCGTCTATGACTGGTTTATTTTCGGCATTCTCAACATTCAATTCGTAATAATCATGCCCTCTTATCACGTTTAATAAATCAAGCTGTAACGTCTCTTCAAAAACTCTTGATGGCAACGGGCAGAATTTTAAAGACAAGAGATTAAATCCTGCCCCAATCTCAACCTCTAACGTCCGTATATATTGAACATCCTTTGTCTGTCCTTCCCAAACGACCGCCAATTGGGGAAAATGCCTGTCGGCCACCCGATCGCTTTCGTTCGTTGGATTTTCAGGGATATAAAGTGGTTTTCCAGATACAATTCTATTCTCCAGATCTTTAAGTCCCAATCTATCGAATAAAGTTTCTTTCCCATCAAAGTGGAGGCATGAATTATTGCTAAAGCTCATACTCATTTTCATTGGCCTCAAAACTGCACGACAAAACGCCATACAGATTTTATGGAGGAACATATTCTTTACGGGAGGAAACACCATGCCCTCAAGCTCATTACGAAGAGCTTCTGACTGTTTCAATCCTGCCTGTGAGTAATGTTGGAATGGTCTACGCATGGGATATTGATACATCCTCAACATTAAAAAGTCAACTATTATGAATAACGATTGCCGCATCCGACTTTTACCTTCATTATCAGCAACGCTTCATCCGAAGACGATTTTTCTGGCTTTTTTTAACTTTTCCCGCTATGAGGGCGGCGCATCAAGATTTTAGACACAGAAAAGAGATTTTATCGTGACAGCATCCACTTTAAGAAATATTGCCATTATTGCCCACGTCGACCATGGAAAAACAACACTGATCGACCAAATTCTGCGCCAAAGCGGAACATTCCGCGCAAACCAAGACGTTGATGAACGCGTCATGGACAGTAACGACCTTGAAAAAGAACGCGGGATCACCATTCTTGCAAAATGCACATCCATTCAATGGAAAGATGCAAAAATCAATATTATCGACACCCCGGGCCACGCCGACTTCGGTGGTGAGGTTGAGCGTATTTTGAACATGGCAGACGGCGTTATCTTGTTGATTGACGCGGCAGAAGGTCCATTGCCACAAACAAAATTCGTTCTGGGTAAAGCATTGAAACAAGGGATGCGTCCTATCGTTGTGGTCAACAAAATTGACCGTGGCGACGCCCGCCCTGTTGAAGTATTGAACGAAGCCTTTGACCTTTTCGCATCTCTTGATGCAACCGATGATCAATTGGACTTCCCTGTTCTCTACGCGTCTGGTCGTGATGGCTGGTGTTGCGAAACCCTTGATGGTCCACGCGAAAACCTTCACCCGTTGCTTGACCTGATTCAAAAACACGTTCCTGCCCCAACCGTTGATGCAGATGGCCCATTCAAAATGTTGGCCACCATCCTGAATGCCGACCCTTATCTCGGTCGTATTCTGGTTGGACGCGTTGTGTCAGGGACTGCAAAAATGAACATGCCTGTGAAAGCCATGAATCTTGACGGTAAAACTGTTGAGACATTCCGCTTGTCAAAATTGTTGACCTTTGCGGGCATTAACAAAGTTCCTGCGACCGAAGTTGCGGCAGGTGATATTATTTGTATCGCCGGTATGACCGAAGCCTCTGTTGCCGACACAATTTGCGATACTTCCGTGACTGAACCAGTTCCGGCAACTCCGATTGACCCGCCGACAATGGCTGTTTCAATCACCGTGAACGACTCCCCTCTCGCAGGTAAAGAAGGTAAAAAACTGACATCCAACATCATTCGTGAACGTCTGATGGCTGAAGCAGAAACCAACGTGGCGATCCGCGTGACTGAATCAGAAAACCGCGATGCGTTTGAACTTGCAGGTCGTGGCGAACTTCAAATCGGTGTTCTGCTGGAGACAATGCGTCGTGAAGGGTTCGAGCTTTCAGTATCCCGCCCACGCGTTCTGTTCCAAACCAGCGAAGATGGTCAATTGATGGAACCGTATGAAGAAATCATCGTGGATATTGATGATGAATATACTGGCGCGATTGTTGAAAAATTGACAGGCCGTAAAGCTGACCTCGTTGACATGCGTTCATCCGGTAACGGTAAAAACCGTATCATCTTTGCATGTCCATCACGCGGAATGATCGGTTACCAATCACAATTCATGACCGATACGCGCGGAACAGGTGTTCTGAACCGCCAGTTTAAAGAATATGGCCCTTACAAAGGTGATATTTCCGGTCGTCGTAACGGCGCGCTTGTTTCTACTGAGACTGGTAAAGCTGTTGCTTACGCGATTTGGAAACTCCAAGACCGCGGAACAATGTTCATCACTCATAACGATGACGTTTACGAAGGCATGATTGTTGGTGAAAACTCACGCGATACTGATATGGACATCAACGTGACCCGCGCCAAACAATTAACCAACGTGCGCGCATCGGGTACTGACGAAGCTTGTACTCTGGTCACACCACGCAAATTGACACTGGAAGACATGATGTCCTACATCAACGACGACGAATTGGTTGAGATCACTCCAAAAACCATCCGTCTCCGCAAACGCTTCCTGAACCCGACCCAACGCGAAATGGCGAAAAAAGCCTCCAAAAAAGCCGCTGTTTAGTTAGGTCTTCAACCATAAATCATTCAAAAACCCCTGCTAGAAATAGCGGGGGTTTTCTATATTGACAGAATATCAACATAAAAAGACAATTTATTGCAAAAACATCCGCCTTGCCCCTTGCGAAGCGGGGGGTTAAAGGCTATCTATGAGTTGTATTCCAATACAGCTTGGCGAATCAGCTGGGCACACCCATCCATCTTCACTTAATTAACCACCACAGGAGTCCTAAATGGCAATTCGTAATCTACTTTTAATGTCCGTCGCCCTTGTTTCCCTCGCCGCTTGTTCTTCTGATGATGACAAAGCTCTTGATGTTGGCGCAAACGGTATGGGCGCAAACCAATTGGCTGGGTCTGATATGGGCAATGGCATGGCACCTGTGAACGGTGTTACACCTGGTACTCAACAAGACCTCGTTGTGAACGTTGGTGACCGCGTATTCTTCGGCTATGACCAATCCGATATTTCTGCAGAAGGTAAAGCCACTCTGGATCGCCAAGCCACATGGCTCAAACAATATCCTAACGTGACTGTAACCATCGAAGGTCACGCAGATGAGCGCGGAACACGCGAATACAACTTGGCTCTCGGTGAACGCCGCGCGAACTCCACCAAATCATACTTGTTGTCACAAGGTGTTGAAGCAAGCCGCATTCAAACAGTGAGCTACGGTAAAGAACGTCCAGCAGTAACAGATGCTTCTCCATCTGGTTGGGCACAAAACCGTCGTACTGTGACTGTTGTTAACTAATATCTTATGGGAGCGATAAAATGAATTTTCTTTTATCCCCATCTACACGTCGTATCTCTCAGGCCGCTTTTGCGGCCTGTTTGCTGATGACCAGTGTTGCCCTGCCCGCATCCGTGAGAGCAGACGACACAGACAGCAGATTGCGTCAGTTAGAGGGAAGTGTTGATACATTAAACCGTGCCGTGTTCAAGGGTGAAAAGCCTCCGACACCACTCTCAACAACCCCTGCGGCAACCGATGATTATCAGGCTTCCGTTGAGAGCCGTATCTCCGCACTGGAAAACGAGCTTCGTGATTTAACAGGCAAAGTTGAGAAACAGGAATATGAAACCACTCAATTAAAAGCGAATTTTGAGAAGGCCATGGCCGACATCAATATGCGGTTTAATGATGCCAAAGCGGGTGCAACTCCAGCCGCAGGAACAGCCGCCAGACAAACCGGAACCTTAGCCCCGAACGATATGGGCGGTGATGTTCCACAAGATACGACCAACCCGACATCACTCACAAGCCCTGTTGAACAACCTCTCGATCCGAATGCGCCAGCATCCCAAGAATCGCCAACCGTTCAAAAACTTGGCTCTGTTCCTGTTGCACCGGGTGGGGCGACCATTCCACCAACGGGTGATGATGCCACTACACAATATGAAGCTGCTTTTTCTCTCCTCAAAGGCGGCAACTTCGCTAGCGCAAAAAGCGGGTTTGAATCCTTTATTGCCAAAAACCCGAAAAGCCCTCTCGTTTCCAATGCGACCTATTGGTTAGGCGAAAGCTATTACGCGAATGGTGAATTTGAAAAAGCCGCACGCGTGTTTGCCGAGAGCTATAAAAAATATCCGAAAGGGCCAAAGGTTGCTGATAGCCTCCTGAAAATGGGAATGTCTCTTGGCGCATCGGGCAAGAAAAAAGAAGGTTGTGTCGCGTTGAAACAACTGAAAAAAGAATTCCCGTCCAGTGACACCGTCACCTTAAGACGGGCGGATCAGGAAATTGCGCGCTTTGCCTGCCAATAGCAGCACATCCCCCGAAACAATAAGCCCCGAAAAATTCTCGGGGCTTATGTCGTTATTGGATATTGATTTTAGCACAACCAAACGGATCGCCGTTGCCGTGTCTGGTGGCGGTGATAGTATGGCTTTGGCTATCCTTTTGTCTGACTGGGTTAAGGAAAACGGTATCAAACTCCACGCCATCACCGTCGATCACGATCTCAGACCAGAATCGGCGATGGAGGCCAAGACAGTCGCCAAGATTCTAAAGCCCCTCGGCATTACCCATAAAATTTTGAAATGGGAAGGCACAAAGCCCAAAACGAAAATTCAGGAAGCGGCACGCGATGCCCGTTACCGATTAATGTCCGATTATTGCCTGCAAAAGAAAATTCCATATTTATGTGTCGCCCATCACGGACAAGACCAGATGGAAACCATTTTGTTCCGCATGGCAAAGGGAACGGGATTGGACGGGATGGCTGGAATGCGCCCTGTCAATATTCTGGATAATGGCCTCACCCTCCTCCGCCCTTTTCTCCCCATCTCTCACCAAGACCTTTTAGAGACTTTAAAATCCAGAAAAATAGACTGGATAGAAGATCCATCGAACGCAAATGATAGATACGCTAGGGTTCGTATCAGAAATACAATTGACACTCTGGAAAATGAAGGGCTTACACCTGAGCGAATTTCATCCCTTTCGAACAGGATCACAAACTCAATTGACTTAATTAACTATCTGATTGAAAAAGAATATAAATTACTCATTTTGCATAAAGATACGGAACGTATCGATATTAATTACACATCCCTTTTATCCCTCCCGATCGAAGGAAAAACCCGCATTTTAAAAATGCTGATTTCCGAATTTCAACCCCAGAAAAAATATGCCGCACGTTTAGAAGATATCGAAAGACTTGCCCATAAAATGGGGCAGGATTTTAAAGGCGGAACACTCGGCGGATGCCTCTTCCATAAAAAGAAAGCAGTTCTAACGATATCCCATGAACAGAAATAGACACCAATATAGATGAAACTATTTCAACAGACTGCTTGCTTCGCCCCCATAGAAAATATACCATTTATCCAATCTTACTATCTCAAAGAAGCTTTCCGCCCATGTTCCAATACAGTTTTTCTATAAATTTTCATAACCTAAACGGGCTGCGTTACCTCTGTATTTTTCTCTTTCTTTTCTTTGCACCCATCTCCGCCTTTGCCGCAACGTCCATTCCTTTTACCATTAATATGTCCCAAGCCGTCAATGTGACGGGCACACCCCGTATTGCCATTGATGTCGGTGGGGTTGCGCGTTATGCAACCTATACTTCTGGCTCAGGGACATCTGCTTTAACATTTACCCATACAATGGTTGCAGGCGATGTTGATCTGGACGGGATCACACTTACCCCCACCATTGATTTGAATGGCGGAACGATTAAAGATTTAGCGGGCAATGACCTTTCACCCCTCACCTTTACCGCGCCCAACACAACCAATGTCAAAGTCAATTATCCATCTCTCGGCATGGATTTTGTCTATGACGCAGATGGACGATACACCCTTAATGGTACAGCCTATAACGACCTCGCCACTTTTCTTTCCAATGCAGGCGGAACATATACCCGCGCCAGTGTCGGAACATATTTTGATAGCGCTGGTGTTCTACAAACTGCTGCATCTGGCGTTCCACGTTTTGACTATGACCCAACCACTCATGTTGCAAAAGGTATTCTGATTGAGGAAAGTCGGACGAACACTCTAACCTATAGCAATAACTTGAGTACAAACTGGACAAATTTTGGAAGCGGAACAACCACGGTTCTTTCAACAACAGAATCTGCACCTGATGGCACAACAACCGCCGTTAAGTTAAATTGCACAAGAGCCGATACCGCAAAATATACGGCAAGAAAATACAACGCCGCATTAACATTATCCGGACAAAATACGAGTAGTATTTGGGTAAAAGCCGCAGATGCGACAAATGTTGGGAAAACAATTACTTTCTGGCAATACAACGGCAGTGTTCAAAATGTTACGAATTATACATTGACCGCATCATGGGCAAGAATAACATTTAATAACTCTTTTTCCTTTTCAGGAAGCGTGTCAGAGCCCTTCAATATCGGATTTCTGGAATCTTCCAAAGGCGGAAGCACTGATCTGAATGCCACTTTTGTCGTTTGGGGCGCGCAAATTGAACAAGGAACATTCGCCACATCCTATATCCCCACAACAACAGCCGCAGTAACAAGAGCCGCGGATACATTAACCATACCAACGGGCAGCTGGTTTAATGCAACAGCCATGACACTGGCTGCAGAATATTCGAGTTATGCAACCAATGGATACTCCACCCGTATTATTTCTGTAAACGATGCAGCAACAAATGCTTACCAACTGGCCGATGCAGCTGCTGGTACTATTTTTTCACAGAAGTTAATTAGTGGTGTTTCAAACAATTCATCTGGCCCCACTTATGTACCAGGGACAACGTACAAAGTTGCAGGGGCTATGGATGCAACATCCAGTCCTTTTGCTATTAATAATACTTTGTATTCCAATAGCATTGCGGGCACCCCCACCGGATTAAATAAGTTACAAGTCGGCAACCAAAATAGTCTCAACTACCTGAACGGCCAAATAAAAAAAGCAAAATACTATCCCGTTCGCGTGAGCAACACACAACTGCAACTGATGACCCAGTAAAAATAATTTCGGTCATCTCGGTTTTAAAAAGATAAATTGTTTATTGAAACAACTGCCTTTTATCAGCTTCCTCAACCGTTAAGGTTTTGAGGGTCAGGGCGTGAATTTGGGTTTTCATTTCCTCCGCCAAAAACCCGTAAACCAGTTTTTGCCGTTCTACCCGTGATTTACCAGAAAATCTGTCCGAGACCACAACCACATCAAAATGGCTTTCCCCTTTTTCACCATATCCTGCATGACCGCGATGTTTTTCACTGAAATCAACGACGTTTATATAAATAGGGGTTAGCTCTTTTGTTAGAATACTGATAATACGTTCCCGCAATGACATTTTTTCTTTCCTACGCTGTGACTTTCATTTTATCATAAAACATATGCCGAAGATATTTTTAAAGCCAAACTCACCTGAATTCGACGATGGGCGCGAGAAAAAACGCGCCCCGCGGCAAAGATGCTGCGATATGCCGGATTGTAACGAAGTCGGCGAATATCGCGCCCCCAAAGACCGTGCCCTCAGCGATTATTACTGGTTCTGCCTCCCCCATGTGCAGGAATATAACAAGGCCTGGAATTATTTCTCGGGCATGTCGATGGCAGATGTCGAAGATTATATCAATACCGCCTCCGTCTGGGATCGCCCGACTCGCCGTTATGACAGCATGGCCGCCACCACCGAAGCCTTAAAACAAAAAGCATGGCAGACTTATAACTTTACCGAAGAACCACCGCCGCGCGAGAAAACCCAAGAAAGATTCAATTCCCCCTCCCGCCAAACTCCGGAGTTCGAGGCATTGGCACTGATGGGGTTAGAACCGCCCGTGACGCTCGCCGACGTTAAGGCAAAATACAAAATCTTGGCCAAAAAATATCACCCCGACCATAACGGCCCCAACCCCGAGGCCGAAGAACTCCTCAAACGCATCAACATGGCCTACACCATCCTCAAAATGGCGTATCAGAAGTTTGAGACTTTGCCGGAGAAGTGAAATTTCCTTGACATATTGGGTATAATTTCCTAATATAAACCATGGCTCATCGCCCCTGTTTGACCCGCGCCGCCTTTGCGGGTGGAGGCGCATCTTCATTTTTCAGTGTTCTGCTTTTTTCCTCAATTTCAAAAATTGAAGAACGAACTTATAGATCGTGAAATCAAAACTGAAAAACGAACTTATAGATCGCAAAAACAGAAAAACAAAAAACGAACTATTCAATCCGCATAACCCATTGAAATAGAAAAGGAATAATAAGGCATCAAAAAAACTTTATGACCACGCCTCTTCATGTTAGATATTAATCCTCTTTATCATTTTACCTTTTGGAAATCCTGACAATGGCGAACAACAAACAAAAAGAACCGATGGCCATGGCCTTTGACGTGACCAACCTGACGCCGGACAGTCCACGTTATACATCCATCCCCGATAAAATGTTCAATGTCCGTGAAACCTTCGGCCTAGATACCGATTGGGAAGTTCCGGGGTTCAGTCACGAAATGCCCAACGTGCCGGAAATTGATACCGCCTATCAATTCGACCATGACACCACCATGGCGTTGCTCGCGGGGTTTGCATTTAACCGCCGCGTGATGATTCAGGGGTTTCACGGAACGGGGAAATCATCCCATATCGAACAGGTTGCCGCCCGCCTCAACTGGCCGTGTATCCGTATTAACCTCGACAGCCATGTCAGCCGGATTGATTTACTTGGTAAAGATATGATTGTTTTGAAAGAAGGCAAACAAATCACCGAATGGAAAGAGGGTTTATTGCCGTGGGCGATTCAAAATGCCGTCGCCTTGGTGTTCGATGAATATGATGCGGGTCGTCCCGATGTGATGTTTGTTATTCAACGCGTTCTGGAATCCGAAGGTCGTTTGACATTGCTCGATCAAAACCAAGTGATCCGCCCCCACCCTGCCTTCCGTTTATTTGCAACCGCCAATACGGTGGGTCTTGGCGATACAACAGGCCTTTATCACGGCACGCATCAACTCAACCAAGGGCAGTTGGACAGATGGAATATCGTGACCATCCTCAACTACCTCCACCATGATGACGAAGTTAAAATCATCAAGGCCAAAGTCGAAGGGTTGAACGACAAAGACATTGAAAACATGGTCAAAGTTGCCGACATGACCCGTGAAGGTTTCAAAAACGGCGACCTCTCAACCCTGATGTCCCCGCGCAGCGTTATCAGCTGGGGCGAAAACACCAAAATTTTCAAAGACCGCGAAATGGCTTTTCGTTTAAGCTTCCTCAACAAATGCGACGAAATGGAACGCCCGATCATTGCGGAATATTATCAAAGGTGTTTCGGGGTTGAATTGCCGATTGTTTAGGCAGCGCCATCCGACACATCATCCACTAAAAACTCAACAGAATCGACGCCGTTCCAATGGTTGATTTTGAATTGACCGAGGAGGTGGAGTAATCGTCCGCCTTTCGATGATAACAACATATCGCCAAGTGGTGTGCCGACGGCGCGGAAGGCAACGGCTTTCATGCGTGCGCCGCCTTCGGCATCGGTGATTTGTAAACGGACATGGGATTCGCCCACAATATCCGCCATCACCACGCGGACGGACGGAATAACAAAACGGGGTTCGGGGTTTTCCTGACCGAACGGGCCGACATTATCCTGAAGGAGTTTAACAAAGTCAGGGCGCACACCGCGGATGGATGCGATGCCATCGACCAATTCTTCACTGATTAAATCTGCGCCACCCGCAATTTTTTCGGCCTCGGTTTGGAAGAATTCTTCAAGTGCAGGAATTTTATCAGGCATCACCGTAAAGCCCGCGGCCATCGCGTGCCCACCGCCTTTGATCACAAGCCCCGCGTCCTTTGCCGCCATGAATAAAGCCGCCATGTTGAACCCGGGGACAGAGCGCCCTGAACCACGCCCTTCTAACTCCCCCGACATACCGGGGGCAAAGGCGATGCAACAGGCGGGTTTGCCGTAGCGTTGTTTAATTTCTCCGGCAACCAACCCGTTCAACCCGACATGCCAGCTTTCATCGGCGACCATGATCAACGGTTTGTCGGCAAGGCCGCGCTTCTCGATCATATCATTGGCTTCGCGCATCATGTCGGCCTGAATATCGCGGCGTTTGGAATTACAATCATTGAGCGTCCACGCCATATTTTTTGCGTCTTCGGCGTCTTCGGAAGATAATAATTTCGCGCCCAAATCCGCCTGATGAACACGCGATCCCGCATTGATCCGCGGGCCCAAGACAAACCCTGCATCCTCAGGTGTCGGATCTTTTTTAAGACCTCCGACTTCACAGAGGGCTTTGAGGCCAAGATTTTTCTTCTGCGCCATCTGTTGAAACCCCGCGCGTACCAACAAACGGTTAGGGCCCGTGAGCGGCACCATATCGCAAACCGTGCCCAGCCCCACAAGGTCGAGCCATTCTTTGAGCGGGACTTCAGGAATATTTTTGTCCTTGAAATACCCTGCTTCCCGCAACGCTTTATTCATCGCGACACAGGCAAGGAAGGTGACGCCGACGGCTGCCAACATGCCAAAGCCACTGGTATCATCTTTGCGTTTCGGGTTAATCACCCATTTTGCATCAGGTAATTTTTCTCCCTGCTCATGGTGATCGAATACGCAGACATCAAGGCCGATGGAACGAGCCTCGGCCAACACATCAAACGCTGTTGTGCCGCAGTCCGCCATCAGGACAATATCCGCCCCCTGATTACGGAGCGTGTGCATGGCCTTTGCATTCGGGCCATAGCCTTCGGTCATGCGGTCAGGAATATATAACGGGATATCCATTCCCAAATGACGGAAAAACTTTTTGAGGAGTGCGGCAGAGGTTGAGCCATCAACGTCAAAATCACAAAAGGCCGCAATCTTTTTACCCGCGGCAATCTCCCCCGCCATCCATGCCGCAAACGCAGGCATATCGGCCATTTTGGACGGGTCAGGAAAATCGCGTGCCATGCGGGGATAGAGGAAACGATCCACCTGATCCGTCTCAACATTGCGCGCCACCAATAACCGCGCCACCATTTCGGGCACGGAGAAATCAGACATCATGCGTTGGATTTTTTCGTTATCAATCTCCGGAAAAATCCATCGCGCGCCTTGGGCGGAACGATCAACTTTTAAAACTGCTGACATGCTTTTTCTTTTCTAAATTTTTAAAACCGGCATAACCAATGGTTCAGCCACACTGCAATCCAGTTTTTTAATTTTCTGGACAGCGTCCAATATATTTTGCCCTGTTGTATCATGGGTCATGATAATAATGCTCACGGGTTGTTCGGTGGAACGTCCGCGCTGGATTAAACTTTCAATCGAGATATTGGCATCCCGCAAAATCGGCGATACATCAGCAATCACGCCCGTCTGGTCTTTGACAACCAATCGGATATAGAATGCGCCTTCCCAGTCTGCAAAACTGGTTTTCGGGGCGTCGGATAAGGTCGCAACGGGCTTGCCGAACGGTAAAATATTTTGACCGCGCGATAAATCAATCAGGTCTGCAACCACCGCAGATGCCGTCGGCCCACTGCCAGCGCCGCGCCCAGCCACAAAGCTTTGCCCGACATGGTTGCCTTCGGTCAGAATACCGTTCAACACCCCACTGACATTGGCCATGGGGGATGATTTGGGAAGAAGGCTCGGAGAGACCATTTGCAAGATCGCCCCTGATTTTTGTTTGCGTGCCTGACTGATCAATTTAATGCGGTATCCCAGTTCATCCGCCACACGAATATCTTCGGCAGAGATCGCGCGGATGCCACCCACCGACAAAGATTGAAAGTCGGGTTTGCAACCGAATGTCAGAGCAGTAAGAATTGACAATTTATGCCCCGTGTCCCCGCCATCCACATCAAGCGATGGGTCGGCCTCGGCATAACCTAATTTTTGGGCTTCATCCAGAACACCCGCAAAATCCTGCCCCGTCTGTTCCATCGTGGTCAGGATATAATTACAGGTGCCGTTCAGGATGCCGTAAACAGCCTCGATCTCATTCGCCGCCAACCCTTCGCGGAGCATCTTGATAATCGGGATGCCACCAGCCACTGCAGCCTCATAAAGCAGAGGCGTTTTATTTTCTTCAGCAATCTGCGCCAGCTCCGCCCCATGGTAGGCCAGCAAAGCTTTATTGGCGGTCACAACCGCTTTCTTGTTCTGAAGAGCTGTTTTTACAAGGGAGAGCGCAGGGTCACCGTCCCCGCCCATGACCTCTACCACCGCATCAACATCTGTGCGTGTTGCAAGGTCGATGGGGTTATCGACAAAGGTGACGCCCGATAAATTCAGGCCACGGTCTTTGGATTTATCTCTCGCGGATACGGCAGTGACTTTGAAAGAAGGGTGATCTGAAAGGATTCTAAAGACCCCTGCCCCAACAGTTCCAAGCCCCGCGATACCGACACGAAGAATGCTCATGGTGGCAAC
>MEMI01000050.1:98526-100573 GCA_001767915.1 Alphaproteobacteria bacterium RIFCSPHIGHO2_02_FULL_46_13 | reverse complement strand
GGTAACATCCTCATCCTTAATCAACATAAAAGGATGAGCCGAAAAAGCCGCCAATGGATTCGCCGCCTTCGGGTCATCGGGCGGAATTGCAAAACTTGCCAATGACGGATCAAAAATATCGACGGCATTATGTGACATCGTGCGCCCCAGATCGAACAGAGTAATCTCTTTATGTTCGATCGTAATTCCATTTTGATCGATAGGTTTTGGATAATAAGTCACGACCTCCCCGCTCCGTTCGGGGGCGCAGGATGCTAAAATCATGACCGCGGATGTCATTAATGCGAATGCAGATTTGTTCATATGTCTGGTTCCAAAATTATTTTGTCTATGGTGGAACAAATGAGCCGCAAGAACAAGTGTTAAACAGAGGAATAACGTTAGTTTTCCTTTGATTTTAAAGGCGCATTAAGGCAAATTCATAAACACAACCCAAAAGCTATGGTTTTTTCATGTCTAAACCCACTCAAAACCCGCATTCAACCGAATCATTTGACCCTTTGGCCTATAGCCGCCAAATTGGTGAAATTCTGGAAAGGGTTAAACCTATCCTTGCAAAATATACGAACAAACATGATGGCGAAGAAGTCACTCCGCATAGTTTTTCTGCGGCACAATTTCAAAATATGATTTTTGATTACTGGAATGCAGCCCTTCAAAATCCACAAAAACTGATTGATGTGAATTTGGAATATTTCCAAAACATGGCACTCCTCTGGCAAGAGAGTACCCGCAAATTTTTAGGCGAAGAAAGCCACGCCGTTATTAACACCGAAAAAAGTGACCGCCGTTTCCGCGACCCTTTATGGCAGGATAGTTTTGCGTTTGATTTTATCCGTCAATCCTACCTCCTGACCTCCGGATGGCTTCAAAAATCTGTGAGAAATACAGACGGGCTGAGCCAAAAAGAAAAAGACAAAATGGATTTTTATACCCGCCAGTTTGTGGATGCACTAGCCCCGTCAAACTTTGCGATGACCAATCCCGAAGTCCTCCGCGCCACCATGGATTCCCAAGGCCAGAACCTGATTAAAGGCCTGACCAATCTGGTGGATGATCTGGAACGCGGCGGCGGTGAATTGGAAATCAGTAAAACGCAATATCAATTCTTCGAAGTCGGCAAAAATCTGGCGACTACCGCGGGTTCTGTTGTTTTTGAAAATGAATTGATGCAACTGATTCAATACACACCATCGACCAAGCAGGTTTATAAAACACCAATGTTGATCGTGCCGCCGTGGATTAATAAATATTATATCCTCGATATGCGCCCCGATAATTCCTATATCAAATGGGCGGTGGATCAAGGCCATACGGTATTTTGTATCTCTTGGGTCAACCCCGATAAAAAACTCGCTGCAAAAAGTTTCGGCAGTTATGTCGAGGAAGGGTTACTCGCGGCTCTGGATGCAATCGAGAAAGCCACCGGCGAGAAATCAGCCAATGTGGTCGGCTATTGTATCGGCGGAACCTTACTCGCCACGGCTCTCGCCTATATGACCGCCAAAAAATTGGATAAGAAAATTGCATCAGCAACTTTCCTGACGACACTAATTGATTTCCGCCGTGCGGGTGACTTGGCTATTTTTGTTGATGATGAACAATTGAAATTGATTGATGAGAAAATGGAGAAATCAGGCGTATTGGAAGGCAGCGATTTGCGCCATACGTTCAGCCTGCTTCGTGCCAATGATTTGATCTGGTCATTTGTCGTCAATAATTACATGCTGGGCAAAGAACCGTTTCCGTTCGACCTTCTTTACTGGAACGACGATTCAACCAATATGCCTGCCGAGATGCATAGTTTTTATCTGCGCAATATGTACCGCGACAATAAACTCTGCCGCCCGAACGGCATTACAATCAATGAAACACCGATTGACGTTAGAAAAATCAAAGTGCCGAGCTATTTCATATCGACCAAAGAAGACCATATTGCCCCATGGACATCGACTTACGAGGGCATGCATTTACTGGGCGGTGATAAAACCTTTGTTCTATCGGCCTCCGGTCATGTGGCCGGTATCGTCAATCCGCCTGCGGCAAA
>MEMI01000050.1:93181-98444 GCA_001767915.1 Alphaproteobacteria bacterium RIFCSPHIGHO2_02_FULL_46_13 | reverse complement strand
TATTTCGTTTTAATTTTCTCTGGGGCAACACCATCCCATGTGATAGGCGAGACAACCGAGACCGATGTGTCCGGTGAACCTTCAATAATGCGTGATGTACGAACGACATAGACCAGAACACCTTTTTCGATATCAACCAATCTTTTAACATCCAATGTTTTAAAGATGATGGATCGGCTTTCATCAAAAACCTGTTCCCCGTCTTCATCGGTTGATATTTTTTTCAAATAGGATACTGGCCCTGTCTGAACGCAGGATACACTGGCAAGAGACGGGTCTTCGGCAAGTCCCAAACCACCTTTAATCCCGCCAGTTCGCGGGCGGGCAACATAACAGGTGATGCCTTTTATCTTCGGGTCATCAAACGCCGACACAACAATTTTATGATTAGGGCCAATGAGTTTGAAGGCTGTACTCACCGCCCCGATCTCGCGGGAGTCACTGGCATAAGCCTGCCCAAAACATAATAGTGCGCAAGCGTAGAACAGCAGAGTCTTTTTCATGATATTATCCTTTATATTCTTTGGCGAGCGCCGCATAACGGTCAGCAGAAATTTGCAGATACTCTATTTCCTCTGGTGTCATATCACGCATATACCGCGCAGGGCGACCGCCCCAGAGTTGATGTCGGGGGATGCGTTTGCGGGGAGTGACCATAGACCCTGCCGCAACCATGGCTTCATCTTCCACCACCACTTCATCCATGATCAGGGATTGCATCCCGATAAAAGCTTTGTTCCCGATGGTGCAGGCATGAAGCAAAGCCATGTGACCAACCGTTACATCATCGCCGATATAAGTTCCCTGTACGCCCAGAGACGTATGGATAACCGTTCCGTCCTGAATATTCGTCCGCGCCCCGATTTTAATATCGTTGACGTCGCCGCGCAATGTCACGCCGTACCAAATGCCTGACCCTGCGCCGATTTGCACATCACCGATAATGGCAGCGTTTTCGGCAACGAAAGCAGATGAGTCAATATGAGGAGTTATTCCGCGATAGGTTTTAAGCAGCATGACGCCCCTTTATCAAACGATCAAAAAAGGCTTGGACAACATTTCCTTTTTGTTGTTTTTCTTTGGCATATTTTGATTCAATGTAATCATAAATCGCACTCGGGACATCAACCTTACAAAAGGTTTCAAGCCCCTTGAAGTCAGGCGCACTATTGGCTTCACAGACTTTATAACCATCATCGGTAAATAGCAGGTCAATCCCCGCGACCTCAAGCCCCAGAGCTTCGCAGGTATCGATTGCGATTTTTGTAATTTCCGGAGTAATCAGTACAGGTTCACCGACACCGCCACGAGTGATATTGGATTTGAAACTACCGTCAGTTGATTTGCGTTCCATACAGGCCAGAACTTTTCCGCCCACACAGAAGGCACGAATGTCGCGTCCACGGCTAGTCGCCACAAATTCCTGAAACAATACAGGAGAGTTATCTGCCCCCTGATGCACCAAAATCTCACTCAAATCACGAAGTGAATCTTGTGTTTCACACAAGAAAACGCCACCGCCTTGCGTACCTTTCAGTGTTTTTACGATGACAGGGTAACCGATTTGTTTTGCGACGACTTCGGCATCAATCGGGCATTTTGCAAACATGGTTTTAGGAGTAGAAATTCCTTTTTCAGCCAGTACCTGCATTGTGAATAATTTATCAATCGCTTTTTCAATGGCACCGGCATTATTGATCACAACAACATTATGCCGCCACATATGGCGAATGATTGAAATGCTTAAATAAGTTGAGGCCGCGCCCATACGAGACATAATGACATCTGGGCGTTCCGAACCTTTGCTATCAATAAATACATTCTGGTCTGCGCATCCCCCAATCAATATTTTAAACTGATTAGGAGATAGAATTTCCACTTCATGTCCACGAGCTCTACCCGCTTCTTGGAGTCTTTTGATCTCATATGTTCCGGGGACTTCACCATTGATGTCGCCCTCCCAAAGGTACCATATTCTCATGAAACGCCTTTTCGTAAATTTAAATTTTTTTATATTAGAAATACATTTTTATCTGCTTTTGGTTCCAAAAGCAAATCGACATGGGAAATATAAAAAAGAGTTCTAATTTCTCAAAGGCTTACCGGTATCCAACATATGCTCAATCCGTGCCAAAGTTTCAGGGCGGCGGGCGAGTTTCATGAATTCTTCGCGTTCTAGTTTCAGGATATCATCCTCTTTCATCGGATTCGTCCAATCGCCTTTATCCCCGCCTGATAAAACACGCGCCAAGGATTCGCAGACGACAACATCATAAGGCGTTGCTTTGCCTGTTTTGCGCAAATCGGATACAGCCATCTCAAGGGCATATTTCCCCGATGCACCAGAGAGGCGAATATCTTCGCGCTGAACTGGGGGCGCATAGCCCGCAACCAATTCCAATGCTTTTTTCTTGGCATCAAATAACAGGCGATTACGGTTCATGGTGATACCATCTGTATCGCGTAAATATCCGATATCTTTGGCATCTGCCGCGGATTTGGCAACCTTTGCCGTTCCAATGGTTTCGAACGCCTGACGGAGGGCGCCCATCGGGGTGTTTTTAGGAGAGAACCAAAGTTGTTTGCCGCCTGTTGCCTTATCATACATTTTGCGTTCGGCGTCCTGATAACGGAGGAGCATTTCTTTGCATCCGCCCCATCCCGGAATAAAGCCGACACCGACCTCAACAAGGCCGCAATAGGTTTCCGCATCGGCCTGAACATGGTCGGAGTGAAGCAGGATTTCGCAACCACCACCGAGCGCAATTCCGCTTGGTGCGGACACAACAGGGAACGGTGCAAATTTCAATGATTTATAGGCACGTTGTCCACCAGCAACCAATTCTTCAATCTGTGGCCAGAGGGCAATATTGGCGGCAAATAACGCGAGCCCCAAATTCGCGCCCGCAGAGAAGGCCGAACCTTCGTTATAGACAACAAGCGCCTTGAATTGTTTGCCTTCGCCCGTGATTTTCAGGGCTTGGTCAATCGCCGCGAAGACTTGGTCATCCAACGCATTCATCTTGCCAGTAAATTCCAGACACAACGCGCCATCCCCAATATCCCAAAGGGCGGCAGACCCTGTTTTGAACACAGGTTTTGATTTGAGCTTAATATCTTTAAGGAGCAACACGCCATCAGGACGAATAATTTCGTGATATTTACCGTCGGTGCCGAAATAGAATTGTTTACCGTCTTCGACTTTATAGAACGCTCCAGACCCAACCATCTCGACAAGTTTCGGGACAGCGATATTTAGTTTTTTAAGTTCACCCGCAAACCATTCTGCACCCAATTCGTCAATCATCTCGAACGGGCCGCGCTTCCAGTTATACCCAAGGCGCATGGCTTCATCGACATCGGCAACCGTATCGGCAATTTCAGGAACGAGGGATGCCGCATAGGCCAATGTTTTGGTCAGGACATCATACGCATAACGCCCACCCGCATCATCGGCGGTGAGGACAGCACGAAGACCTTGCTTACCCGCATCAATGGACGGGAGACCGGAAATTTTATCGGCTAATTTATAATTGTCTTCCGAGAAATTATTGGTGTCCAGCTTTAACGCCTGTTTCTTTTTATTGCTATCCAAGCGATAAAAACCGCCCTTGCCTTTACGACCAGTATATCCCGCCGTAATCATACCGCCTACAAATGGGAAGTCTTTGTAAATTTTCCGGTATTCATCGTTTTCGGGAAGTGTTGATAACATGGATGTCGCGAGTTTCGGCATCAAATCCACACCAACCAAATCGATCAGACCGAAAACACCTGTTTTGGGAATACCAACCGGTTTTGACATCACAGCATCAGCAATTTCAATGGAAACGCCCTGTTCAACAGCGGCATTTACGCCCGCCTGCATCCAGAATACACCCAAACGGTTGGCGATAAAACCCGGAGTATCGTGACAGACCACAACCCCTTTCCCCAGTTTCACGTCGCAGAAATCCCTGACCTCTTGCGCGATATCAGTGCGTGTTTTGGGGGATGTGACCAGTTCCAACAATTTCATATAACGTGGTGGATTAAAGAAGTGGGTAATCAGAAAATCTTTTGCGAAATCATCACCGAATGGCTCCGCCAGATTATGGAGCGGAATGGTCGATGTATTTGATGAAATAATCGAACCCTTTTTGCGGACTGAATTTAATTTTTCGTAGGTTGTATGTTTGACTTTTAAATCTTCCAACACCACCTCGATAATCCAATCAACATCGGACAAGAGATTCAAATCATCATCCAGATTGCCCGTGGTAATCAGTTTGGCATTTTTCGGATGCATCAATGGCGCGGGATCAGTCTTCAACAGTTTTTCAACCGCCATCTTTGCCAAGTCTTTATCGGGCAATTTTATATCGAGCAGAACAACAGGTATCCCAGCATTTGCAACCTGCGCCGCAATCCCCGAACCCATAACACCTGAACCGATAACGGCAACTTTATTGATGGTCATTATTTCTGTCTCCTAAATAGGACTAAACTTTTTCGAGAATAATCGCAGTCCCCTGACCGCCGCCGATACACATCGTGGCGAGGCCGTATTTTTTGTTTTCACGTTGAAGAAGGGTTGCGAGTTTGCCGGTAATCCGTGCGCCCGATGCGCCGAGGGGGTGCCCCAGCGCGATTGCGCCGCCGTCCAGATTGACTTTGTTGACATCAAGGCCAAGTTCTTTGAGGACGGATAAAGATTGTGCGGCGAAGGCTTCGTTTAATTCGGCGATGTCGATGTCGGAGATTTTAAGTCCTGCGCGTGTTAAGGCTTTTTGTGTGGCGGGGACTGGCCCGATGCCCATGATTTCTGCGGCACAGCCTGCAACGCCCACGGATTTAATGCGTGCCAAGATTGGAAGTTTATGTTTCTTCGCATAATCTTCGGTTGCGATCAGAACGGCGGATGCGCCGTCTGTTAAAGGGGATGCTGTTCCTGCGGTCACTGTTCCCTTTTCATCGAAGGCCAGTTTTAAACCAGCCAAAGTTTCGAGGGTTGTCTCGGGACGGATACATCCGTCTTCGGTGACTCCGCCGACGGTGACGATTTCAGATTTTAATTTTCCAGCAGCGGCGGCAGCACTTGCCTTCTGTTGGGACGACAATGCAAATTGTTCTTGTTCAGTACGGGAAATGGAATATTTTTTAGCGAGGTTTTCTGCTGTCTCGCCCATGCCCATATAGGCCGCAGGATACGATACGCCCAGCGAAGGGTTAGGCATCGGATTGAAACCGCCCATCGGGATACGGGTCATTGATTCTACACCCG
>MEMI01000050.1:72699-93152 GCA_001767915.1 Alphaproteobacteria bacterium RIFCSPHIGHO2_02_FULL_46_13 | reverse complement strand
TGCGCGTAACCCACAGCCATTTGAATGGTGGTCATAGATGATCCGCAGAAACGGTTGACTGTTGTGCCTGCAACACTTGCAGGAAGGCCGATCAATTGAGCCACGATCTTGGCAATATTAAAACCTTGTTCGGCCTCGGGGAACGCACAACCCATCAAAATATCTTCGATGTCATTTACATCCACACCTGTCTCGGCGATCAATGCTTTAATGACCTCGGCCACCATATCGTCAGGACGGGTTTTGGCCAATGCTCCCTTATTCGCAAAGGTAAAGGGGGAGCGTTTATAGCCACAAATTACTACGGAAGTTTGCATAAGATTCTCCTGAGACGGGGTCGTTTGAATATCAAGTCTATCATACAGAAAGTTAACGAATCTTAATAGAGGCGAGGTTTATATTTGCTGCTTCGCACATATTATTCCTACAAAATGTTTTTAACCTTTGACAGAGAGCTAAAAATAAGGCAATCAGGCCAATAGGTTTTTAATATCAATCCCTTATGGAGGATAGCTTGGCTAAAGAAGCGACAGTAAGTGACCCACGAGGTTTAAAGCGCATTTGCACCAATTGCGGAACACGTTTTTTCGATTTGAACAAACGCCCGATTGTTTGCCCGCAATGCAGCACCGAATTTACCGGTGAAGTCAAAATCAAAAATCGTCGTGGACGATTGGCGGCAGATGACACAACCGAAGACGATCAAGTGTCGGAGGCAAAAGAGGCCGATGAAGAAGACCTCGTCGAGGATGAAGTTGCCGAGGCCGATACAGTGAGCCTTGAAGAAGTCGAAGAAATCGACGGCGACGACGATGACGAAAAATTGGATAGCGACGACATCGATCCTGATTTGGATGATGATCTGGATGCAGACCTTGACGATCTGGACGACGACGATGACGATCTCGACGTTGATCTTGAAGAAGAGGACAAGTAAGTATGAAGAAACAGGCAACGCCTTCCGAAGATTCTGCTGTGCAATCAACAGGACTTTCAAGCGTGAGCCTGTCTCTCCCTTCATCTTATGACGAAAATATTATCGGCAAAGCGGCTTTATCCCTTGAGGATGAGGCCGTTTCCGTTTCATGGGTTAAGACCAAATATGGTTGGGACATTCAATGGGTATTCACATCCCCTGCCCCCATCAAAGCCCTCGCAAAGCTCATATCCAAACATAGTGGCGATCCCTTTAAAGAATCCAATTTCGTGGTCGAAGATATTCCCGAGACCAATTGGTTGGAAGCGTCCTATCTGCAATTCCCCCCCTTCGAGATTAAAGATTTCTTTATCTTCGGAAGCCATTTTGACGGCAAACCACCCAAAGGCAAAATCCCTCTACAAATTGATGCCGCCACCGCCTTTGGTTCCGGTGAACATGGAACAACGCGCGGGTGTTTAGAAGCCCTGCTCCACCTCCATTCAACTGGCCTGAAACCAAAGGCAATTCTGGATATGGGGGCGGGTTCTGGTATTTTAGGGATTGCCGCCTATAAACTCTGGAAAAAACCTGTACTAGCCGTTGATATTGACAAGGAAGCCACACGGGTTGCCTGCCATCACCGTAAGATTAATCATGTCCCGTCTGGTGACAAGGGTATGGTGTGCGCAACGGGTGATGGATATGCCGCGCGTCGAGTAAAGGCTAAGGATAAAGGCTTTGACCTGATTATTGCGAACATTCTGGCTGGCCCTTTGGTTCTTATGGCCGAAGATTTATCCAAAAATCTGGCAAAAGATGGTATAACTATCTTATCAGGCCTTTTGGTTGAGCAAGAAAAAGAAGTCCTGAAAGCCCATAAATCAGCGGGTTTGAGCGTTGTTAAACGCATTACCCATGGCGAATGGCGCACACTTATTCTGAGTAAATAAGAAAAGTTTTTCTATCCTAAGTCATCTTCTTAATAAGAATTTTACTTGTTTCTTATTGAATCAAAGGGTGCATATCATGTTAACAAAATTCTCTATCGGCGAAAACAAAGTTCCGTCCTTCACTGTACGGGAAATGATCATTTTGTCATTATTGCTTATGATTGAAGCTTTTTTCTTTGTTCAGTCTTTTAGAACTTATGAGAATAGATTCAACGATGCGTTGGATGATGTTTTCAAACTATCCGAAATCCATAATGTTCTTGAGAAAAAATATCTTCATACGCATCATGTTTTAACTCCCCAAAAATTTGAGGACACCACTCCGGAATTCAAAGAACTGATCTATTATTATAATGATCTTTTTGAAGACGTTGAGAGACTCCCTAACAAAAATAACCAATCCTTTATTACTTATGCAATCGATTCAAAATTTATCCCCTCTTACGATCAGGAAATTGAGGATATTCTTCTGAATTATAAAAACATTATAGAAAAAAATTCATATGAAGAAATCATGAATTCCAATTTTGAGGAACCCCTATCAAGAATATATAAACTTATTCGGGACAAACAGAAATTATATAACTATATGTCCAATAACTACCGCACCGGCACCTATTTCATTCTTTTTCTGATCATAATCTATAGTAGTTATATTTTTATAAGTCATTATTCAAAAGAAAGATCGCGTGCGATTCTATCTAATAATGCCAAGACTGATTTTCTAGCGAATATGAGCCATGAAATCAGAACACCGCTCAACGGTATTATTGGTATGTCCGAATTAATCCAATCAACGGAGCTCAATGAAGAGCAGAAGAAATATTCCGAGGCCTTAGTCTCTTGCGCGACAAATCTGAATGAACTGATCAATGATATTCTGGACATTTCCAAGATTGAATCCGGACATATTGAAATGGAAGTCGTTCCTTTTGATTTGGGCGAAATGTTAGACAACCTTATCTCGACATTCCAAATCAGCGCGCGCAATAAAAAGTTGAAACTCTATAAAGAGGTCTCTGTTGACCTTCAAACCGCCTATCTAGGGGACCCGACACGCATCAGGCAAATTCTAACCAATCTGATTAGCAATGCCTTAAAATTTACGGATGTCGGGCATATCAAAATTCTGGTGACTCCTGACGCTATAAACCCAAATGATTTATATTTCGAAGTGGAAGATACAGGGATCGGAATTCCTGAAAACAAAAGAAACGCGATCTTTCAAAAATTTTCACAAGCCGACACATCAACCACAAGAAAATATGGCGGCACAGGACTTGGCCTTGTCATCACCAAAAATCTGGTCGAGATCATGGGGGGAAATATTGATTTCAAACGAAATCGTTTTGATGGTTCAACCTTTTGGTTCTCAATCCCACTCACCAAAACGCCAAAAGAATCTATCGCACATAACGCCAGAGCCCCGAAACCAGATTTTAAACCAGTCATCGGCAAGAAAATATTATTAGTTGAAGATAATCCGGTTAATCAGGAATACGCATTACAAATACTGAAAACCATGGGGCTAAATGCTGTTCTGGCAGAGAATGGCGTTGCTGCCGTTCAATATTTCAGAGCGCATGCATCTGAAATCGATCTGATATTAATGGACTGTCGGATGCCTGAAATGGATGGTTACGAAGCCACACAATTGATCAGAAGTATAGAACTCTCTCAGACCCCCGGTGCAAACGTCCCGATTATCGCGCTCACAGCCAATGCGATTAAAGGTGATATTGAAAAATGTATGCTCAGTGGAATGAATGATTATCTTGCAAAACCAATTTCCCGCCATACGCTCGAGAACGCGCTGAAAAATTGGCTCTTTTCAGAACCGTCCCCCTTACAATTCATACTGGAGAATCCAGTTGTCAATAACATGGAATTGATAGATATAAATGTTTATAGTGAGATGCTTGATATTATGGGCGATGAAATGCCGAATATCGTTGATCAGTATATCAAGTCAATTACAACTTACATCACAACCATGACGTCCAGTTTAAAAGATGGGGACTATAAAGGCATAGCAGAATCAGCCCACCCCCTCAAATCATCCAGTGCCTCTATGGGTGCGCTGCAGATGAATATTCTGTGTTCACAAATTGAGCATACCGCGCGAAATGAAGACCCTGAGGATACTCTTGAAAGTCTTATTCAACAAACCATCACTATTTCCGAACTCACAATTCAAGAATTGAAAAGGGTTTCAGCATGAGACAGCTAAAAAAAATCCTTCATATTGATGACGATTCCATGATGCAAATGATGGTTAAAAAATCAATCGAAAGAAGCAACAAAGGCTTTGAAATCATCTGCTGTACAAGCGCCGCACAATTCATTGAGCATCTCTCAACATTCGAACCTGATTTATTAATCATTGATGTCTCCATGCCAATTTTAGATGGGCCTCACCTTTTAGAAAAAGTTCGTAACCTCTCAAATACAACCCCTGCAATTTTTATGACCGGCCATGAAACAATTGAATTGGAAGACCAAGCAAAATTAGAACCCATTATTGGTGTTATTCACAAACCGTTCTCGCCAGTATCAATTGGTGATGACTTATTAAAGTTATGGTCGGCCTATTTAGAGGGGTAAATCAGAGCCAATCTTAAATTGGGTCTTGAGTCTCTGGTAAATCAGCTCCTGGATATGCCAAGGCATACCAACGGTCATGGACCTGTTGAATATAAGAGACGATTTCATCAAAATGTTTTGCCGGATCAGGCTTTGTCATGGCAAGGGTCAAAGCAGAGAAAATAACCGTATAGAAACGATTCAGGAAGACAGCGTCTTCGCCACCATTTTCAAGATCAATATTAGACTGCAATGCTTCAAGAATATTAAAATTCTTTTCGATATAACTGCACGTCACATCAAACTGCTTATTTTCCCAGTATTTCTTAGCCAATTTGGTATTTTTAATCATACCCTTATACAGCTCTACAACGATTTGAAGCGGGGTTAATGTATCATCATTTTTTTTCTGATAGGCCTGTGAGGCTGCTTGATAAGGATTATTGACCAATTTCTTTTCCTTTGGGGTAAACGATTATGCTTTATTGTTAATCTTTATTATTTGATTTAGTGATGGCTTGTAATTGTGCCAAGACAGTTTGTGCTTGCGCCAATTTTGATTCAAAAGCCGCATATTTACTAATAAGACTTTCTCGATATGCGGCTGCTCTTTCCAGCACACGGGACGACCTTTGTTCAAGCTGGGTATTCTGGCTAGAGATTCTATTCATCTCTTTTGTTAGATCACCATTCAGGGCATCAGAAAATTTATCAATCGTGCTACTCAGTGTATCAGATAGCCCAGATTGAATATTAATATTCACAGTCGTATCCGTTGTCCCGATATAGGCAAATGACATGCCTTCATAGGTTGTACCCGCTTTTCCAGTAATGGTTCCATTCGAAAAATCAAACAAACTCGAATCTCCACCCACGGAAACACCGTTAATGACTCCACCTGACATTGTAATTTGCATTGCAAAATTTTGATTGCCATTGGTGGATGTATTTTTTGTCATACGGAATTCGGTGTTATCAACCGTTACCTTAGCCTGGAAAATATCTCTCACTTCACTAAATTTATCAATCAGAGCCGTATCAAATTTTGTCTCGTCCATGACAAGTTTATTGTCTGTATCAAGTGTTATGCCGACATTCCTGAGCGTTGAAAGAGTTGTTCCTCCGGAACCATAACTGCCACCCAGAATACCCTGCAACGATCGATTTAAATTCTCCATAACCGTATCACCAAACAGTACAACACTACTGTCCAATGTCCCTTTGTCGGAGACAACCTGTTGAGATTTAATATAATCTCGGAGTGCATTATAAGAAGTAATAAAACTTTGAATGCCTGCTTTTACACCAGAATTATCATTTTCAACAGAGAGATTAATCGTTGTCGCCGGATCAGCACTCTTAACGTTAATGGTAACGCCAGTTATGATATCACTGAAACTGTTACTATCGCGAGAATATGTAATACCATCGACCTTGATTGAGGTGGGCTGTGCTGGCTGAAGAATATTCGGATAACCGCCTAAACCATCGGTAACCCCAACACTCTGCATAACATCTGTTCCTGTTACACCGGTTATTTGGATAGCTTTGTTAATATCCGATCCCGTTAGAACCATTTGGTATGAAGTATCCGAAACTTTTGCAATGGTTGCCGTTACACCAGTTGTCGAAGAACTTGTGTTAATTGCCGCCGCCAAGTCCGTGAGCGTCATACCTGATGTCACATTCACTGAGGATGCAGTTTTCCCTGCGATACCAATTGAGAAGCTTCCTGTATATCCCAGCGGGTCTGTGGCACTTGTACTTGAATCACTTGTAACCCGTTGAGCCTGGCCTTTTGTCTGAACAATTATTTCATGAGCACCAAGAGTTGTTCCTGGATCAAGCTTGACATCCACCAAACTGGTTGCAGATACGGCGGTATTTGTAGATAGGCTTCCTGTTCTTTGATCAAATAAATCCGTATTACCCGCCAGAATGGAATAGTTTTTTTGAATATTGGCGAGAGATGTTTTAACAGCGTTCGATAAAGTCTTTATTTTGTCATATGCCTCAAACTTAGCTACGTTCTTCTTCACTTGAACATCAATTTTATCCGCTTGTGATTTTTTAGCGTTATAAGCAGCCGTAATCAGTGAGGATGTATCAATGCCTGACGCTCCCCCAAACAGGAAGGTTCTATTACCTAATGTCGTAATCCCATTTGTTGCCATAGCATTCTCCTAAATTCCCACTTATTATATATTCTTTTTTAAATTTATGTAACTTATTAGAAAGGGGAGATTAGCAATTTCCGTGCCAATCCCCCCTATTCCTTAATTCTTTATGTTTCTACCTTAGAAACGGACTACTATCTAACGAGGGACAATAACGCTGATTTCATCTGGTTCGCTTGGGAGAGAGATGCAATCGCTGCCTCTGTCAGAACTTGCTTGCTAACCAAATTTGATTGCTCAGCAGCAAGATCCACGTCAGTGATAGCAGAACTAGCAGCAGTCAAGTTTTCAATTGAGCTATCGATCACATCGCTACGATATTGGAAGCGAGAGAGCAAAGCACCAACTGTTGCGCGCGAAGCTGATACTTCATCAATATCTGCGTCAACGAGAGGGGAAGCTGCGATAGCGTTAGCAGCCGTATCAGTGTTAGCCGCCAAAGATGGAAGCCCTGCAGCCGTTACAACAACAGTTGTCAAGTCAGCTACGATTGTATCACCAACAGCAGTACCAACTTGGAAAGTACCCACGTTGTTGGTAGCGTTAAAGTTACCTGTCAACAGAGCCGTACCATTGAATGTTGTATTTGTTCCAATAGCGATCGCCTCAGCTTTCAGCGCATCATATTCTTGGTCAATAAAACCACGGTTGGTGTTATCAACAGAACCTGAAATAGCTTGTGCAGTGAGTGATTTCATACGTTGCAAAATATCACCAACACGAGCCAAAGCACCATCTGCTGTTTGAAGAACAGATTGAGCCTGAATGGAGTTGATGGCAGCTTGTTTTAAAGTCGTGATATCAGCCCGCAAGGAAGAACTGACAGCAAGACCAGCAGCGTCGTCAGATGCACGAACGATACGGGAACCGCTTGACAGTTTTGCCAAAGACTGGGATTGATCACGGGAGTTTTTGTTAAGGTAGACGAGTGCAGAGTTAGCTGCGGTGTTAGTTGCGATTACTGGCATGGTAGACCCCTTTCTAGAGTTGTTAAAGCCATTTATGCAAATCAATTCTCTTCTGAGAACCGAGAAACTTTTTCACATTCTTGCGAATCAGTTTCATTAATGTGCTTAATCTAACATATATAAATTCGGTTTTGAATATTATTCTCAACGTCGCTTATATTCTTAATCCTAACCCATAAACCGTTAATAAAAGGTTTAAAAGATAAATAAACCGACATAGAATATAAAAAGTATCAGAAACACAAGATTTTAAAGGATTACTTATGTCACAAGCTACCGACCAGAATGCCAGAAATCTTTACAATTCTGCCATGAAATCACTCCAACAAAATAATCTGATTGCAGCAGAATCGGGCTTCGCATCCTGCATTTCTCTGGATGAAAAAAACACTAATGCATGGGCACAATTGGGTTTGGTATGGGACAGAATGGGCAGAAACGAAGAGGCGTGCGATGCTTTCAGAATGGCCGTTTCCTTAGATGATAAAAACGCAGATAGCCTTTACAATCTAGGACTTTCGCTGGTCAAACTTGGATCAGAAGATGAAGGACTTCAATACCTTAGCAAGGCGTGCGAGTTGTCGGACAGCGCGGACATGGCCATCTCCATCGGGGATGTGTATTACAAAGCTACCAATTATAAAAACAGCTCCTATTTCTATATGAAGGCCTATCAAAAAGATAAAACGAATCCAAAACTGATACAAAGCCTCTCCATTTCCCTATTCCAAGAAGGTGATACATCAAGAGCCATTTTCTTAGTCAGGGGTCTGTTACTCAGGTTTCCCAATAACCAAACCTATCGCTCTATTTTCGCAGAGTTGATGAATAAATGGGCGCAGGCAGAATTCGACCCCGACACCAAAACAGCAATCGATATTTGTTTAGCACAAGACTTTATTCGACACAGAAATCTTGCCCCATCATGGTGTGGCGTATTCTTAAGTGACCCCGCCTATCAAATTCTGCGTGATTTTCCAACAACGAAACCCGAAGATATCGACACCAAAAAATTCTTTCATGCCCTCAAATCCTCTTTTCTGTGCCTAGGGCTTCGCCGCATTATTACAGCCAACGCACCCATTGAACATATTCTGATGCATATCAGACGTTATTTCATTTCCAATTGGGAAAATTATAAATCTTGGCCGCGTGGTGTTTTAGAATTTCTGTCCTGCCTTGCTGTGCAATGTTGGTATAATGATTTCATTTACTTTGAAACGCCCGAGGACAAAGAAAATCTAAGCAAATTATTGGCTCATTTAGAAACAGAAATGTCATCTTCCAAAAAACTATCAGATGACACAGCCAAAATTCTATCGCTCGCCTGCTGTTTCAAACCGCTATATGAAATTTATACCCAAAGCACAGATATTGAATTTTCATCATCTTGCAAAAAGATTATGGAACCTCTTCTGAAAGCCCAATTCAAAAACCCAAAATATGAAACGTCGCTTATTCCCAAAATTAAAAGCTTTACAGAAATTGAAGACGTCACATCAAAAGCCGTACAAGAAATGTATGAAAATCGTCCTTATCCAAGATGGACAAGTGTAAATAGCACCAAAACGTCCGAAGCTCTGAGAAACATCAGCAGCAACATTGAAATTCTGGTCGCAGGGTGCGGCACAGGGCAAGAGCCCGCCCTTTATGCGTCGGTATTGCCAGAGGCAAAAATTACCGCCATTGATTTGTCACGTTCCAGTATTGCCTATGGCATGCGCATGGCTGAGGAGCTCGGCTACCTTCCCCGCATCACCTTCCTTCACGGCGATTTGATGAAGGTGGGAGAACTCAACAAGAAATTTGACTACGTCGTCAGTTCAGGCGTTCTTCACCACTTAAAAGACCCGGATAAAGGCTTGTCCGCAATATTAGATACGTTGAAACCAGGCGGGAAAATGAGCCTTTCACTCTATTCCAAAATAGCCCGCGATATGATTTTGAACCCTGCCAGTGATTATATTAAAGAAAAAGGATACACATCCTCTCTTGATGATATTCGTCAATTTCGTCAGGATATTTTTAAATGTTCCCCTGACGATCCAAAATCATTGTGCACACGGGCGGGGGACTTCTTTAATCTATCGGAATGCAATGACCTCTTGTTCCACGTCCAAGAACACCGCTACACCTTCCCACTCATTCAGGAAATGGCGGACAGGCATGGACTATCCCCATATAGTGTGAGCCTCTCCCCACAACGGAAGCGTGACTTTTTCGAGATGTTCCCTGATGGTCATTTGTCAGATTTAGCCCTTATGGACAAATATGAACAGGCAAATCCAGATTCTTTTGGGGAAATGTATAAAATTTATTTCGTTAGAAAGGGCAGTAATGTGCCGCATCCGCTCGATATTTTGATCAAAATCGGCGCTATTTAGAAAATATTTTTCAACTGCGCACGTTTCTTGCATAGGCTTCTTTTAATCAGTGTAGAGATTAAAAAAGGAGCCAATTATGGCAACAATTACGCAAATTTCAAATGGGAAAAGCCTGGCAGGCGTTTCGGGGACAAAGGTTGCGACAACATCAAGCACAAACACCTCGACAACGACCACTGCCGCGTCAGATAAAGCCAAAGAACTGAAAAACCAGTTTTTGAGCATTCTGTTAACCCAGATGCAACACCAAAATCCACTTGATCCTATGGATACAAAAGAATTTACAGGACAGTTGACCCAGTTCTCTGCACTGGAGCAACAAATTGACACCAATAGCAATCTTGAGAAAATGCTTGGCGCATTAAACCAAAGCAGTCTCTCAAGCGCATTCGGGTATATAGGTCAGACCGTTGACGTTGCGACAGCCTCAACAGCGGTTCAGGATAAATCGGTTAATTGGACTTACGCCATACCGACAGATGCAAAATCTGTTGGAATTTCAGTGACCGACTCTACGGGTAAGATCGTCTATAGCGGTGCAATGCAAAATAGTGCCGGCGGCAGTGCCATTAATGCTGGTACCTATAGCCTGAATCTTAAAGATGCAGATTTAACCCGCGCAACTGTCGACGGGGAAATCTTGAAAGTTGCTATCACTTTGAAAGATAGCGCAGGCAAAACGATGAAAGATAGCGCTGGTAAAGATATTACCGCCGACATCCATACTGCCGTTAAAGTGGACAGTGTTCAATCAGACTCTACTGGAACATTCCTTCAGGCAGGTAGCATGCTTTTCCAAATAAACGATGTGAATAAAATTGTAAAACCAGCGGCAACCACTACTACAACGGCGTCTGATACCGCTACGGACACCACCAATACAACCAATACTGAAACAACAACCTAATCTAAAACTGAATTTTTTATAAATTTTAATAAAGGAGATTAAAAATGAGTTTGAATGGTGCATTAAATGCTGCAGTTTCTGGCCTCCGCGCGCAATCCACCGCCGTTGCCGCTGTTTCCGAGAATATTGCAAACGCGAGTACAACAGCATATAAGATCCGTCAGGTGTCTTTCCAATCACTCGTAACAGGTGCGGGAAGCCGCGCAGGTGGGGCCGTTGTTTACGAGACCTCACAAGACATTCGCGCTCAGGGTCAAATTCAGGCAACAGATACCAGCACGAATATTTCGATTAACGGAAATGGTTTCTTTGTGGTTTCAGACCAAGTCGACAACCAACCTTCC
This sequence comes from Alphaproteobacteria bacterium RIFCSPHIGHO2_02_FULL_46_13, assembly GCA_001767915.1. Classification (GTDB taxonomy): domain Bacteria; phylum Pseudomonadota; class Alphaproteobacteria; order Micavibrionales; family Micavibrionaceae; genus UBA1573. Next base: position 81,920 of record MEMI01000050.1, on the reverse strand, counting down.
GCCTATACATACACTAGAAACGGAAGTTTCTCGACTGATGCTCAGGGCTATTTGATTAACTCTGAAGGCTACTACCTCTTGGGGCAAGCGACCGATGATCTTGGAAACGTCATATCAACTTCCGCCAACGACTTGAACTCTCTTGTTCCAGTGGATGTCAACTCAATTTCTGGTACAGCACAGGCAACTGCCGAAGTTCGTTTTGATATGAATCTTCCAGCGGATGCTGCCATCGCCGATACATTCAATAACTCGATTGAAATATTTGATGCACTAGGTGTTAGTCACCAAATTTCTATCACCTGGGCAAAAACTGCTGCGAACTCTTGGACAGCAACCTTCTCTGATCCTGTACAAACAGGAACAGCAATAGCCTCAGGTGTTCTTGATACAGACCCATTAACAGCTGGTGCACAAAAAACCATTGCTGTTACCTTTAACGGAAATGGCTCTATCGCCTCCTTCACTCCGGCAATTCCGTCCTTCGACATCACGGGATTTACAACTGGAGCAAACAACTCCTCTGTTGCACTCGACTGGGGTACAGTGGGCGGAACAGATGGATTAACCCAGTTCTCGTCAAATACCACCAGCCCTGGGCTTGAAATCTACCTTATCGACCAAGATGGTGTTCGTTTCGGGCAATTGAGCGAAATCACCATTGATGAAACAGGGTTGGTTACTGCCGCCTTTGAAAATGGTGTGCGTCTGCCTGTTTACCAAATTCCTATCGCCACCTTTCCAAATCCAAACGGATTGAAACACGTCGAAGGGACAGTGTATGATGAGAACGAAGCGGCAGGTAACTACAACCTTCGCCTTCCTGGCCAAGGGAATGCCGGTAATGTTGTTGCCAGCGCTCTGGAGCAATCTACTACCGATACTTCCGAAGAGTTTAACAAGATGATTGTTGCTCAACAGGCCTATTCTTCTGCGGCACAGGTCGTCAGTACAGTGAGTGAGATGTTTACAGATCTTATTGGCGCAGTGAGATAATATTGAGATAATATAACTTGATCTAAAGGGACTTCTAAATGGACATACTGGATAGCATTCTTGAGAAATGGAATAAAAATAAGGACATTGAAAGCCTTATTTCGGAAGGCCTTTTCTCTGACCAGACTGCTATCCAGTCCTCTTTAGAAATATTATCGGAAGAACAAAGAACTCACGTTCTCAGACAGCTAGATGAAATTGAATTGGCGATCCGCACCTATATTGAGGGGATCGACAAAGAAAAGAAAGATATCAAAGCACAGCTTGATGCAACCTTGAAATCTGCTAAAGCCTGCCTCAGCTATGGATCATCAATTGATATCCAGAACAAAGGCAAAGAATAGAAACAAGAGGAAGGATAGATGATGAACAGGGAATTATCTGCACCTTTAGAAAATCCGGAAAACTTCGAAGATCGTATTTTCGAATTCCTGGAACTTTCTCGAAAAATTCTAACTCTTGCAAAACACGAAAATGCAATTTTGGAATCCTGTGGCTTTTTAACGATGGAAGCGTATTTGAAGCATAGGTCAGCCCTTTTAAAAAGCTATGAAGATAATGCAAAGACATTGATTGAAGATGTAATTAGCAGCTCTGTCCATATTGATACAAAGAATCTTCTATCATCTGAGCTGTCAGCTGTTCAGGAGGCTCTAACACATAACACTGTCTACAGATTTAACGGTATTCAGAACTCACCTTCTCTCAAAGATGGAGATAGCCAATGGCACTAAGTGCAGGTTTAAACATGGCCATTAGTGGCATGATGACGACGGCTTTAAAAACAAGCCTGTCGTCCCAGAATATTACGAATGCCGATAAAGCTGGTTATTCTCGAAAAGAGCTTGATGTTCAATATCTGACAACAAGCGCTGGCTCAACCCCTGTTTCTGGCGTTGTTATCGGAACAACTGATAAATTCATGCTAAAAGCCTTGGTTGGCGATATATCAACATATCAAGCCAAAGAGGTTGTCAGCACATCTCTGGATTACTATGTTACTCAGGTGGGAAACACTGACGGGAATAACTCCCTGAGCAGTTCTTTAGACAAATTGTACTCATCGCTCCAATATGTCGCAACCAACCCAGAGACCGCCGCCAACAAATCAGAGGTCGTGCAAACCGCAGACACCATCGCCAATTCCTTGCGCGACTTAACAAACGACATTCAAAAATTGCGTTTATCAAACGAGCAAAAGATTGCAGATTCTGTTACCAACATTAATGCTATTGTTGCCCGCATTCATGACCTGAATGAAAAAGTAGCTGGCAGCGTCAGGGGAGATGCCAATACCGCAGAATATGAAGACCAAAGAAATCTGGAGCTTCAAAATCTAGCTGGGGAAATAGACATCCAATATTTCTATACCAATGATAATCGCTTACAAATTTATACAGGCACCGGTCAAGCACTCTTATTGTCAGAACCGCAGCAAGTAACGTACGCTGTGACTAACCAAGTCACACCGACAACAACATATCCCGCAGATTTCTCACCGATTACTTTGAACGGTACAGACATTACCACAAGTGTAAGATCAGGGAAGTTGGCTGGATATATTGATTTGCGGGATAACATCTACGTCAAAGAGCAAGCCAAACTAGATGAATTTTCAACAGTGCTCAAAACTCAGGTTAACACTTTGTTGAACAATGGTGCCTCCGTTCCATCCCGCAACCTGATGGAAGGGTCTTTAAAAGCTTTAACCGCAGGAACTGCATTTTCCGCGACTGGGACAATTCGCGTAGCAGTGACCGACCGCGCAGGGACAATTGTCAACTATTCCGACATCAATTTGGGAGCAATGACCAGTGTCAATGACGTGATGACTGCCCTCAACGGTATTCCGGGGGTTACAGCCTCTCTTAACACCGATGGACAACTCTCAATCCTTGCATCTCCATCGACCAATGGGATTTCCATCAATCCTATGTCGAGTTCTGTCACCTCATCGACGGGGCAGAGCTTCTCAAGTTACTTTGGCTTGAATGATCTCTTTACAGGAACAGCCGGAGCGTCTGATATAAAAGTCAGTAGCTATTTGTTGACTGCCCCTGAATATCTCTCGATTGGGACACTAAGCACCAGCGCAACTCTGGCAGTCGGTGACCGTGGCGTTAACCGCGGAGATGGTAGCATCGCACAAAGCCTTGCAGATATGTTGAACAACAATGTCTCTTTTAACGCGGCTGGCGACTTTGCATCACAGAATAATACACTCCAAAGATATGCGCAGGCTTTTATATCTTCTGCAGCGTCAAAAGCAGATCTTTCTCAGAAAGACTCTGACACGTCACTCTCTGTTTTTAAAACAAGCAGTGACCTTTTGACCAGTAATAATGGCGTCAACGTGGATGAAGAAACGGCGAAGCTTCTTGTCTATCAAAACCAATACCAAGCTGGCGCACAAGTTGTAAAAACAATTCAAGAAATGCTGGACGCGCTGATAGCCGCGATCAGATAGATTAGAAAGGACATAAATCATGGTTAATCGCGTCGCGACATTCGCATTTACCAATCAGATGGTTTCTGAAAACATGCGCTTGCAAACGAAATATTCTGATATCAACACTCAGATCAGTTCTGGATTAAAATCTCAGGACTACAAGGGGATCGCAAGTGACAGCCAATATTTATTGGCTGTTGAAAGTTCCCAAAAAAAATTAACCGCCTACAATGCAAACGCCAATACGGCATCATCCAATATTAATATCATGTATTCAACGATTGGTAAGATTGAGGATATGGCGAATACGATGTTGAGCAACGTAACCGCAGCCCTTGGAGGGAACCAAGTCCCTGGAACAATTACAGCCAGCCAAGCTGACAATGCGATGCTCGAGACAGCAGGACTTTTAAACCTAGAGATCGGAGGCCGTCATTTATTTTCAGGATCAGATATTGATACAACACCAGTGAACCTGAGTGATCCCGCGTGGCCTGCTCAAACATCACCATCAGTGGTAAACTCATCCTATTATCAAGGAAACAGTACACTCTCATCTGTACAAGTATCGGAAACATACTCCTCTACCTATGGTGTAACAGCAGATAACCCTGCTTTTGAGAAATTATTAAGAGCCTATAATATCCTCAAAACAAACCCAACTGGTGCAGCGGAAAGAACTGAAGCACTTGATTTGATCAAACAATCTATTGATGGAATCGGCAATATCAGAGGGATACTTTCAACGCAAGCGAACTCAATCAATGCTCAAATAGACAAAAACGAACAAGATAAAACTTACCTGCAAGAAGTCTCTTCTAACATCAAGGAAACTGATATTCCTTCAGCGTCTGTGATGTTAACGGAGATTCAAGGGCAGCTTGAGGCATCCTATTCCGCCTCAGTCCGCGTCCTGCAAATGAGTCTTGTGAAATATTTGTAGCCGATTAAAAGCCGGCAATGATTTTCTTTGCATGCTGTTCAAGCCCGAGCAAACCAATCGCATCATGTTTAATCAAATAAACAGGGATGCTTTCCATTAACTCACTCATGCGGCCTTTGGCCTTGAATTCTTCCCAAAAAGCAGACTGGAAGAAATAATCGCCCAATTTTGTAGGAATTCCGCCCGCAATATAAATGCCGCCATGCGCATTGAGTGTGAGCGCAAGATTACCCGCAACCCGCCCCAAAAATGACAACATCAGATCAAGCGATTCTTTACAAACTTCACACGAACCATTCAGGGCATTTCTCGAAATCTCAGGGGCTTCCAAATCAGGCAAATCAAATTTGTGGTCGAGGACGCGGATGGCATTATAAAGATTTTCCAGACCTTTGCCCGAGCAAACACGTTCAGCGGAGATATGGTGATATTTGACACGCAGACGATGGAAAATATTAAACTCCCGATCAGATGTGGCCGGGCAAGTCACATGCCCCCCCTCACCCGGATTCGCCAGATAGTCATTTCCATTCCAGAATAATGAGGCAACGCCCAGCCCTGTTCCAGGCCCCAGAACACCTTTTGCCCATCCTTGTTTAGGTTCCCCGCCACCAATCTTTTGGAGTAGAGTCGGAGAAATATCAGGAATTGCCAAAGCAACCGCCTGAAAATCATTCATCACCTCAAAAGTGGCTAGTTTTAACTGTTCCTTGACTTGGGATATACGAAAAGTCCATGGACTCCCCGTAAAATTAACCAAATCAGCCATCACCGGCCCCGCAACCGCAAAAACGGCAATTTCCGGACGTGTCTGCACCCCAATTTTCTTTAAATAAGCCTCTGCCGCCTCGGCAGGACCCGTATAATTGCGGCATTCAAGATAAACAAGGTCACGTATACCCTTGCTATCCACAATCCCAAAACGGGCATTTGTTCCACCAATATCGGCAATCAGGCTGGTTTTGCTCAAAATATTCCTCACAAAAAGAAACTTATTTTCATTATATTGGCGCGCATTATTGCATTATTTACTAATTATGTGCAAAAATTTTATCCATGCGTGATGAATTCATCTTAAATAGCAGTAATTCTGCCCTACTCATTGTGGATATGACGAGGGAAGGGCTACATGCCTATACGCGAGAGGAGGCCGCTCAAATGGTCTCCGAAGTTGAGAAATTCATTGATGAGAGTGGTATCAGGCCAATTTATTGCAACACAATGTGGGAGGAAGCTAAAGATCTTGCCCAACATCCGTCCATAAGCAACCGCCGCGCTTGGGGAACACCTCCATTCACACAGATTATCGGTAAAAAGCTTCAATCAGCATTTTGTTATGATTATTGTTGCGGATTAACGCTCCCCTCCGACCTAGATAACTTTCTAAAAAGAAACGGCATTACCAATATCTTAGTTACAGGAGTGGAAAAAAATTTATGTGTTTGGGATACGGCATTGGACGGCGTCAAACATGGATACAATGTTCAGTTAATAGATGACTTATGCTGGTCAAGCAAATGGGCAAAAAATGCGGCCAAAACACCTGATCCGGAGAATTATGCCGCCAAAATTGAAATAGTGTCCAAAGAAAATTTTATTAAGGGAAACAGAAGGCTAGCATCCCCCCCCCCCTGTCCTCCTCTAAGTGAATTAGATTACAATTCTTAAAAAATGATTGACAAAGTTATTTTTCATATGCTAAATTTTTCTAGCTTAGTGAATGGGCTATTTCTTTCTTCAATATTTTAATAAAGATAATAGTTTGACTTCGAGTTTGGCTAACTGATAAATACAAGAAATAAAAATAGCTACAACAGTTTTAATAAAAGGGTGTTTAAATGAAAAATCATACAGATTGCTTTAATACAATTGCCCAAGCTGCCATTGAAGGACGTCTTTTGTGGATGCCTGACCAAGATGGCGCAACACTCTTAAAACCCGTTGGGGTACATAGTGGGTTTGAACCAGAAACTCAATTAGAAAATGATTATCAAATTCTTATAAAAGCAGGAAACACAATCGCACCAAATACGGGAAGACCAGAGGTATTTTTTGAAGCCGCATACCCAAATATTCACAAAGAATTTTGGATTGTAAGTGAGATGGGTGCCCGCATTACTTCTCCTGGAGGAGCGATCGTTACAGAAAACCCAGTTCCAAATAGAGATGGACTTATTCAATTGCTTACAAAAGAATTAGAACAGTTCCCGGGAGCTTTTATCGAAGATGGAAAAAACTGTGCAATTACACTCGCGCTTACTGATGCACAAGATAGAATGGGAGCATACAACCACCTTCTTCGCCTCACTCAAGAGATTGCAAGAAATGACGGTATTCATATTAAATCAGGCGACCTTCCTTACAATACACATATAGAGCTTGTTCCAAAAGGTGTTGACAAAGGATCGGGTACGGAATTTTTTGTAAGTCATGAAGCATTTAAAGATCACCTGTTTGTGTGTATTGGAGACAGCAGACCAGATGAAGATATGATGGCTGTTGTTAACGATGTTGGAGGTATTTCTATCGGCGTTGGTATTCAGTCGCCAGAAAATGTTCATATGCGCTTGAAAGATCACAATGATGCGCAAGAGTTTGTTCATCAAGTAGCTCTAAAAGTAGCTCAACATTACCGATATGGCTAACAAATCGAAAAATATAAAGAAGCCCCGTAAATGGGGCTTTTTTTTATGTCTTATTAATAAAGATTTTAAAAACATTATGATCGCGAATATTTTATCTAAGGCCGTAAAGGATGATTCTTAAAGATGTCAAAAATAGAAAAAGAGCTGTTCGGCTCTTTTTCTATTTAAACTTGACGAACCCCTGTTCCGTCCCTAGCATTTTGAATTGATTTAGATTGAATAAAAGGACTCGAAAATGTTCGAAGAAACAACTGCTGACATACTCCCACGCACCATCATCCTGATGCGTCATGGTGAGGCCGCAGGGTCGCCTGATATTGCGCGGCAATTAACAGCTTCGGGGAAATCGCAAGCGCGGTCTGTGGCAAAAACTCTAACATCTTTGGATATCACGCCGGATATGGTTATTTGCTCAGACATTGACCGGACGCGCCAGACGTTGGTTGAGATGAATTTTCCAGCCTATACCCCTATCCTGTTCTGTGGGGAGGATCTTTATCGCGCTGCATCTTATAGGGATGTTTTGCACGTTATTGCAGAGTTATCATCAGATGATAAACAATGTGTTCTGGTGATCGGGCATAATCCTGCTATTCATGAAACTGTCCTTCATCTATCCAAGGAAAGTCGGGGCGGGAAATTTGGTAGTCTTGAGAATTCTTATCCCTCTGGCACGGCATCTGTCTTTGAATTCAAATCAGATAGCTGGGATATGTTGCATCCGGCAACATGCCGTTTGAGCCATGTGATTTCCAGTTTATAGTGACGTATCGAGCGCCATTAAATCGCGGAGCAACGGCAAGGTGATTTGTTTTTTCTGTGCGGTTGCCAATTTGATGGCGGCGTCCACCAAGTGATCGAGCTCTTCCCATGACCGCTCCATCCGCGTCACGGTAAAGGCCAGCGCAGATTCCGCGACGATATAGCCCTGATCATGGAAACGTTTTGCCAGCACTTTAAAAAGAAGATCATCATCAGGCGCTGCGATCTCTGCATTCGGTGCGGCACGCAATCTTGAGGCCAGATCTTTAATTTCAAAATCAAGATTTTCAGGAGAAACCCGCGATAGAGCCAGAAAGAAAATTCCGGACTGTTGACAATGGTTATAAAGATGGAAGAGTTTTTCTTCCTGCGCCCTATCCCCGACCAATAGGTCAACACGGTCAATGACTAAATTCTGGCGGCGCGACATCAGATCATCTTGTGAAAATGCCCTAAACTCTTCGGCTGTCATAAAATCCGCATTGGCCAGTTTTCGCCAAACTTCTGCCAGATGCGTTTTACCAGACCCCCGCTCTCCATAAAGAATAAGTGCAGGGAAAGGCAACCACCCTGCCGGCCATTTTTCAATCCAGTGAACGGCAAATTCGTTACAAGAACTCACAAAAAAATCTTCCCGCCCCAAGGCTGGTATGGATTTTAAATCAAGTGGGAGTTGTTGTGCTTCGATTTTCTGGGGCATCCTCAGCCAATATATTTGTCGTGTCAGTTTTTTGGTAATATGGGCTTTTCTTATATTCTGAAACTGCGAAATTGACAAGAACTCCAATACTCGCTGCCGCTGGAACGGCAAGGAACATACCAAGCAAGCCCATCAACGAACCGCCTGCCATCAAAGCAAAGATAATCCAAAGAGGATGAAGCCCTACACTATCCCCCATTAATTTAGGCGTTACAAAATTGCCTTCAATAAATTGCCCCGCGAAAAAGATACAAGCAATAATCCCGACGAATGTCAGATCCCCCCCCGTTTGTAAGAAAGCAACGACAACACTTGTGACCAAGCCGAGCGTTGACCCAACAAATGGAATAATCGACAAGATACCTGTCGATAACCCTATTACAAAACCATAATTAAGCCCCGCAATAGAAAGAGCAACAGCATAAGCAAACCCCAGCGCCAGACAAACGGTAATCTGCCCACGCACAAAACCGGAGATCTTCACATCAATTCTGCGTCCAAGGATTGAAATCGTTACCAGATGATCACGTGGGATAATTCCCTGAACCCATGTTACAATACTTGGCCATTCTTTCATCAAGAAATAGGCGGCAACCGGTGTAATCAAAAGCGTAGTCAGAAAATCAACAATGGCAATTCCGCCCATTGTAATGCCCCCCAGAACACCCTTCCCGATTTGGAATGCTTTACCCATATTATCTTCCAGAACTGTCTGAATTTGCTCAG
>MEMI01000050.1:7823-72684 GCA_001767915.1 Alphaproteobacteria bacterium RIFCSPHIGHO2_02_FULL_46_13 | reverse complement strand
TAAAACCGCCAGCCTCGCGTACCAAAATCGGCGCAATAATGGCCAACAATCCTGCCATAAAAAGAAAAAATCCTCCCAAAATACATAGAACTGCCGTTTGCCTTTTAAGACCCTTTTTACAGATTTTATTGACTAAAGGATTAAGGAGATAAGCAATTGTTCCGCCCAATACAAAAGGCAATAGAACGGCCTTAAAAAGCCATATCAAAAGGATAAAGAACAGAACGGCGAATCCCCAAAAAATCTGCAAAGCTGTGAGTTTCATTTGATAACTTTCCAAGAAGTGAGATTGATATTAGAATGCATCCGACAAGCGTTTTAAGGTATATGAATCCGCAGATTGTGAGCTCAAACTTAAGCCACTCGCCTTTAAGGAAGCCAGTAATTTATTCCAATCCTTATACTCAATAACTGTATCGGCCTGATTGGTTTTCAAGGTGACGATACGAATACCCTTGATTCCATCAAGACGGGACAATTCCTTTTGAATGTTCACCCATTCAGTCATGCTGTTAAAATATACTTGGACATTGGCCTCTCCCTCATCTGCCGCAGCCTCAACAGCTTCAGGGTTTTGCAGACCACGCTGGGCAACCGCTTTTGGATTCGCGTTCACATTTGCGCCCCCCATAGCTTGGAGTTGCTGGGCTTTTGCAATCATTTGTTCGCGCGCGGAAACCGACATTCTGCCGCGCTGATTGCTCGGACGGAAATAATCAGGATTAATTTCAGACTGGGGAATATCAGCTTTTTGGCCTGTCGTATCATCCGTAGTAACTAAATTCCCTGCTGTATCAGATACAACAGATACAGCTTTCTTAGGTTTGGAAATATCATTAGCAGCAGATAATGTCTCTTTTCCAATCATCTTTGCATCTGTATCAAAATTTTTGACATCAACCAGAGTGCCGGAACTGGCATCCTGAATGTTAATGTTAATTTTGGACTGATCCTGAAGATTGACATTAGCCGTTGCAACCGCCACAAAACCGACTTCATATCTTGCCTTGAGACGTCGGATTGTCACTGATGAAAGATAGCCAGGATTTTTATCTCCGATGTCTGTCAAATCCTGAATATTGCCCTCAGGCAAAATCACGTCTTTATATTCTGCACTATCTTCAAGCAGCGATCCCCAAAATGGGTTTTGAGCCTTATTAAAAATAATAGGCTTTTTCTCTTCGTGATAATAAGGGATCAACAAAATCTTTTTGGATTCTGGTGTCGCGTCATCGACATAATTAATAGGTCCGCGACCAAAATGCTGATTAACGGCGGCGGGCTTAAAGCGGAAATCAAACACGCCTTTATATCGCTTACTCGAGATTTGCTCGCTTGCAATCTTAAAATCCTGAATAAAACCCGACAAGGTATCATCACTAGGTATTTTCAGGACTTTCAACTCACCTTCGGCATAATAACGGGTTGCAAGCACCTCAAAGGCTTTCCTTTGTGCCTCAATAAAGGCTTTATTCCGCGCTTTTACAGAGCTTTCATCGGTAATATCGACCTCAACCCCCTTCACGCTATAGGGGGAGTTTGCCGCAAATACATGGTTTTGGGACAGTCCAACGAAAAAAAGACCTAAAAAGGTGATAAAAAATACTATACGAGCCATATCAAAACGTCTAAATAACTGTTGCATACAGAATAGTTTACAACAGAAAGGCCAATTTTCAAAATGAAAGCAAACGCTTATAAAGAAGCTGGTGTCGATATTGTTGCAGGTGATGCTCTCGTTGAACGGATCAAGCCATTTGCCAAAGCAACCAATCGTTCGGGCACCATGGGTGGCCTCGGTGGTTTTGGCGCTCTTTTTGATACAAAGGCCGCGGGATTTAAAGATCCTGTTCTGGTTTCCTCAACCGATGGCGTGGGCACAAAACTCCGTATTGCGATTGATGCTCAAAAACATGACACTGTTGGCATTGATCTGGTCGCGATGTGCGTGAACGATATTTTGGTGCAAGGTGCCGAACCCCTCTTCTTCCTCGACTATTTTGCCAGCAGCCAATTAAACGTAGATACAGCTGCGACCGTTATCAAGGGTATTGCGGACGGCTGCCATCAAGCTGGGTGCGCCCTGATCGGCGGCGAAACCGCTGAAATGCCGAGCATGTATGAAAAAGGCGATTATGACCTCGCAGGTTTCTCGGTCGGTGCAGTTGAACGTGAACGCGTCTTAACTGGCGAAACCATTACCGAAGGCGATGTCGTTATCGGGATTGCCTCTAACGGCATTCATTCCAACGGATATTCTTTGGTTCGCAAAATTGTAGCCGACAATAAATTCACATATTCCGAAAACTGCCCATTTGATGACTCCCCGACCTTGGGCGATGCGTTGATGAGACCAACCAAAATTTATGTCCGTGCACTTTTACCACTCATTAAACAAGGTGGTTTGATTAAGGGCCTATCCCACATTACAGGCGGCGGATTGACAGAAAACATTCCTCGCGTTTTGCCAGACGGTTTGGGTGTTCAGTTGGATGCCAAACTCTGGTCATTCCAAGCAGTGTTCAAATGGCTCAAAAAATATGGCAATTTGACCAATGATGATATGTCCGTGACCTATAACTGCGGTTTGGGTATGGTTGCCATTGTTCCAAAAGACAAGGCCGATGAAATCTGTGCGGCCATAAATGCAACTGGCGAGACCGCCACCATAATCGGTCAGGTGGTTAAAACCGATGCCGAAACCCGCGTTGAAATTCTCAATATGGATACAGAATGGGCGGCATAAGCCAACAAACCAATCCTAACCGAAAATTGCGCCTTGCCGTCCTGATTTCAGGACGGGGTAGCAATCTTCAATCTATAATCGATGCGTGTCGTATCGATGAATTTCCCGCACAAATCAAGGTCGTTATCTCTAATATCGGAGACGCCTATGGACTAGTCAGGGCACATGAAAATAACATTACGACACGCTTTGTATCGCATAAAAACTTTGCAACCAAGGCCGAATTCGAGACAAAAATCCTATCAATCTTAGAAGAATTCGAAATTGATCTGGTTTGCCTTGCTGGCTTTATGAGAATTCTCTCCCCCACCCTGATTACCCCTTGGGAAGGCCGTATCATTAATATCCACCCATCCCTTCTCCCCAAACATAAAGGCCTTCATACCCATGAACGCGCCTTGGAAGAAGGTGACAGCGAAAGCGGATGTACCATTCACTATGTCACACCAGGCATGGATGAGGGGGAAATTATTTTACAAAAGACCGTCCCGATTATCGCTGGCGATACCCCTGAAACCCTTGCAGCCAGAGTTTTGGTTCAAGAACATATTGCCTATCCGGAGGCCATCCGCATCATGGCCTCAAAACTTCAGCATAATTTATAACCATATATTAAGGTTTTTAGACGAAAGTTGAGTGGGATATTCAATTTTCCCATAGATTTTCTTATTCTTTGGTCGGTTATATGCATATAAAACAATGGAGCTTATTGGGTCTATTTTGGGGAATGGTGATAACTACCTTGCCTTTTGCCCTTGCCCATGCGCAGACCTCCCCCACATCACAACCCGTTCAGTACCAAGCAATTCAACTTCTCGATAATCAACCCAAGTATGATTTCGTCGGTAAAGTCTATGCCCTTAGAGAAGGTGAAACCCCTCTCAACATTCAATCCATTGAACAAAAGATTATAAGCGGTGAGATTATATCATCCCGTACACTAGGAACCCACATCGGCATTGGACACCAAGAACTAGGCACGTGGATTGTCTTTGCAGTTGTGAATAATAGCAAAAAGGATATGTGGGCACTTGATCTCGGCACACTGAAAGATGGCCGTTTCTCGACTTTCAAAGATATTGTTCTCTACAATATGAATACCAAGGAATATTTGGTGAATACCAGAAGTTTGTATGAGAAAAATAGGAATATCGGGGATACCCTGATGCTCAAGGTTCCAACCAATCAAACAAGTTTCTTTATACTGTATGTCAAACCAAATTTTGCGACCCCCAATTATTTGAAAATGTCTTTGCGTGACCCAAACGAGTCAAGCGTCATAGATATTCTCAGTTCCCGATTGGTTATCCTGCTCGCCTTCAGTGGTTTTATTTATTTTTTGAAAACGGCAAAAGATACAGCATCCTTTTCGGATGTGTTTTTATCAATTATTAGCCTTGGCTTTTCAATTGTTTTACTGATCAATTCGCGGTTTCTGTACTTTAGCAAAATAGATATGGAACTCGCCTATCCCTCCATATGGATTGTGACTTCACAAGGACTCATGCTCAGCTTTATTTTTGTAAAAAGGAATAGGCATGAACTATCATTGAGCTTCTTAGGGGGCATAACGAGTGCCAGCCTTATTACCAATCTGGTCGGGCTGGTTATATTAAAATCGCTTCCATTCATAGCAACCCTACTCATTTTTGGCCCTGTTACTCTGAGCCTGATTATTATTATGGGGATTACATGGGGCGGAGCACTCAGCAATAAGCGCCTTGCCTACACACATATTGCGAATGCATGCTTCTTTCTTTTTATGCTTTTGATGTGGATTATCCTCCTCAATTTTGATATTGCCCCGCCAAATAATATTACTCTCTTATTCCCCACTGCCCTTTTGATCTGTGCCCTTATGGTTGCGATCGTCAGTAAAGTCCCTATAGAAAAATCAGTTACGGTTGATTCCCCATCCTTGGAAGATGTCTTTGAAGATAACCAGATTGCAAAAAAAGAAGTTGCTCAAATTCATGAGGCTAAAGAAAAATCGGAATACCACCGCTTAATGCAGGTCATTGAACAAGAGCGCAAATTAATGGCTGATTTGCAGGTTAAAAGTGCACAACAAAACGAGGATATGCGAAAAGCCAAAGAGGCCGCAGACGAAGCTAACCGCGCAAAATCCGCTTTCTTGGCTGTTGTGAGCCACGAGATCAGAACACCAATGACTGGCATCATGGGTATGTTACGCCTTTTACAAGATACACAGCTTAACAAAGATCAGAGAGAATATGCGTCTACTATCAAAGATTCTGGCGATGCTATGCTAGCATTGCTCAATGACATTCTGGATTTCGAAAAGATCGAGAGTGGCAAAATGGATCTTGAGAATATCAACTTTGACTTAAAACGTCTGATCCGAAGCGTCTATACTTTAATGCGCGGACATGCCGAAGCCAAAAATGTCGAGCTCATTCTGGAATTGGATTCTCTGGTTCCGAACTGGGTCTATGGTGACCCGACACGCATGCGTCAAGTTCTGTTGAACCTGATTAACAACGCCATTAAATTTACCAATAAGGGGGCTGTTTATCTCCGTGTTCGTGACCTTACCGGTGAAAGTGGTGGTGTTACAAATAATGTTCACCAGATTTATTTCGCGGTTCAAGATTCAGGAATTGGGATCGGCACAGCCAACCAGAAAAAACTCTTTATGCCATTTGCACAGGCCGACACTTCAATCAGCCGCAAATATGGCGGAACAGGTCTCGGCCTTGCAATTTGTAAGCGCCTGATCGAAGCCATGGGTGGCGCTATTAGCATTAGTAGTAAAGAAGGCGAAGGCAGCACATTCTTCTTTACCATCAGTATGACCGAAGGAAGCGAGATATTCGACGAGAATAATGACGGGATTGATTCTGCCGAGAATGCTCCACTGCAGAACACCAAACTCAATAATGCCCTTAATATTTTGATTGTGGACGATAATGGTATCAATCAAAAAGTTGTAGCTGGATTCGTCGATAAAATTGGCGGAAAATCTTTAACCGCAGGAACGGGCGCAGATGCACTCGACCTCCATGCCAAATATCAATTTGACGCTATTCTTCTGGATATCGAATTACCGGACATGAACGGCATTGAAGTCACAAAAATTATCCGCGCCCTTCATATCCCAAGTAAAGCAAACTTGCCGATCATCGCCTTAACCGGAAATACCCAAGACGAAGATGTTCGCAATTACACCGCCGCAGGGATGAATGACTTCGCGGGCAAGCCAATTACTTTTGAAAAAATTTCAGAAATTCTTCATAAAATCGACAATGGCTTTTATAGCAATAAAAACACTTATAACGATATCGACTTCTCAGAGCATAAAACCGAGAATCAAGATGAAAGTTTTAAAGAAGAAGAGGAAGAGAAAGAGGAGGAAGAAAACCTCAACGAAATCTCCCCCCTAGCCGCCTATACCTCGCAAATGGGAACCCAATACAACACCTCCCCTATTGGAGATGATGAGGAGGAAGATACTTTTAGCGTTGCCGTTAAAAAATTCGAAGAGATGGAACTCAGCAATGCATCACGTTCAACCAATAAAGCTGTAGCAGGAAATGATCTCACTCAATCAGGCCTTGATGAGAACATCCTTAATTCTTTAAGAAGCGGTCTGTCTGTTGCGCAAATCCAAGAAATATTGATTAGTTTTTATGAAAAAGCAGATGAGTTGATCGCTGATATCGGTAACGCCTATTTGGAAAATGACGCCATCAACCTCAACGCCAGAGCGCATGAACTAAAAGGAATGGCCGGAAACTTTGGTTTTTCTGAATTAAGCAGGATGTGCGGGATCATTGAGAAGGCAGCAAAGGATAATCAATTAGACATTGCCAAAGATCCGATTGAACATTTGGGTGAAAACTATGCAATTGCGCGGGGACACCTGAATAAATGGCTGAATCAATAGTATTTTTCTGATTTCATCTTTTTTCAAATTCTTTAGAAAAGACACTTGCCAATAGAATATGAATTGTGTAGTTTCTGGCTCTCTAAACAGATTGGGGCGTCGCCAAGCGGTAAGGCACCGGTTTTTGGTACCGGCATTCGGAGGTTCGATCCCTCCCGCCCCAGCCATTTCCCTGAGTTTCTCGAATAAATCATTTCAAATATTGCAAAACCAACGCATTTTCTTATGCAAGAGATTCTGTGCGGAACAAATTTACACGAAGGCCGCCATGCTGAACTGGCTCTGTCGTAGGCAAAAATGGCAAGCTGGTTGCTTTTGCTAAAGCTGTATCAGTCGCGATAAGTCCAACACGCCATCCCGAGAAACGATCATGTAGTACCTTTCCGAGTGTTTGGTAAAGCGGCAGTAGCTTCGATTTATCACCAATGCGGGTACCGTAGGGCGGGTTAATGATGACAAGTCCCGGCACACTGGTCGGGGGAACAATATCGCTAATTGACCGCTGCTGAAACTCCGTGAATTTTTCGACACCTGCGCGTGCAGCGTTTTCACCGCTCATTCTGACTGCGCCCTCATCTCTATCACTGCCGTAAAAACGAAGGTCCGGCGAAATTTGCCGTTCAACACTCCGCATCTTCTCCCATGCCGCCAAATCAAAATTGGCTAATTTCTCAAATGCGAAATGGCGTGCCCGCCCCGGATTAAGGCGCATAGCGATTTCTGCTGCCTCTATCACAAAGGTACCTGAGCCGCACATCGGGTCAAAAACAGACTCAGTACCTTTATATCCACATTGTTGCAGAAAAAGGGCCGCCATATTTTCACGCATCGGAGCTTTGTTAACCGACTCTTTAAAACCACGTTTATGTAACGATTCTCCAGATGTATCGATGCTGATCGTGCAGATATCGTGGTGAATGCGGGCCATAACAGTTATTTCCGCATCCTGAGAAGCTTGCGACTTTAATGTTTCGGCAATAGCCCTCTCGATCCGCTCAGCAGCTGCATCGCTATGATAGATACGTGATTTAGAACAAGTCACCTCAACACGAAAAGACGTACCGGAGCCAAGAAGATCACCCCAAGGTATCTCACGGGTACGTTGATTGAGTTCCGCAAGATGTAATACTTTAAACGAGTCAATACGGGCTAACACACGCGAAGCACCCCTGACCCATAGGTTCGCACGCCAGACTTCCGGCCAGCCGCCTATGATGGTGACACCGCCAGTAATATTTTTTGCCTGTTTAAATCCTTTGCTACGTACTTCGTCGTAAAGCAATCCTTCAAGGCCCGGCGCAGTCGCAAGGAAAATTTCGAAACTCATTAAATTCACATAGCTTTCTTTCTAGGATTCTATTTCTCAAATGTACCTATGATCTATCCTACTGGCATACCATCCATCAAGTTGAATAACCTAAGATCAATGACCATGTATGGGGCATTTTAACCATCATTTTAGGTAGATAGCTTAAAAAAGATAACATATCACCCAAATAGGCACTATTTTTTCTAGAAACAGGGAATATTGCATGAGAATTGTGCGCATGTGACTACCCACACAGCCATCTAGTCACCTATTTTCCTACATGCTGAGAATTACAGCCTCGAAATACGACTTAGGGCTACTTAACGATAGGCAGCCCTTCATTTTTCCACGCATTCAGTCCACCCGTAAGGTTGATAACATGCGCTTGCTCTGCAAGCTCGCGAACGATGTTACATGCCTTCATGGATCTCACTCCACCTTGACACTGTAAAACAATTTTTTTATTCGCTGGATAATCTTCACGTTGGAATTTCTGAGAGAAGACTGAAAGCGGAATGGAGATGGATTTATCTATATGCCCCGCACTATACTCT
The DNA here is from genome assembly GCA_001767915.1 of Alphaproteobacteria bacterium RIFCSPHIGHO2_02_FULL_46_13. Classification (GTDB taxonomy): domain Bacteria; phylum Pseudomonadota; class Alphaproteobacteria; order Micavibrionales; family Micavibrionaceae; genus UBA1573. Next base: position 64,168 of record MEMI01000050.1, on the reverse strand, counting down.
TCCGGCTCACGCACATCGATTAAAACGGCCTCGCCTGATTTCATCATATTTACCAATGTTGCCACATCAATTTCTTCAACCATTTTTCGTCCCTTTGCAGAAAAATTTAAAAAACAACTCTTATTCCTTTATATTAATTTCATGGATTTCCAACATATACTATCAACTGTAACCTATACCACACAAGGAGCTCATCAAGAGCGTATGATCAATTTGTCGAATTAAAGGGCACCAGTAATAGTTAGAGGCTAATCATTAAAGGTGAAATGGCACTCCAAGCTAAATATCAGAATTTTGGAATATAATTAGATCTTAGTTACTTTTTATAGATGCTCTGTTATGATGGACACCATCACTGAGGAGATGTCTATGGAAATATTGCCCGGCAAAAGTTATCTCGAATTTATGGCGTTCTTACCTGAGATAAAGATAGCACTGAGTGAGTGGAAGTTAGTCAACATTAAAATAATTGACGGTGCGGATTCCAATTTTACGATTGATAATGTCAGTGAACTCATTCAAAAGCAGTTTCATGATAAAGAAGGAAGAATTTACATTTGCAATAGGCAGGAATTGCTTATGCTTGTGAAAGAAGGACGGAACTCAGAGCCAAAAGTTCTCACCCAAAAAATTGAAGGTGCTTTGCCACAAGGAAAGTGCGAGATTCAGGTAGAGCCACCTACACTAGATAATATTTCAAAACTGTCCATAACAGTTAACTTCGAAAAATCTCTATCCGAACTTGCCATGAAGAGGAAAGCCCGCGTTGAGAAAATAATTCTCATAGCTGATGACGATATGTATATGCGTATGCTGATAAAGAAAGGTATTGGCTCTCATTATACTGTGCAAGAAGTCATCCACGGTAGTGAGATTGTAGCTGCCTATAAGAAATACCTTCCTGATATTCTGTTCCTAGACATCCATATGCCAGGGAAAGATGGTTTAGAAAATCTGGAAGCCATTCTTACATATGATCCGCAAGCCTACATTATTATGCTCAGCTCCGATAGCTCGCCCGAGAATGTTATTTGGACAACAAAACATGGGGCAAAAGGATTTATCGCCAAACCTTTTGCAAAAGACAAACTTGTCGAATATGTCAAAAAATGCCCCACTATTATTTAAGGCAGTAAATTGATCTCCCGAAGATAGGATGTCACACGATGATATTCATCCGATATCTTTTTGAAGAGCTCCTTACGTTCCTCCAAAGTGCCATTAAAATGTTGAGCCTCGTCACATAAATTTTGCAATTTGAATGCCCCCAGCCCTCCAGCCCCCCCTTTCAGCATATGAGCAGCTTCAGGCCATTCTTTAATTTCTTCATTTGAACTTTCTGCTTCTAATGTCCGCATGTTCACATCAGATTGTTGTACAAATATAGCAATAAACTCCTTTTCGTCCTCTTCACTTTCAGTAAAGGTTCGAAGCTGCGTTAGATCAACAGGATTAGTTTCTTCTAAAATTGCTGCTGTTTTATGAACCAAAACTGATTTATCGAATAAAAGCCGTTGCGACAAAATGTCTTTTAACTCATCTAAGTTGAGAGGCTTGCTGATATAATCATCCATACCGTATCGCAAACATTTTTCTTTTTCACCAACCATGGCATTAGCAGTCATAGCTACAATAAAGATATGTTTTCCAGACTTCTCTTCAAAATTGCGAATTTCACGAGTAGTGTCATAGCCATTCAATTCCGGCATATGACAGTCCATTAAAAGAATGTCCCAATTTTCTTCATGATATCGCTTAAGAGCCTGACGGCCATTATCAACAATTTCAAATTCAGTGATGCCAAATTTTTTTAAAACTTTCCTTATCAAAAGCTGGTTGGCGATATGATCCTCGGCTATCAAAATGCGAGCTTTGGAGGCCGGTATTGTGCCCGTCATTTCTCTGTTCTTGCGAACGCTGCTCTCTGCGATTAGCTCCGTCGTTGTCTCAAAAGGAATTCTTATCTGAAAGGTAGACCCTTGTCCTATCGCGCTTGAAACTCCGATCTCCCCTCCCATCATTTCGACGAGTTGCCGGGTAATAGCAAGTCCTAGACCTGTGCCCCCATATTTACGGGTTGTGGACGTATCCGCTTGACCGAATTTCTCGAAAATTCTTTCAAGTTTATCTGCAGGAATACCAATTCCTGTGTCTTTAATTTCGCATCTCACTTCGATATGACTGTCATCCATTTGAATAAACGATGCACTAAATTCCACGCTCCCATGATCTGTATATTTGATAGCATTACCAATTACATTTGTAAGTATGCGCGTTACCCTCAGAGGATCCCCTAGAACAAAGGGGAAACTTGCCCGGTCATAGTTTTTGGTAAGCGATATTCGTTTCTCTTTTGCAAGTGGCTCAAGTGTAAGAATTACGCTGTCGAAACTATAAGTAATATCAAACCCAATCTTTTCCAGCTCCATTTCCCCAGCTTCAATTTTGGAAAGATCAAGAATATCATTGACGATCTCCAGCAAATTTACGGAGGAGCTAAAAACAGTGTCAGCAAGTTCACGTTGCTCAGCTTCCAACTCAGTTTCGAGCAAAAGGCGATTCATCCCTAAAATACTATTCAAAGGGGTGCGTAACTCATGAGACATATTTGCTAGAAAATCCGATTTGGCTACGCTTGCAGACTCCGCCTGCTCTTTTGCAACCCTTAATTCCTCAAGAAATTTTATTTTCTCGGTAACATCTTCCAGAATTCCCAAAAGGATAGAAGGGTTACCTTCTTCATCGTAAATGGGCACTTTCAAAGTATGAGCCATAAAAGTTCCGCTTGGCGTCGTAACAGGCTCAGCACTTATCTCAACCAATTGCCCATCCGCCATAACCTTCTCATCCGTGGATCTGAAAAAGTCAGCTTCTTCTTTTGGAAAGAAATCATGATCTGTATGACCTACAACTTTCTCTTCCTGTAAGGAAAATATTTTTCCCGCCATCTTATTCATCATTAACCAGCGGTAATCATTTTTTACATCTTTAGCAAAAATTGCTAAGGGCATATTATTCAACAATGTGTCGAGAAGAGTCTTCTGACTTTTCATTCTCTTTTCAGCATTCTCAGTACGGTGCAGGTTACGATACAGAAAAAGAAAAATCGCTAAAAACCCAATAAATGCTGCAAAACTTGAATATAAAATCAGATTTTTTCTGGAGGAATATTCTTGTTGTCGATCTTTTAATATATTCAGAAATTCGTCCGACACCTGATCATACAGGTCATCATAGGCATTAATTCCATCAGTAGCAGATTTAAAAAACTCTTGTGCGGATATAGCATCTGATTTTTGAAAAACAACCAGTTTAAAGTTCTGGTTGAACTTGTCCATTAAGGGGTGAACATTGTCATTGTAATAGGTTGCAAATGGCGTTGATTTTAAATTCACTTGCTTCGATACGGCTATGTCTTCTAAAAAATTTGTGTTGAGCGTATCTATTTTATAATAGAGCTTCTCCAAATTTTCTGACTGTTCATCACTCCACTTCTGAGGGGATGATAAGGCCAATAGCCCCGCTGTTAGTCCTCGCGCCTCTCCCATGGCAGACATTAGTCTGGGCATCCTAACGACCATAGCATTTGATAAGAAATTACTATCAAGTTGGGGGTCAAGGGTAAGATTTGAACTATGACTTATCCGATCCATTAACTCTAAAATATTATTTAACCTTTTGGTATAAGCATCAAATTCTTCTTGAGGTGTTCCAATGCTTTTCTGTTCTAATATGCTCAGAACATCTTGCCTTATGCTAAACCAGCTATCATCTATGCCCAAATTTTTCCTATAGAATGAATTTGCTTGGTCTGCTTGATCTAGGGCTTTGTGGACTTGATTAATAAGTTCTTTTAGATCTTTTGTCGCTGCTAAATCACCATTACGTACGATAGCTTTCATACCCCGCACATCTTGAAGCGATCGAAACACATCCATTAACTTGGCATGATATTTGATTCCGCCCTGTTCTTTTTGGGTAAAGCTGATTTGATCATCAACAATGCTAACGCCTTGGAAAATAATTGTTACTATAGGTAAAGCAAAAAGAATGCTACAAAACGAGATCAGAAATAAACGCCGAGCACTCTGAAAAATGTACAGTCCAAAAATAAGAGCTGTCATAGCCGTGATGGCTATTATAAGTATATTGAAATTCTGATCAGGATTAAAACGACAGTCTGCATAGGGAATAATAACTGCTGCCGCCATGCCCGTGTAATGCATCCCACAAATTGCTAAGCCCATAATTAAAGCAGACGCAATTTTCAAAGGGTCTTTAAATTTACCTTCGTGCCTCCCTAGAAAAAAGATAATTGCAATTGCTGCGGCAGAAGCTGCAATCGCAATTGCAACAGACAGAATAAAAAAGGTTGGAAGGTAATAAAGTTCAGCTTCCATCTCCATAGCCGCCATTCCGGCATAATGCATCGCACAGATGGCCAAACCTAATAAAACAGCTCCGCCTACAACAAGCAAAAATCTAAACCTCGCGGCTCTTGTAACCCACAAAGCACAATAAGCAACTGCCATTGCAATCAACATGGAAATAATAGTTAGAAACGGATCATATGAATGAACCATATCCATGTGGTAAGCTAACATGCCAATAAAATGCATTGACCAAATACCAGCCCCGAGCGCAAAAGCACCGCCCATATGCAATAGGTTTTTCTGGTTTGATGTTTTGGCTTGATATATATCGGAAGCCATAGACAGTCCTGTATACGAACCAAAAGAAGCGATAACGTATGAAAGTAATACCAAGCTGGGGATATAACTTCCCCTAACAATGTTTTCAGGAATTTCACCATTCAGGAATAGGTTATCAAACATGACTGTTTCCCCTTTGAGTTGTCTAAAAAGACTATCACATAGTTCTTATCGAGTTTGCTACGGATTAATCATGTATTCACACATGCCCACATTTATTAATTGAGAGCTTGCACCAGATAATTAGTTAAGAAATTGATTATCTAATTGATTTTTGAGACGCCATTAAATTTACGCATATCATGCTTGTCTTATATTCAGCCTTTAATATGTATTTCGTATTTTACTATATGTCGTTAAAATTAGGTCCGGATATTACACAAAATAGGCTAATAATTCCTGGAAATTCAGGGAGCTCATAGACATGGTCTATATGCAAACTGGGCGTGACTGAAGATTATGCGAGGGTGACTACGCAAGCAGCCATCTAGTCACCTATTTTTTCCACGAACTGAGAAATTACCCGCTAAGCTATACCTGCTACAAAGTTGAAAAGAGCCTTTATTCCAAAGCCTTCTTCACACTTGGAAAGATATTATCAACAATGATAGAAACCCCCTTTTGATTGGGATGAATGCCATCACCTTGATTATATTCTGCCTTCATCGCAACGTCTTTTAGGAAGAAGGGATATAAAGGAACATCATATTGATCTGCTAATTCTTTATAAATCCGGTCAAACTTTCCTTGGAAAGCAGAGCCTAAATTCATGGGACTTTGCATCCCGACCAACAGGACAGGTATTTTTTTCTCTTTCAACTTGTCCAGAATACCCGCCAGATTTTTTTGAGTGACGGACGGGTCAAGACCGCGCAACATATCATTTGCACCAAGGGCAACAATGACCAAACTAGGTTTCGGGTCACCATCCACCGCCCAATCAACACGCGACAACCCACCTGCACTGGTATCCCCCGATACGCCCGCATTATCGACCTTGGCCTCAATCCCCTCGGAGATTAGTTTTTCCTGAAGCTTGGTTGCAAAATCCTGCCCGCTCTCTAGCCCGTATCCAGCCGTCAGGCTATCCCCTAATGCCACGATACGGATGGGGCTAGCGGCCTGAACTTTCACCGAGAAAACGGCAGAAATAGCCAAAACTACAAATAATAAAGCCGCACGCATTGCCATGTTCCTTCATAAATATATGTTATTCATCAATGATATAGTATTCAATTGACAAAGAACCAGTCTTTTTAAAGGTTATACAATGATCCTGTCCCTAAGTGATATTCAGCTTACCCTTCCCGCCAGTACAGGCGATGTTTCTATTTTAAGGGGGGTGTCTTTATCCCTTCCGATAGGTAAATCAGTGGCGATTGTGGGACCGTCGGGTTCGGGAAAAACGTCCCTCCTGATGATTTGCGCGGGGCTTTTGAAACCAAAAAGCGGAACAATTTTCTTCGAAGGGGCTGATATTACAGAATCTAACGAAGATCAACTGGCGAAACTCCGCCGTGACACTATGGGGATTGTCTTTCAGAATTTTCATCTAATCCCCACCATGACCGCCATTGAAAATGTGGCTATTCCGATGGAACTTGCCAAATTGCCGGATGCCCAAAAACTGGCTGAACAAGCCTTAAAAGATGTGGGGCTCTCGCACCGCCTTGACCATTACCCGTCTCAGTTATCAGGGGGTGAGCAACAACGGGTTGCGATTGCACGCGCCTTGTCCATGAAACCCAAATTGATTTTGGCGGATGAACCGACAGGAAATTTAGACCAGACAACAGGCAAAGCCATCATGGAACTACTCTTTGACCGTGTCCGTGCACAAGGATCAACACTTGCCCTGATTACCCACGACCCTGCCCTTGCTACCGCATGTGATTTGCAGATTCATATTCAGGACGGAAAGGTCGTTGCGGCATGAACCTTTCCTTTCAATACGCCCTGCGCGATTTGCGCGGCACGTTTTCGTCCTTACGGATTGTCATCATCTGCCTGTTTTTAGGTGTATCGGCCATTGCAGCCATCCAGTTCACAAGTCATGCTGTTTTATCAGGGATTGAAAAAAACGGACGGAGCATTCTGGGCGGCGACCTCGTCATCCGCACCATTTTTACACCTGCCCCTGACCATCTGCGCCAATGGCTGACCAAACGCAATGCCGTATTAACAGACACCACAGAAGCCCGTGTCATGCTCGCCAATACCACCAATGGCGATAGCACACTTGTTGAATTAAAGGCTGTCGAAGATACCTATCCTCTTTACGGGGAATTTAAGACAGGCACAGAGAGGAATTTACAATCTTCTCTCTCTGCCCAAGGCATTCTCCTTGACAAAGCCCTGCGTGACCGCCTCTCACTTCAAATCGGTGATAGCATCCGTCTCGGAAGTGCCCTGTTCAAGGTTACTGGCTTTATTGAGAGTGAGCCAGACCGCGCAGGCGGCTCCCGCTTCGGCCTCGCGCCGCGTGCGATGATTTCTGCGCGTGACATGGCGTCCACCAAACTCTTTCAAACGGGAAGCATGATTTATTATGACCTGCGCGTCAAACTCCCTCCACAAACGGATTTGAAACCAATTCTTTCAGCTCTGAAAACTGATTTCCCCGATGCAAACTGGAAGGTCACGGATGCCGATAATGCCTCCCCGCAAATTGAACGCTTCGTCAATCGCTTGGTGTTATTTCTGACTTTGGTTGGCCTATCTGCCTTATTGATTGGTGGCATCGGTATCGGGAACGGGGTGCGTGCGCATTTAACGACCCGCCTTAAAACCATCGCGATCCTCAAAACACTCGGCGCACCCGTCCCATTCATCGAAAATATATATTTGTGGCAAATCCTGATCATTACCGTGATCGGAACAATATCGGGGGCTCTTGTCGGGGCGCTCGCGCCCTCTTTCGCCGCGCCTTTTTTATCAACTCTTCTGCCTTTTGCTGTTGAACCGCAAATCACTTGGCAAGCCTTGATGATCCCTGCGGCGTTTGGTTTTCTGACATCCTTTGCCTTTACCCTGTGGCCGTTGGGACAGGCTGTCAAAACATCACCGATTGAACTCTTCCGCTCAGCGATATCGCCGTTACAAGGCAAACCATCTTTAAAATTCAAAGAAGCAACGGCCTTGATATTGGCCTCGCTTATCGCCCTCGCAATTGGTACGGCATACAGCACATCTTTTGCTATCTGGTTTGTGATAGGCGCAGTTATTTGTATGATGATTTTTTATATAATCGGAAAATTTATATCGGCTCTGGCCGGACGTATTCCTGCCCCTAATTATCCTGCTCTGCGCCTTGCGCTCCGTAATTTACACCGCCCGGGGAACGCAACCGCCAATACACTCATCTCGCTGGGTTTGGGCTTAACCGTGATGGTGAGCATTACCCTGATCGAGATGAATTTCCGTTACGGGATTGTACAAAACCTTCCCAAAGATGCCCCTGCCTTTTTCTTCATGGATATTCAAGGCGATCAGAAAGAAGAATTTCAGAACTTATTATCTCACCAAGAAACCGCACGTAATATCGTAATGTCCCCGAATTTACGCGGACGGATCGTCAGTATTAATGGGATTCCTGCGGCAGATGCGATCAAAGATGAATCACACAGATGGTTATTACAAAATGACCGTGGCTTTACCTACACGCCCGACCTTCCTGCACATTCCGAGATATTATCGGGTGCATGGTGGCCGTCCGATTACAAAGGCCCACCGCTTGTCTCGGTTGTCGAAGATGTGGTGAAAGCCTTTGGCGTAAAGGTCGGCGATCAAATCACCGTCAATATTCTGGGGCGCGATATTACCGCGACCATTGCCAATACGCGCAGCGTCAACTGGATGAATTTTACCGTCAATTTTGCGATTACCTTTGCACCGGGGGCACTTGATTCTGCGCCGCATAGCTGGCTCGCAACCGTTGTGGCTAATCCCGCAAAAGAATCCTCCATTCAACGCAACATCACCGCCAAATTCCCGAATATTTCGATGATCAGGTTGTCAGACGCCATCACTGCCGCGCAAACCATCCTCGGCAACATGGCCAATGCTGTGCGTGGGACAGCCGCGATTGCCCTGATCACAGGTGTTTTCGTTCTGGCAGGAAGCCTTGCCGCAACCCGTACCCAACGGGTTTATGATATTGTGATTTTGAAAGTTCTGGGCGTTCCCAGATCAACATTGATCGTCAGCTTTATTCTGGAGTTCATGGCCTTAGGCCTGATAGCCGCGAGCCTTTCTCTTGTATTGGGAACGATCATCTCATGGGCGGTGATGTCGCAACTCATGAATCTGCCGTGGCATTTCTATCCGCTTCCCGCCATTCTGACATCTTTATCGGGCGCCGCTCTGACGCTGGCGATTGGGTGGATCGTGACGGGGCGTGTTCTATCCGCGTCCGCCGCCACCCATCTGCGCAATGAATAATCAGATCATATTTTTAAAATAAAGTTCGATCAGGGGGCGGGTCATTTTTTTCAAATTGATAAAGTCCGGATTGCGCAAATATTCATGAATGATACCCCCGATATAACAATAAAGGGATGTCGCCAGAAGATTGGTATCGGAACCTTTGGGCAAATCCCCTTTCTCAATCGCTCTTTTAAAAAAGCTTTCGGTGATTTTCAAACTTTCTGCCTTTTGGGCATTCTGGATAGACAACAGTCCCGCTAAATCACCCGCATAATCACATTTGAGGAAGAAGACCGTAAAAAATTTACGCTTATGTAGATCAGTCTCAATATCTTCAACACTCTCGATACACAACAATGATAATTGTTCCAACGGACTGAGTGAACTTTGTGTCTGGGTGTTGATCAGACGATCCATAAAGGACATATGAATTTCTTGATGAAGTTCATTAAAAATATCGGCCTTATTTTTAAAATGCCAATAGACAGCTCCGCGTGTGACCCCTGCGGCTTCCGCAATGTCTTCCAGACTGGAATGCCCCACACCTTTGACGTAAAACACATCCAAAGCCGCATCCAGAATTTTTTTGCGGGTATTTTGTGCTTCTTCCTTGGTTTTTCTGGCCATCGACCTAACTACCTTCACATTTCAGTCTCTATTGACAATTAACATACATTCGTGTATGTTTGTATGATAGCCTACTCTAGAAGCTTCCGTAAAGCAAAAAAGGTATTTGCAGTGAAAAAAGTTGTTGTTTTAGTCGTTATCGTCTCCGCCATCGCCGGCGCGTATTATGTTTGGGGAAGCCATGGTGGTGATGGAGCCGCCTCATCTGCACAAGCTGCGGCATCTGGGGCTCGCCCTCCCGCGGAGGTTAGTGTTGTGACCATCAAACAACAATCTATCAATTTTACCAAAGACCTCCCGGGGCGCACATCGTCTTTTAAAATTGCCGAAATCCGCCCACAGGTGAACGGCATCATCACCAAACGCCTTTATACCGAAGGCAGCGTAGTGACCGAAGGGCAACAGCTTTACCAGATTGACCCCGCCACTTATGAAGCCGCACTGAATAGTTCCCGCGCCAATTTAATGAAGGCCGAAGCCACCCTGAAAGCCGCGCAAGCCCAATTCAACAGGGTCAAAGAACTCGTCAAAATCGACGCCATGAGCAAGCAGGAGTTTGATAACGCAAGCGCCACCCTCGACCAAGGGAAAGCAGATGTTGCGATTGCAAAAGCAGCCCTCGCAACCTCCCAAATCAACCTCGACTACACCAAAGTTTTCTCGCCGATCTCGGGTCGTATCGGAAAATCTTTTGTAACCGAAGGCGCGCTCGTCACCGCGAACCAGACAACTCCGCTGGCAACCGTTCAACAACTTGATCCTATTTATGTGGATGTCACCCAATCCAGCAATGAATTGATGGACTTGCGCCGCCAACTGGAATCTGCCGAGAAAACACCCGTTACCCTTCTTCTGGATGGCGGAACAAAGGTTTATGAAGAAAAAGGCGAATTGCAATTCTCTGATATCACCGTTGACCAGACAACAGGCTCGGTTCAACTCCGCGTTCTCTTCCCTAACCCTAAACAAGAACTTCTCCCTGGTCTGTTTGTTCATGCCCGTATTGAACAGGCGCGTGATGAATCTGCCATTCTTGTCCCCCAAAAATCCATTGCCCGCACAGCCGATGGCGGCGTGACCGTATGGGTTGTGGGTGAAGGCGACAAAGTCTCCGTCCGCCCGATTAAAGTATCCCAAACCGTTGGTAACCAATGGTTAGTGACCGAAGGTCTTCAAGCAGGTGACCGTGTGATTGTCGAAGGTGTCCAGAAAGTAGCTCCCGATGCTGTTGTAAAACCGATTGAAATCGCAACTACGGAAACAACTCCGCCAACAGAAGACAAACAAATAAAACAATAAATATGATCGTTGTAACGAAGGCTTATAACTATGTCCAAATTCTTTATTGATAGACCAGTCTTTGCATGGGTGATTGCCATCGTCATTATGTTGGCGGGTGCGCTTGCCATCAAAACATTACCGATTGAACAATATCCGCGTATTGCACCACCTTCGGTTTCGATCAATGCCTCTTATCCTGGCGCATCCGCCGAAACACTTGAAAACAGTGTGACACAGGTGATTGAACAAAAACTAACGGGGATTGATTATCTCCGTTATTTTACGTCTTCAAGTGACTCGTCAGGAAACGTTTCTATTACCCTAACCTTTGAACCAGAAGCCAACCCCGATATTGCACAGGTTCAAGTCCAGAATAAATTACAATCCGCCCTCTCTCTCCTTCCGCAAGAAGTTCAACAACAAGGTGTGACCGTCACCAAAGGCCGTACAGGTTTTTTAATGGTTGCCGCCTTCTATTCCAAAGATGGGTCAGTCGACCAATATAAAATCGGTGACTATCTGAACTCCAACGTGGTTGACCCTATCAGCCGTGTGCCGGGGGTCGGCAACCTGACATTATTCGGTCAACCTTACGCGATGCGGATCTGGCTTGACCCCAATAAAATGAACAGTTTTGGTCTGGATACAAGCGATGTGCGCGCAGCCATTACAGCACAAAATGCCGACGTCTCCGCTGGTCAATTGGGCGGGATGCCCGCAGTCAAAGGGCAACAATTAAATGCCACCATCACGGCACAATCGCGCCTCCGCACAGTTGAAGATTTCGAAAAAATTATGATCCGCGTCAATGAGGATGGATCACAAGTCCGCCTGAAAGATATCGCCCGTATCGAGCTAGGTGTTCAGAATTATGACATCGTTGCCCGCTTTAACGGAAAACCTGCGGCAGGGATGGCGATTACTCTGGCAACAGGCGCCAACGCTTTGGAAACAGCCAAACTTGTCAAAAAACGTTTGAACGAATTGTCCGAATTTATGCCAGCGGGTGTCGAGGTTTCCTACCCTTACGACACAACACCCTTTGTTAAAATTTCGATTGAAGGCGTTGTCCATACATTGTTAGAAGCCATTGTTCTGGTTTTCCTTGTGATGTATCTCTTCCTGCAAAATTTCCGCGCAACGCTTATTCCAACCATCGCCGTCCCTATTGTCTTGCTCGGAACATTCGGGATTCTGTCGATGTTTGGTTTTACCATCAATACCCTCACTATGTTCGCGATGGTTCTGGCAATCGGGTTGCTGGTGGATGATGCGATTGTGGTTGTCGAAAACGTCGAACGGGTGATGAGCGAAGAAGGCTTATCCCCACGAGAGGCCACACGGAAATCAATGGATCAAATCACGGGTGCTTTGGCGGGGATTGCATTGGTTTTATCCGCTGTGTTCGTGCCAATGGCTTTCTTTAGCGGCTCAACAGGGGCAATTTACCGCCAATTTTCTCTGACCATCGTATCGGCGATGGGGCTTTCGGTTCTGGTGGCACTTGTTTTAACGCCCGCCCTTTGCGCGACCATTCTGAAACCCGTGCATAAAGATCACGTTGAATCCCAGACAGGTTTCTTTGGCTGGTTCAACCGTATGTTTAACAAAAGCCGCAAGGGCTACCACACTAGTTCAGGATATGTTGCCAAACGTGGCATGCGTTTCATGGCGGTTTTTGTGATCTTGGTCGGACTTTTGGCCTTCCTGTTTTTCCGCATCCCGACCTCTTTCTTGCCTGAGGAAGATCAGGGGAGAATGTTCGTGCAGATTGCAACCCCATCTGGCGCAACATCTGAACGTACACTCGAAAGCGTAAAAAAAGTTGAAGAGTATTTATCCATCGGTGAAAAAGATAACGTGGATTCATTCTTCACTGTGGTAGGGTTTAGCTTTGCAGGACGCGGTCAAAACTCTGCCATGGGTTTCGTGAACCTCAAGGACTGGAGTCAGCGTCAAGGCGAAGGCCAAAGTGTACAGACAATCAGCGCCCGCACGATGAAGGCTCTTTCTTCGATTAAAGATGCAAGTATCTTTGCCTTCTTCCCGCCTGCTGTTACCGAACTCGGTAACGCATCGGGTTTTGAACTCCAATTACTGGATCAGGCAGGTCTTGGCCATGATGCTTTGATTGCCGCACAAGGGCAATTGCTCGGTATGGCATCACAGGATAAAATGCTGGTGGGTGTCCGCCCTAATGGCTTGCCTGACGTTTCTCAATATAAGATCGATGTTGACCATGAAAAGGCACAAGCTTTGGGCGTATCTATTGCGGACATTAATACCACTCTGCAAACGGGTTGGGGATCATCCTATGTGAATGATTTTATTCACAATGGGCGGATCAAGAAAGTCTTTATGCAAGGGGACGCACCCTATCGTATGAATCCAGATGATCTGAATGATTGGTTCGTCCGCAATGCGACAGGCCAGATGGTTCCGTTTTCCAGTTTTTCAACAGGAAATTGGTCGTTTGGATCACCTAAATTGCAACGCTTCAACGGTGTTTCATCCCTCACTATCCAAGGCTCGACCGCACCGGGTGTCAGTTCGGGTATCGCCATGGCAAAAATGACCGAATATGTATCAAAACTTCCGAAAGGAATTGGGATGGCATGGACTGGATTATCGTATGAGGAACGCCAAGCCGGGTCTCAAACAGGTCTGCTTTATACTCTCTCCCTTTTAATCGTCTTTCTCTGCCTTGCGGCTCTTTATGAAAGTTGGTCCATTCCGTTTGCCGTGATGCTGGTTGTCCCGCTCGGCGTGCTGGGTGCAGTGACTGCGACATTGATGGCGGGACTGTCAAATGACGTGTATTTCCAAGTGGGACTTTTAACGACCATCGGCCTGTCCGCGAAGAACGCTATTCTGATCGTTGAATTCGCCAAAGACCTCTATGATAAAGGTATGGGACTTTATGAAGCCGCCATTACCGCCGCCGAGCAACGCCTCCGCCCTATTCTGATGACATCGCTCGCCTTTATTCTGGGCGTGACACCGCTTGCCGTTGCAACAGGTGCAGGGTCAGCCAGTCAGAACGCAATCGGTATCGGAGTAATCGGGGGAATGCTGTCTGCAACCTTCCTCGCCATCTTCTTCGTACCGATGTTCTTTGTGGTAATCCAAGGGCTCTTTCAAAAGAAATCACATAACGAAACAACAACAATTTTATGAGGGAGAGAAAACTAATCAGCGTGTTTTAAAATCGCCTTTAAAAGCCCCGGGAATTTTTCATTAATTTCCTCAAGGCGGACAACACTGTGATTTTCAACACCCTTTTTGCTCATACGGATCAAGCCAGACTCACGCAAAATACGGAAATGATTTGAAAGGGTTGATTTCGCAATTTTGGGACATGGCGCCGACTGACAACATGATAGAAACCCCTTCTGCTCGATAAGGGTTTTCAGAATCTTTAAGCGCAAAGGATCCGCAAGTGCTTCGAGCAATCCGGATAAGGTAATATCGTCTTTTGATGGGTGAACAAATCTAACCATAAATTTATTATAGGCTATCTCTTGACATTATTCAATAGTTCTATATTATTGAACTACCGTATTAATGAACCTTACTAAAATAATCAGCATCATTTTTATTGCAACGCCGCAGAAATGAAGCTAAAACTTTACGTACACACACATAGACAGGCCAAAAGGCAGGAACGCATGAAAGTTTTCAAAGCAAACAAGTTATTACTTGGAGTGTCAGCAATTGTCCTGACATTGGGATCAGTAGCCGTTTATAAAACACAAAGCGCAGATGCCGCCGTCGGTGCCGAAGCAGGTATGCCGCCTCCGCCGGAAGTTGCAACCGTCACCATCAGAGAAGAAAACATCCAATTGTGGAAAGAATTCTCAGGTCGTCTTCAGGCTGTTGATTATGTCGAAATCCGCCCTGAAGTGAGCGGCAAGCTCCAAGAAATTCGTTTTAAAGATGGCCAGAAAGTCAACAAGGGCGATGTCCTGTTTGTGATTGATGCCGCCCCCTACACTGCCTCCGTTGAAAAAGCACAAGCGGGTTACGCAGTTGCCAAAAGCCAATATGTGCTGGCACAAAAAAATCTTGAACGTGCCGATGATCTTGTCAAAACCGAAGCCATTTCCAAAAAGATTTATGATGAACGCAAAAGTGCGGCTCTAGTCGCCAAAAGTGTGATGGACGCGGCACAAGCCCAATTGAATGACGCCCAGATCAACCTTGACCGCGCCTATGTGAAAGCCCCGATTTCAGGCCGTATCAGCCGTGCAGAAATTACCCAAGGCAACTTGGTTCAGGCATCCGCCGCACCGATTTTGACCACCATTGTATCGGATGCAGGAATTTATGCCGACTTTGATATTGATGAAGAAACCTATCTCTCTAACATCTATAAAAATGCCCCCGACAGCGAAAGCCAGACAAAGATTCCGGTCGAGATGGTTTTAAAATCAGGAAGTGGCGCGACCTACACAGGCGTCATTGAAAGTTTTGACAATAAAATTGATCCGAAATCAGGTACTATCCGCGTCCGCGCTTTATTTGAAAATAAAGATCAATCCCTCCTCCCTGGCATGTTCGTCAATGTGCGTCTTGGCGGAACCGGAAATGGTGATGTGATGATGATTTCAGAAAAAGCCATCGGCACAGACCAAGACCGTAAATTTGTATATGTTGTGGGAGCAGACCATAAAGTTGCCTACCGCGAAATTAAAACTGGCAATTCAATCGACGGAAAACGTGTTGTGACCGACGGTTTGAAGGCAGGCGATATGGTGATTACCGAAGGCATCATGAAAATTCGTCCGGATATGATGGTCACACCAAAACCCGAGACAGTTACGAGTGAAGCACCAGCAGAACCTTCGGCACAACAATAAGAATTAATAGACTCTGATCAGGAGAATAACATGAATTTTTCAGGATTTTTCATCGACCGGCCGATCTTTGCCGGCGTCGTTTCCGTTTTGATTTTTTTAAGCGGATTGGTTTCAATGTTCCAATTGCCGATTTCCGAATATCCGGAAGTCGTGCCCCCAACTGTGATGGTGAGCGCCCAATTCCCCGGTGCCAGCCCCGCGATTATCGCCGAGACGGTTGCAACACCGCTTGAGGAACAAATCAATGGTGTTGAGGGGATGCTCTATATGTCCTCCCTCGCCTCTGCCGACGGGACATTGTCTTTAACGGTTACTTTTAAAATCGGAACAAATCCCGACTTGGCGCAACAGTTGGTTCAAAACCGTGTGAGCCAAGGTTTAACGCGCCTTCCGGAAATCACTCGTCAATTGGGGGTGACAACCACCAAAAGCTCCCCTGACCTGACCATGGTTGTCCACTTGAAATCGCCGGAAGGTCGTTACGATATGCTCTATCTTCGTAACTATGCCAACCTCAACGTCAAAGATTCTTTAAATCGTATTCAGGGTGTTGGACAAGTCAGTCTGTTCGGGTCGGGTGATTATGCAATGCGGATCTGGTTGAACCCCGACAAAATTGCCGAACTCAACATGAATGCAACCGAAGTTGTCTCTGCCATCCGTGGTCAGAATATTCAAGTGGCGGCTGGCGTTATCGGTGGCCCTCCGTATGATAAAGGCGTGCAACTTCAAATGCCGATCAATGCCCATGGTCGCCTGCAATCTATCGAAGAATTCGAACAAGTCATTATTAAACGTGACCCGTCGGGTGCAATTACCCGTCTTAAAGACGTTGCGCGCGTTGAATTATCCGCACAACAATATGGTCTACGCTCACTGCTGGATAATAAGGATGCGGTTGCGATTCCTATTTTCGCGGCACCGGGTTCTAACGCGCTTCAAATTTCCACGGATGTGCGTAAAACGATGGAAGAACTGAAGAAAAGCTTCCCTGATGATGTCGATTATTCCATCGTCTATGACCCGACGGTTTTCGTGCGCGATTCCATTGAATCCGTTGTTCATACATTATTCGAAGCTGTCCTTCTGGTTGTTCTGGTGGTGATTATCTTCCTGCAAACATGGCGTGCGTCGATTATTCCATTGCTGGCTGTACCTGTGTCGATTGTCGGAACATTTGCGTTCATGCATCTCTTTGGCTTTTCAATCAACGTCCTCTCGCTGTTTGGTCTGATCTTGGCAATCGGGATTGTGGTGGATGATGCGATTGTCGTTGTTGAAAACGTCGAACGCAATATCGAAGAAGGGTTAAGCCCTCGCGAAGCAACCATCCGCGCCATGAAAGAAGTGACTGGCCCGATTGTTGCCACCGGACTTGTTCTAACAGGCGTCTTTATTCCGATTGCGTTTATCAGTGGTTTAACAGGGCAATTCTATAAACAATTCGCGGTGACGATTGCAATTGCAACCATCATCTCGATGATCAATTCCCTGACCCTCAGCCCTGCAATGGCGGCCTTGCTTTTGAAAGGGCATGATTCACCAAAAGACCAATTGACCAAGGGAATGGATTTTGCATTCGGTTGGTTCTTCCGCGGATTCAACAAATTCTTCCACAAAAGCTCCAGCCTCTATGGAAGCGGTGTTAAAAAATCATTGGCAAGGAAGACAATTATGATGGCTGTCTATGTTGGCTTACTTCTTTTAACGGCCTATAGCTTCCGTATCGTTCCACCGGGTTTTGTTCCCGCCCAAGACAAACAATATCTGGTCGGTTTTGCCCAATTACCACAAGGGGCGACACTCGAAAGATCCGAAAAAGTGATCCGAGAAATGTCTGATATTGCCATGAAAGAACCTGGCGTTGCGAGTGCAGTTGCCTTCCCTGGTCTATCCATCAACGGCTTTGTGAATAGCGCGAGTGCGGGGATTGTGTTCGTCACCTTAAAACCATTCGATGAACGCACCACACCGAACTTGAGCGGTTTTGCGATTGCGGGAAGTCTGCAACAAAAATTTGCGGCGTTGCCTGATGCCTTTATCGCGATTTTCCCGCCACCACCTGTCCAAGGTCTCGGCACAATCGGCGGCTTTAAATTGCAAGTCGAAGACAGAACCGACCAAGGTTACCAAGTCCTTGATAACGTCATGAAAGCCGTTCAAGGAAAAGCATGGCAAGACCCTGCCCTCTCAGGCGTGTTCTCCAGCTATAATGTCAACGTGCCGCAACTCTTTGTTGATCTCGACCGTACCAAGGTTCAGCAAATGGGCGTCTCGGTGAATGAAGTTTTTGACACGATGCAGACTTATCTCGGGTCAATGTATGTGAATGACTTTAACCAGTTCGGACGCACCTATCAGGTTGTTGCCCAAGCGGATAAAGAATTCCGTGCGAAACCAGAAGACATTACACGTCTTCAAGTCCGCAATGCCGAAGGCCAGATGATCCCGCTTGGAAGTGTCGTTAGCGTCAAAGAATCCTTCGGCCCCGAAACAGCATCCCGTTATAATGCGTACCGCAGTGCGGATTTGAACGGTGATGCAGGAATAGGATATTCCAGTGGTGAAGCACAACAGGCGATCACCAAAATCCTCAAAGAAACCTTGCCACCCGGCATGACTTTCGAATGGACGGAATTGACCTATCAGCAAATCTTGGCGGGCAATACAACCATGCTGGTCTTCCCGATTTGTATTCTGCTGGTGTTCATGGTTCTGGCGGCTCAATATGAAAGCCTGACCCTACCGCTCGCGGTCATTATGATCGTGCCGATGTCGATTATGTCTGCCTTGATCGGTGTGCATTTCGTAGGGGGTGATAATAATATCTTCACCCAGATCAGTTTGTTTGTTCTGGCGGGTCTAGCCTGTAAGAACGCGATTCTGATTGTCGAATTCGCCCGCGAATTGGAACATCAGGGACGTTCGATTGTCGAGGCCGCAATTGAATCCTGCCGCCTGCGTCTGCGCCCGATTTTGATGACATCCTTTGCATTCATCATGGGGGTTGTGCCGTTGGTTATATCACAAGGTGCGGGTGCGGAAATGCGTCATGCCATCGGGATCGCCGTGTTCTCTGGCATGTTGGGCGTGACCTTCTTCGGGATTTTCCTGACACCTGTTTTCTATGTTCTCTTACGCAAACTGGCCGTTGCAATTTCATCAAAGCCAGTAGAAAAGGTTTAAACCATGAAAAAATTTTTACTCCTCTCTGCATCATCATTGGTTCTATCGGGATGTTTATTTACATCTCCTGACCGCGCGCCCGTCCCCGCCCCAGCGGAGTGGACATCACAAAATACGGTTGAAAAAGCCGACCCAGCAACACTTCATGGCTGGTGGAAAAATTTTAATGACAATGCACTCAACCAACTGGTTGACCATGCCCTGCGCGGAAGTCCCGACCGCAAAATTGCCGAAGCCCGTGTGTTAGAAGCCCGTGGCCTTCGTAAATCAGCGACCTCTGCGCTCTTCCCGCAAATCGGCCTGTCCGCAAATGGCGGGCGTCAAAAAAATGCCCAGTCCAATTTCAACACCGGAGATTTTTATGACGCTGGTTTTGATGCATCCTATGAACTGGATATTTTCGGACGTAACCGCAATTCATCCAACGCATCTGATTCCAGTTTCAAAGCGCGCGAAGCAGAATATCAAAATGTCAGCCTGACCCTCGTTGCCGAAGTCGCCCGAAATTATATCGAATTCCGCGCGGCGCAAAAACAAGTGGTGATTGCCGAGAAGAATTTGGACTCCCAACAAAAAACCCTCGACCTCGTCCGCCAGCAAAAAGATCTGGGTGAGGCCACCCAGCTTGATCTGGAACGTGCCGAAGGTCTGGTGAACACCACCAAATCCGCCATCCCCGAATTCCAACGTCAGGCCGATAACGCACGGTTAAGATTAAGTGTGTTGACGGGCGAGATGCCGGAGGTGATGGCGCCCCTCCTCCTCAATTCTGAATCTGCGGTGATTGCGGATATTAAACCTGTGCTGCTCACCCCCGCGCAGATTATCGCGCTGCGCCCCGATGTGCAGGCCGCAGAATATAATCTGCAATCGCAAACTTCTCTGACCAAGGCCGAAATCGCCAATATATTTCCAACTATTACTCTCGGCGGATTTTTTGGTGTGGCGGATGCGGTGTTGATTGACCCGACCAAAGTCTGGTCGGCAACGGCGCATGCGGCTGTCTCCCTCCTCGACTTCGGACGCATCCAGGGCGGGATCGATGCCGCGAGAGCGCGTGAGACTGAGGCTTACGAGCAATGGCGTAAAACAGTCATCAGTGCCGTCACCGATGTCGAAACCGCATTGACCGATACATCCCATATCAATGACCGTCTGGTCACACTGCGCCAAGCCTCCGCCAACGCCGAAAACTCCCTCACCCTCTCGCAACAGCTTTATAAAGAGGGCGAGATTTCTTTCCTCGACGTTCTGGACGCCCAACGCACCCTGAACAACGCCAACGCCGAAGTCGTGAGCGCCGAAGCCGCTAATTCCTTGAGCCTCATCGCCATTTATAAAGCCCTTGGTGTCTATTAATCCCCTCCTGTACCCCCTCGCCCCTTCGGGGAGAGGGTTGCGAAGCCTTATGAGTGAAACGAATTAGGCGGAGCTGGGTGAGGGGGCAACTGGCCACATCACACGACAAGATTTTTTAACCACGAAGGTCACGAAGTCAGTGAAGTAAGCACGAAGAAAAAAATAAAAACTTCGCGTAACTTCTCTTCAACTTCGAGACCTTCGTGGTTAAAATCCTTCTCAGTTCGTTCCCGCTTTTTATAAAGGCTATAAAAACAGTCATCAGCCATACCAAAAGCACATAACTTATAAAAAAACCAACCAAAACCACTATAAAAATCAATTTCGATACGCCCCGTAATGAATCTTTGCAAATCCCCCCAAAAAGGCGTATATTCTTGACTATTCATTAAGATTTAAAGGGGTCTAACATGTCTCTCGCACAATCACTATCCAAGGCGACATATGCTGTGCCATTGGTTTTTGCTGTAGCCGCTGGAGCCGCAAGTGCACAAAACAAATTACCAGTGATTGAACCGTCAGCAACTGATCTCTCACGACCATTAGCAGCCGCCTGCGTTGAAACGACCCCTGGGCAGCCTGCCTTAACCGCTTGGGATAAGTTAAAAACCATTATGAGCGCTCGTGGACAAATGATTGTCGGGTCCGGAGATAAGATTGTTCAGGGCAATCAACGTAGAGAGGTTACCTTTACAATCTCCAATAATTTTAGTGGTAAAGAAGGCTATATAATTGATTCAGCCGCCAATAAAGCTGGGAGAGACACATCTAATGGTTTTTGCTTTGAGCCGCTTGTCAACGCTGTGTTTCTAGATGTTAGTAAACTTGATAAAGTTCCTGCTGTTTTAAATAAGGGCGAGTTGGGTATTGCCCTTACCAACGCTCATAAGCTGGGCTCAAAAGTAGCATTTATGGGTATGGCTCAGGGTGGCTCTCTGTATGCCGTTCACTTTAATCCTAATTCATCCAACCATAAAGGATCCCTTATTGGTGCTAACGCTCAAGGCGGACAGGCTGCCAACTTAGCAGTATTTGAAAACTTTGATTATAGCGATAAGATGAAAGTTGTGATGGAACAACTTTCATCAAATAAAATAGATCAACGTGTTGCTGGATTAGATGCTAGAAGACTAGATCTTAAATAATTTTATCCAAAAGAAACATCTATCGCTTTAGGCTTAACTTGAGCCACAACCGCTGTAGGCGTTGTACTATTGAGTCCTGTGCTAAAATCATTAGCGGCTGAAGCAGGTTTAGATACTGCAACTTTAGATGCAAATTCATCCGCTAAATGTGGGGCACTTGAGAAATGATCGTAAGCTGACTGCGACCTATCATAACCTTCAAAGCCTTTTTCATTACTCGCCACTGATGAAGCTAAGTTATTATTATTAGTTTTAATCTTATCTATTCTTGCAGCAACGCTAATGCTCTGATCTTGAGTGTTTACAGCCGCGATGGCAGCTTCATTTTTATTACCACTCAATTCAATGCCATAGTCTTTTGCTTGTTCTGCCAATGCTTGAGAAGTTGCCTTAAACTCCTCAGACTTATTAATCTCTCTCAAACGGCGTTGATCTTCTTCGCTTAACTTACCTTCTTGTTCTTTTTTCTTGAGTTCGATGTATTCATTTAACTCTTTCATGCCCTTGTCGATTTTTTCTTTGGGCATTCCAGATTTGCCGAGACGTTCACGCAATTTATCCTGCATCTGAGGATTACTGATGAAGTTCATCAATTTTTCCAAATCAGCACCCGACATTTTCATGCCGCCGAAATCATGGTCTTTGTTCAGGAATTCGTTGCGGGCTTCGACTTGTTTGAGTTGAGCTTGGTGGTGTTCGAAAGCTTCGTTACGCTTTGCTTCTTTTTCTTCTTCTCTCGCCGCAATTGCCGATGCAGTGATCGGGGTTGCCCCTTCATTCAATCGGTCTGGAGCATAGGTCTCTGTATAGGCTTGTTGTGAATTATTTTTAAGAGCCTCGTCCGCAGGATCAAGGTTGATCTGTGTGGCCTCGACTTCGGCTGGCAGGGCTTCAGCAACCGCAGAGGTCATTGCTGGCTCTACGCTCGCAATCTCCATCGGTTCTGTTTCCGCAACAGAAATGTCTTCGAATTCATCTGACACTTTCTATCCCCCTCAGAATAGATTTTAGTTAAGGCCCCAACCCGAACGACCATAAAAAGCAGGTCTGGATTAGACACCCTCATCATAGTGCAGGGATGCTTTCTAATATGTAAATAATAAATCGATTTTGAATAAAATTTTACCCAATATGGGTTTTTTCCGCAGAATGCGGGGGAAAAGTCATAGAAATTAATACCTTAGAAAGGTTTTCAGGCGTCAAAAACATCATCTTTATAACCCGAGGGGGGTGGGATAGAAAGAGGTTGAGGGGTTTTAAACATCCCGAATATACTTCCATAGTATCAATAATTGATACATATTGCAATATCTTTTTGCGCCCTCATCAAACAATCGATTACCGATTGAACTGATAGTTTCAAAATGGCATGGTGCTGACAGATTAAAGGTCAGGTATATCATGGTTTCAACCCAACGCATTTCGTTTCTTTTGTGCATTTTTCTGGCGATTGTTCCCGTTATCAATATTGATGTACCAAAGGCCTTGGCGGTTTATCCGGGTGTCATCGGGGTTGTGTTTTACGCCCTTTATAAATACGCCCTGAAAATCGATGTAAGCCTGTCAAAGAATGCGGCTATTCTATGCGGCACGATTTTTGGCCTGTCTGCCATTAGCCTGATCTGGGCGACACATTTTGATACAAGTTTTCATCAGGTGAAAACTTTTTCCCTGTTGCTCCCGCCCCTTCTGTTACTTGTGAGCCTTGCGGAAAGTCTGCGCAGGGACCACATTACCCCCTATCTCCATTATTACGCCTTTGCGGTGACCATCGGTGCGGCAGTGATGATTTTAGAGATCGTATGGGGCGGACTTATCTTTAACCTGACCCATGGTCGCCCTATGGACGTTGTGCCGAATACATTCGAATATAACAGGGGCGCGATCTTACTGGTCATCTGTAGTTCCGGAGCAATGGCGATTTTAAGGGAAAAATTAAATCATATCGCCGCCCCGCTGATCATTGCAATTCCGCTGGCCATCGCCTTGTTTATGTGCGAATCCCAGTCGGCGCAGTTAATGTTTCTGGTTGGGTTTGCAACCATCTTCCTCTTCCCCTACAAATATAAAGCCGCATGGATATTGATGAAAATATCTATTGTATCTCTTATGTTTTTGATCCCGTTTATTGTGATGTTGGCGTTCCAACATATTACATCGGGCGTTCAGGATATTCGTATTCTCTATGATGCGAATGTGGGGCCGCGGCTTGAAATATGGGACTATGTCTCCCGCTACGTCATGGAAAATTCCCTCACGGGATACGGGGTTAATGTCACGCGCGCGATTACCGATTTTGATTGTCACTACCTGTTTAATGGAACCAACCTTGTCCTTCATCCGCATAACTTTATGCTACAAATCTGGATTGAATTTGGACTCTTAGGCATCTTGCTTGCCATGGGGTTTGTGTATCACCTGCTGACCCTCATCCAGACCCGATTTACGATTGCCCAACAAAAGATATTACTGCCGACCTTTATGACCTCTTTTCTGGCGGCCTCAACGGCTTTTGGAATGTGGCAAGGGATGTGGGTGGCCTGCCTGTTCTATGCGGCGGCCATGGCCATGCTGGCGAGCAAATATATCGATAAGCCCAAGGATATTTGACAATAATCAAGGCTGATGGACAGAATTTCTGCGACGTTGCGATATGACCAATGGCATTCGCGATAAAATACTGACCTATGACCGACTTGTTCCCCGTTATACAAGTTACCCCACCGCCCCCCATTTCAAAGCAATTGAAGGGGACGGAAAATATCGCCAACTTTTGACGTCTCTGCCTGATGGCGCCAATTTATCGCTCTACCTCCATGTGCCGTTCTGTTCCAAAATGTGTTGGTACTGCGGATGCCATACCAAAATTACCGAGCGTTATTCACCCGTTGAAGATTACGCGCATTTAATGCTCCGTGAAATTGATATGCTGGCGGATGTGATCCCTGCATCCCATTCCATACAGAATATCCATTTCGGCGGCGGATCACCCGGCCTTCTCCGCGCCTGTGATTTTGAAAAAATTATGGACAGGATCGGATCAAAACTCCATATCGGGGCATCCCCCGACATCGCCATTGAAATCGACCCGCGCGGCGTAACCGAAGGACGCGCCGCCGCCTATGCCGCATCCGGCGTCAACCGCATCAGTCTTGGCGTACAGGATTTTGATGACAAGGTGTTAGAGGCAGTGAACAGAGTCCAACCGTTCGAATTAAGCCAGAAAGCCGTCACCTTATTCCGCGCCCATGGCATTCATAAATTCAATTTTGATTTGCTCTATGGCCTGCCCCACCAAACAGTCGAGAATATGGAACAAACAATCGACAAAGCATTGTCGTTAGACCCCGACCGTATTTCGTTATTCGGATATGCGCATGTGCCATGGATGAAAAAACATATGCGCCTGATCGATGAAACCGCCCTGCCCGACAACCACGCACGGTATGATTTGTTTGAAACAGGCGCACGTAAATTACAGGAATCTGGCTATGTAGCCATCGGGATCGACCATTTCGCCAAGAAAGATGACCCGATGACGATTGCCCTCCGTAACGGTCAATTGCACCGCAATTTCCAAGGCTATACAACCGAATCCACAGATGCCCTGATCGGGATCGGTGCGTCGTCTATCGGGAAATTTGCAGACGGATATGTCCAGAATGCGGTGGCCATGCCGCATTATAAAGACGCAATTCTGGGCGGGCATTTCGCCGCACAGAAATTCTGCCCGCTATCAAACGAAGACAAATTGCGCGGCGATATTATCGAACGTCTCATGTGCGATTTCACAGTCGATATTGCCGATATGTGCGTCTCCCATGGATACCCTGAGAATTATCTGGATGCTGAATTGAATGAACTGCAAAGATTTGTGGAAGATAAATTTATCTCTATCACCAAGGAACGCACCCTTCATATCAACCCTTT
This sequence comes from Alphaproteobacteria bacterium RIFCSPHIGHO2_02_FULL_46_13, assembly GCA_001767915.1. GTDB lineage: Bacteria > Pseudomonadota > Alphaproteobacteria > Micavibrionales > Micavibrionaceae > UBA1573. The sequence continues at coordinate 38,644 of MEMI01000050.1, read as the reverse complement.
AACACGTCAATTGGTCAGGGTTGTTTGCTCTGTCTTTGACGCTTATATGGCCAAGGCGTCTGATATGCCACGCCACGCAAAAGCCATATAGAAAAAGCCCGATTTTCATCGGGCTTTTCTATTTTAGTTTTTTCTGAACGACTAGAAACGGTATGATACACCAGTACCCACAACGAATGGGTTCAGCTCAACATCATTTGCATGAAGTGCGCCGTTATTGACAGATACATCAACATTCAGGTCAATATATTTCACATCAACGTTGATACCCCAGTTTTTGTTGATCCAGTAGTCGAAACCAGCCTGAACAGCATAACCAAGTCCGCCATCAACACCCAATTTTGTGAATGGTGCAGCTTCTTTTTCGCCATAGAACCATGAATAGTTCAAACCAGCACCAACATATGGGCTGAATTGGCTATCAGGAGTGAAGTGGTATTGAACGGTCAATGTAGGTGGCAAAGCCCATACATCACCAAGTTTCGATGTGTCTGCACTCACAGTATGTTTGGAAGTTGCCGCAATCAATTCAGCAGAAATATTTTTGGTGAAGTAATAAGTCAGGTCAACCTCTGGCACATATGCGTTATCAACGCCTGTTTTCATGGTTGTTCCGCCGACTGTACCTTCACCTTTGGCGAGAACACCGATCATACGGCCACGAACTTGGAAACGTTCTTTGTCCATCCAATCTTTGTAATCAGCTGCATGTGAAGCAGATGCGAAGCCAGTCAAGGCAACAGTGGAAAGTAAAGCGGTCAGTAATAATGATTTTTTCATGTTGATACGTCCTTTTAGATGGTGATTCATCATTCTGTGAAGGAAATTATCAGCCGTCCGCAAGGTGCGACTTGACAAAAATCAATTTAAAACTAAAAGGAAAAAATCGCAATAAATGGTGACTATTTTGTCACATCATCATCCAGCAGTATGCGGTTTGCCGCTCCGTCCATATCGTCATACTGGCTGGATTTCATGCTCCAGATAAACGCCCCCAGCCCTACACAACCAAGAACGAGAGCGATTGGAATTAGGTAAATCATAATACTCATTTATATCTCCGTAGACGGAAGGAATTTGCAATGACAATCAGCGATGATCCGGACATCGCCAAGGCCGCGAGCATCGGGGTGATGATCCCGCAAAAAGCCGCAGGAACGGCAATAAAATTATAGATAATAGAAATCGCAAAATTCTGTTTGACCAGAATTTGCGTTAATTTCGCAATCTGATGGGTATAGGAGACAGGAGAGAGTTTATCACCCATAAACACAATATCCGCTGCATTCTGCGCCATATCAATGGCAGTTCCGGGTGCCATTGATACATCGGCAGCAGCCAGCACAGGCGCATCATTCAAACCGTCGCCCACCATCAAAACTTTATGGCCTGCGGATTTTATTTGCTCGAGTTGGTTATATTTATCAATCGGCGTTTGCTCTGCAAAGACGGAGGTAATACCAACCTCTCTTGCAATGACATCTGCAACATTTTGTCTATCACCCGATAACAAGGTTACATTTAACCCATGATTTTGAAGTTGGGAGACGGTCTCTCTGGCATCTTGTTTCAACTGGTCTTTGAAATGGAACGGTACAGGGGATTGACCACCGACCGATAGCCAGATTTCCAAATCATTCGACTGGCTCGCATTTTCAACACCGATCCATGAACGACTGCCCAGTTTTACTGGCTGCCCTTGATATTGCGCTTCAAGTCCTTTGCCCGACACTTCTTTGACATCGCTCAGGGTGAGGAGTTCGCCCTGATAAGCATTTGCAAGAGCAACAGATAAAGGATGTTTACTATGTGTGGCAAGTGATGCCGCCAATTGTAAATTTTCTGGTATCACGTCATTGATCAATTGTGGCTTACCGACTGTCAACGTTCCTGTCTTATCAAAGAGGATGGTATCAATAACCGCGAGACGTTCGAGAGCATCACCTGACTTCACAAGAACACCCCGTTTCATCAACACGCCGGACGCCAGAACCTGCACCACCGGCACCGCCAATCCCAACGCGCATGGGCAGGTCACAATCAGGACAGTAACCGCAATCATCAACGCGTCCTGCCATGCTGCGCCGAGGAATCCCCACCATAAAATAAAAGCAGACAACGCAAGAATATGCACAACAGGCGTATAAAGTTTTGAGACCCGATCAGCGAGACGCACATATTTGGCTTGCCCCTGCTCGGCTTTTTCCATGAGGCGCACAACATCCGCCAGTAAAGAATCTTCTGCAGCCTTCGACACACGCAGGGTCAGCGGAGCAGATTGGTTGATCGTTCCCGCATAGACAACATCACCCACATGCACCGCGCGCGGCAAAGTCTCACCCGTGATGAGTGAGGTATCAATTGTACTTTCACCCGCCTCAATCACACTGTCAGCAGGGAAGCTCTCCCCCGCACTCACTAAAATCTGCATGCCTTCGCGCAGGTCGCGGATCAGAATGCGGCGAGGTTTACCGTTCTCGACAATGGTTGCGAACCCTGAGAGAGATTGAATCAAATCACTTGCGGCACTTCTTGCACTTTTGCGGGCGCGGAAATCCATGTAACGCCCGATAAGCAGGAAGAACATCAACATGACGGCAGAATCAAAATAGGTATGCTCCGCCCCGCGAATAGTCTCGAACACACTCATCGCACAAGCAAGAATTAGCCCGAGTGAAATGGGGACATCCATATTTGTCTGGCCTTTACGAAGAACCGCCAAAGCCGAATTGAAAAATGGTCGCCCCGCAAATATGACCGCAGGGATGGCGATCAGGCCGGAGATTGCATGAAGTAACTCACGCGTTGCATACCCCATCGTCTCAGCTGTTGTTGTCCACAACCCGACAGAGAGCAACATAATATTCCCCATCGCAAAACCCGATACGCCAAGGCACATCAACAGAAAACGATTTTCATTTTCCATCGAATTTTTTTCGGCATCGGGGTTATAGGGGGTAACAGTATAGCCGAGCGAACGGACATTCGAGACGAAATCATTGGCCTGTTCGGTTGCACCGTTCCAGACAATATTCAAACGACCTGTTGAAAAATTCAACCGTGCTTCGGAAACTTTTGGTTGCTGAACAAGGCACGATTCAATTTTCTGAATACACATCGCACAATGCACACCACCGACCAGCAAAGAAAGGGAATGTTGCCCTTTCTCATTATCTTTAACTAAAGAACGATAATCATCGTTCTGGACATCATTTTGATTCAGATTTTGGGGCTGTATGTGTGCTGTGGCTGTGCTCATTTTTTTCTAATTCTCGTTTTTTGGCTTCAGCTATAATTTTATTATAATTCAAGCCGATTTCATAGGCGTTCTCTGAGACAACGCCCGGTAACGTTGATATAGCTTTATAAACAAAAAAGGCATCCACTGAAGCAAAAACAATAAAAAAGGACAGGAAAGCCAACAAAATGCGTTTTCCATCCTTTGGTTGAGGATTTTCAATATTGGTAGAATCACTCATTCTGTGCTCCTCTGGGTAATAAACATTGTTTCATGTTCTACTTTTTGACCTGTTTCATTATCAATCAGATAAAATTCTATATCAAATGGTTCTTGGGGTTTGATTTTAGATTCGACGAACACTTTATACTGCCCGACACTATCGGCCTCGACATAAATCTGGTCTGTGGACACATTCCCCGCGGCATTGACTTTGATGGTCGCATTATCAATCCCCTCAACCTTCAGGGTATAATGGCGGTGTTCATGTGTTTTATTCAAAATCTTGATTTCATATCCGTTGCGAATATCTCCGTTCGAGAGGGTAACAAAAAGCGGGTTCCGGTCATGCAACACCGCAAGTTCCAGTTGTGACCTTGCAATCAGGGCATATAACATGACAGACACAACGACCGTCAAAATAACCGCATAATAAATCGTGCGCGGACGAATAAATCTGATTTTCTCGGTTTTCTCATGTGTCCGCTCATCAAAATAGCGCTCGGTGTGATAGGCAATAAGGCCGCGTGGAAGTCCGACCTTATCCATCACCTCATCACAGGCATCAATACAAAGACCGCAGGCAATACATTCCATTTGTAAGCCATCACGAATATCAATCCCAGTGGGGCAGACTTGTACGCAGGCGGTACAATCCACACAGTCACCTAATCCTGTCCAATCCGCACCTTTTTTATGCTTACCGCGTGGCTCACCACGTTTTTGATCATAGCTGATAATCAAGGTGTCTTTATCAAACATCGCCGATTGGAAACGCGCATAGGGACACATATACGTACAAACCTGTTCGCGCGCAAACCCCGCGAGAAGATAAGTGGATGATGTCAACCCAATGATAAAGGCCAGAACGGTTGAAGATACATTGAATTCGAAAAAACTCTTCACCAATGTCGGCGCATCAGTAAAATATAAAACGAATGACCCTGCAGTCACCCACGAGATGGCAAGCCACGATAAATGAGTTGCTAAAAGTTTGAAGAATTTCTCGAACGTCCATGGGCCTTCATGCAATTTTCTGCGTTGAAAACTATCACCTTGAATGATCCGTTCAACCCATACGAACAAGTCCGTCCAAACTGTTTGGAAGCAAAGGAACCCACACCACACACGCCCGAACAGACTGGTAACAAAAAACAAGGCAATCGCCGCAATAATCAATATACCTGTCAGGATATAAACTTCCTGAGGCCAGATTTCGAACCAGAACCAATAGGCACGACCTTTATTCAGGTCAATCATAATGGCCTGATCGGGGGCATTTGGCCCCCGATCCCAGCGAATAAAAGGTGCCAAATAATAAAAGGCCAAGCAGACAATCATCGTCACCCATTTAATGGTACGAAATTTCCCCTTGACCTTCTTCGGATAAATTATTTCCTGTTTCTTAAAAAGTTGGAGGTCATCATCGGGCACAGCTGTACTACAAGAACCATTTTTACATTGACCATCTTTCGAGCCGCATCCCATTGATTACACCCTTTAACTTACATTTTTTACTATTCCGCTTTTGGAGCAGTCTCAACGATAACCGGATCTGTCTCAACCACGGCTTTTGGAACGTCTTTTTCACCGCCACCCAATTGGTGCACATAAATCGCCAATTGACGCACTGTGCTATCGCCCAAGCGAGACTGCCAAGCTGGCATTACACCTGCGTGAGCATTATAGACAGAACTGGTGATGTCTTCTTTTGTAGCACCATACAGCCAGATAGAGTCAGTGAGGTTAGGCGCACCGAAATCACGTCCACCCTTGGCATCTTCACCATGGCAAGCCGCGCAATTAGATTGGAAAATCGCATATCCCGGCATTTTGTCATTGCTCTTACCTTCTGATAAACCCAGAACATAATCAACAACTGAATCGATTTCTTCTTTTTTCAAGATCGCATCTTTACCAAAAGATGGCATTTGGGACGTGCGGGCTTCGTCATGACCGGAACGGATACCATAGGAAATGGTTTGGTAAATATCACCGACTTTACCACCCCATAACCAATCATCATCATTCAGGTTTGGAAAACCTTTACTACCTTCGGCGCCTGTACCATGGCATGTCGCACAGTTATCTTTAAATGCTGCACTACCACCCGCAACCGCGAATGAATAAAGTTCAGGATCTTTCATAACTTCTTCAAACGAAGATTCATTGAATTTATCGAGATAGGCTTTCTGACGCTCAATAATTTCAGCCTGATTTTCCTTCAGTTCATCATATTGCGTATAGCCTGACGAGCCTTTTGTTGCCCCTGCGAGTGTTGGCCAAGCTGGATAAACGACCCAATACCACGCTGCCCAAACACAGCAAGCAACGAACACCCATACCCACCAACGTGGCAGAGGGTTATTCAATTCTTTCAAACCATCCCATTCATGTCCGGTTGTATCGACACCTGAGATTTCATCTTTTTCAACTTTTTTGTGATCGTCTGTCATGTTATTCGTCCTTTAATGGTATTTCACCGAATTTTTTGAAATGCTCCTTGGCACCTGGTTTTAAAACCCAGAACAGAACAACTGAAAACAGGGTTATAAAAATAGCGAGGCCAATCAAACCAACTTCTGCGCTTGCAAATATTTCTTTCATTTTTTCATGGCCTCCGCTTCAACCTCTTTGGTCGCTTTGAAATCAACCATTGTTCCAAGAACTTGCAGATAGGCAATCAAGGCATCCATTTCAGAGACAACATTCGCCTGACCATCAAAATCACGAGCAATGGTTTTAGAACCATAACGACCTAACAAACCTGAAGCATCTGTTGATGGATCACCCGTTGCCTGAATGGTTGCATCATTCACCGCATTGGCAATCATGTCATCTGTGTAAGGTACACCGACAAGACGGAGTGCTTTAAGATGCTTATCCAGATCTTCGATTTTTGCTGCATTATGTTTGAGAAATGCATAAGTCGGCATGATCGATTCAGGTACAACTGATCTTGGCGCGGTTAAGTGAGCCACATGCCATGCGTCGGAATATTTACCACCAACGCGAGCCAGATCAGGGCCAGTGCGTTTTGATCCCCATTGGAATGGGTGGTCATACATGCTTTCCGCGGCGAGGGAGTAGTGACCGTAACGGGCAACTTCATCGCGCAAAGGACGAATTTGTTGCGAGTGACAGTTATAACATCCTTCGCGGATATAGATGTTGAAACCAGCCAGCTCGAGCGGTGTATAAGGGCGCATCCCTTCTACAGGTTCGATCACTGTTTCCTGTCTGAACAGAGGAATAATCTCGATAATCCCTCCGATCAGAACGACAACGATAATCATGAGCAAGAGAACAATGGAATTTTTCTCTAAAAATGCGTGACTTTTTAAATTCATTATAAACTCCTTAATTATTCTGCTGGCTGAAATTGTGGTGTGCGGCCAGTATTTACGGCGATACGAGGTTGACCATCTTTATCAACTTCACCTGCTGCAACATCGCCTTTGATGGTGCGGTAGAAGTTGTAACACATGATCAATGTTCCAGAGAGGTACATCAGACCACCCAAAGAACGGATGATATAGAATGGGTGCATCGCCACGACTGTCTCAACGAATGAATAGTTGAGGAAGCCCATGTCATTATATGAACGCCACATCAGACCTTGCATAATACCGGATACCCACATTGCGGCGATATAGAGAACAATACCGAATGTAGCAACCCAGAGGTGAAGGCTAACGAGTTTCAAAGAATAAACTTCTGAACGATTCCAGAGTTTCGGGACGAGGTAATAGAGGCAACCAAAGGTGATAAACCCAACCCATCCCAAAGCACCGGAGTGAACGTGACCAACTGTCCAGTCTGTGTAGTGTGAAAGAGAGTTCACAGCACGGATAGACATCAAAGGCCCTTCGAATGTGCTCATTCCATAGAACGCAAGTGACACGATCAAGAATTGAAGCACAGGGTCTTTGCGGAGTTTATGCCATGCGCCCGAGAGTGTCATGACACCATTGATCATCCCGCCCCAGCTTGGCATCCACAACATGATCGAGAAGGTCATACCCAATGTCTGCGCCCAGCCTGGAAGAGCTGTGTAGTGCAAATGGTGGGGGCCCGCCCAGATATAGATGAAAATCAATGACCAGAAGTGAACGATAGACAAGCGGTATGAGTAAACAGGACGCTCGGCACGTTTTGGCACGAAGTAATACATCATACCCAAGAAACCGGCGGTCAGGAAGAAACCAACCGCATTGTGTCCATACCACCATTGGATCATGGCACTTTGAACACCCGCAGGAACGGAATAGCTCTTTGCTCCGAACAGTTCGACAGGGATCGACAGGTTATTTCCAAGGTGAAGAACAGCAACGGTAATAATAAAAGCAAGGAAGAACCAGTTGGCAACATATAAATGCGGCTCTTTCCGTTTAATCACTGTACCCAAGAAGACCAATAAATAAGACACCCAAACAACAGTGAGCCAAAGATCGGCATACCATTCAGGCTCTGCATATTCTTTTCCTTGAGTGACCCCAAGAACATAGCCCAGCGCGGCCATCACGATAAAGGACTGATACCCCCAGAAGGTAAAGCTTGCCAGCTTATCGCACCATAAACGAACCTGACAGGTACGTTGAACAATGTAATAACTGGTGGCAAATAACGCATTTCCACCAAAGGCAAAAACCACGCCTGACGTATGCAACGGGCGCAAACGACCAAAATTCAGGTAAGGCTCAAAGTTGAGCGCAGGGAATGCCAGTTGAAGGGCAATCAGAACCCCTCCGAGCATTCCGACCACACCCCAAAAACAAGTGGCGAGCGTAAACAGTTTGACAATGTCAAAATTGTAATCTGGTTTTTCTATCGTGTTTGTTGTCATTTTTCGTCCTCGGTTAAGTCTAAGTCAAAATTATTCCGGCCATGATCATCAGCCACGCGCTGCTCCAGACCATCATCGCCTTGGTCAATCGGGGCATCACCATCGGGTATTTGAGTTGCAGTGCTTTGCCTGCAAAGCCAGTCACCATCAATGCGGGAATAGTTCCCGCGCCAAATGCCATCATCGCAAATGCGGCTCCCATCACATCGGGAGCCGTCGCAGAAGCCATCAAAGCAGAGGTCACCATGCCGCATGGCATGAAACCCAAAATCAGACCCATCATAAATTTTTTGACCGTTGTTGGGTCTTGTGATAATTGACTAAATAACCCACTGACATACCGATACGGCAAACTGATTTTAAAAGTGGTCGCCCATGAAAAATATTTTGCGATTTGCGGAAAGGCATTGATCAGAAAAATCAACGCCGCAGTCAGCAAGATCGGCGCAATGATAAAAGAGCGTATCGGCATAAATAAAAATACCAGATTCAGGACACTATATAAAAGTGCCGCCATAAGCGTGTATGTCGTCAATCGTCCAAAATGATATGGTAATAACGCCACGTCTCTTAATTTTTCAACTTTTCCGGTTTGGGAAATGACAAAAGGTCCGCACATCGCCATGCAATGGGTAAAGCCACTGACTAACCCTGCAACAAACAGGCTCGCCGCAAGACCGTGAGACAGGTTCAACCCCTGACTAACCCCTTGTAAACAATTGCCCATGCTTTGCATTATGTCTGTCAAAATGATCCTCGCGCCCCCTTTTCCTGATGATTTTCTGGAAATCGGAGATTTTACGCGCATATAATGTCTTGTCCCTCGTAACACTTCCTTGACTAATGTCAAATTCACGAACATATACATAGAGATTAAAAATAAACATTTTTTGAAGATGGATGGTCAACAAAATGGGCGAATCTGAAGCAATTTTAAAGATCCTAGAAAAATCGCCTGTTTTTGAGAATTGCGAGCCAACATCTCTGACCCAATTTGTGGCGCAATCCAACATCATATCCGTTGAAAAAGGCCAAATTCTGTTCGTACACGAAGAACCAGCGAAGCGGTTTTTTATGGTTCTCGGCGGATGGGTCAAACTTTTCCGCGAAACTTTGGACGGAAGTCAGGCGATTATCGATATTTTGCCCGCGGGTCATCTGCTGGGCGAAACCAGTGTTTTCGATGATAATAAATATCCTTATAGCGCTGAAGCCGTTGAGCAAACCAAACTTATCTCCATCCCTTTAAATCTTCTGAAATCCGAGATTGACGACAATCCGAAAATGGCGTCCGCTATGCTCTATCACATGGCAAAAGTCAGACGTCAACAAGACCGTGAGCTTGAACATCTGGTGGTTCAAAACGCCCCGCAACGCATCGGTTGCTTCCTTCTTCGCCTGACCAATCAAAGAGAAGAAGGCCCAGCCAAGATCCAACTCCCCTATGATAAAAGCCTTGTGGCTGCACGTTTGGGCATGCAACCCGAAACCTTCTCTCGCGCTTTGAGCAAACTAAAGGAGGCTACAGGTCTGGAAATCAACGGATCAACCATCTCTTTAAATAATGTCAGACAACTGATTGAATTTTCCTGCGCGGCCTGCTCATCCGAATTTCCATGCAAAGATTTAAAGTCAAAAGCGAGTTGTGCTACTCAATAAATATGACAATTTATAACTGTTACATTTCTATCACACTTTCCCTCTATTCAGATTATCCGCTTTCGTGTTAATTTCCGTGCGATTAAAGAGGCAGGGGAATTTTCCCCTGCATCATATTTGTTTGGCCGGAGGCTATTGCTTTGATATCCGTTATTGTCCCAGTTATGAATGAGGAAGGCAATATTGCCCCCTTAATCAATGAAATTGCCTTAGCAGCAACGACATCCCCTATTACAGAAATAATCTATATCGATGACGGAAGCACCGACAATACTTATGCTGTTCTGACCCAACTGACTACCCAATTCCCGATGCTGCGCGTTCTGCAACATGACCGCCGCAGCGGTCAATCGACTGCGCTGCTCACAGGGATTAGAGCCGCCACAAATGAGGTCATCGCAACATTGGACGGCGATGGACAAAATGACCCCGCAGATATTCCTGCGCTTTATGATCTCTATAAGACCGAGACAATATCAGGCGCAAAAGTCATGATTACCGGTCGCCGCACAAAACGTCAGGATAATTTCGGACGTCGCTTTGCATCCCGTTTTGCCAATCGCCTGCGCGCATATCTTTTAAAAGACAGCACACCCGACACCGGATGTTCATTGAAAATGTTCACCCGTACTGATTATCTGGAACTCCCATTCTTTAATCACATGCACCGTTTCCTTCCGGCACTTATGATCCGGAATGGCGTAAGGCTGGCACATGTCGGCGTGTCCCACAGACCGCGCACAACAGGCACTTCAAAATACACCAATTTCAACCGCGCCATTGTGGGCATCGCGGATTTAATGGGCGTCATGTGGTTGCAACGCCGCGCGAGCCTTTTGCCAATAACATCAGAATATAAAAAAGAGAGATAATTTAACCTATGACTTTTCCATTCGAAATAACAACTACAACCATATGGCTTACTATTGGGTTTCTAGGACAAGGAATGTTTTTTATGCGTTTTTTGGTGCAATGGATTGCATCTGAAAAAGAGAGAAAAAGCGTGATCCCACAATCATTCTGGTATTTCAGCATCGCAGGAAGTTTAATCTTATTGGCCTATGCCATCTGGCGCCAAGATCCCGTCATTATGCTTGGTCAATCAACTGGGTTTATTATTTATTTCAGAAATCTATATCTGATCCATCGCGCCCCCAAAGATGCCGATACATCAAATACGTAACNAACAGGATATATCTATGAACGGCCAAAATCTGACCTCCAAATTATGGCTCCCTGCGCTTGGGGTGGCTCTGTTCCTCACCGCAATTCTCTGCCGTCCCCTTCTGCCGATTGATGAGACACGGTATATGAGTGTAGCATGGGAAATGTCCCTCCATCACGGATGGCTTGATCCGCTCACCAAAAATTTTGAACCCTACTCCCACAAACCGCCACTTCTTTTTTGGCTGATTAATGCCTTCTGGGGAATCTTCGGTATCAGCCGTTGGGCAGGAACTCTTCCGGCTATTATATCTTCGATTCTATGCATTTACCTCACTGGCATTCTGGGCAGAAAAATAGTCACGATCTTATCTAAAGACGACACGCAATCACCCCATCTGGATACACAACGCCTCTGGATCATGATGGCGGCATCCTTTCCGTTTATGGTCTATGGCACTTTGGTGATGTTTGATTTTCTGGTGTGTGTGTTTACACTCCTCTCTCTCATTCTTGTGCTTAAATTATCCGAGACACGCCGCTTGACAGATTTTGCCCTACTGGGTCTCTGCCTTGGTTTTGGTGTCCTTGCCAAAGGTCCTGTGGCCTATCTCTATGTTCTTCCATGCTACTTGCTTGCGCCGCTCTGGAAGAAAGACCTGACCAATCTGAAAGGATGGTATCTTTCTTTGATCGGTGTCATTCTTGTCTCGGCTGCACCTGTTTTATTTTGGCTGGTTCCTGTCTTAAAAGAATCGAATAACCAATTTGCTTTCTGGCTGGTATGGAACCAAACCGCAGGACGTGTAACAGGTAATTTTGGCGAAGCACATGTGCGCCCGTTCTATTTTTATTTGCCACTCCTTCCTGCATTCCTGATGCCATGGGTTTTATTCCCCGCCTTCTGGCGCTCTTTACCAAAAGTAAAAGCTGCTTTGAAAATCGACCAAAGTTTGCGTTTTATTTTGTGCTGGTTTGTGCCTGTCTTTGTGGCCTTCTCGCTGATTAGTGGGAAACAACCACATTATATGGTGCCGCTTGTCCCTGCCATGATCCTATTTGCAGCAATCGGCTTTCAGAATATTCAAACCAAGACCTTGGCGAAAGTTCTGACAATCGTGTCCCTCCTGTTTATAGGCGGTCAAATCATTGCCAAACATTCCTTCTTTGATAAATACGATCTAAAACCTCTTGTGGAAGTTATTCACCAATATCCTGACACGCCATTGGCATATGTCAGCAATTACCACGCCGAATTTAACTTTCTGGCACGCCGTACCACGCATATTGATGATGTGAATTATGAAGACCTTCCTCAATGGTTTGAAAAAAATCCAACCGGATTAGCCATCGTCAAATATCACGAAGACGAAGCCATCAAACATTACCCCGCAATCTTCAACATGAATTATCGTGGGCGCAATATCGGTATATTCTCGAAACCACCTAAACAGGATCAAAAATGACACCCTCTATGATTTCACCTCGTAAAATTGCCCTGCTGGGCGGAAGCGGTTTTGTCGGAACACGTTTGACATCCGATCTTTTAAAATCAGGCCACAATGTGACCATCGCCGATATTGCGCCAAGCACCACCTACCCCGACCTGCGCCTTGACGCCGATGTCCGCAACTTTGATACGCTTCTTTCTGCCTGTCTGGAATGCGATACGATCATTAACTTAGCGGCGGCACACCGTGACGATATTCGTCCGATCTCGCTATACTATGACACCAATGTAACGGGTGCGCGCGTAACCTGTCAGGTTGCCGAGAAACTGGGCATTAAAACCATTATCTTTACCAGCTCAGTCGCCGTTTATGGCCACCAACATGGCGAACCCGATGAAACAGCTCCTCATAAACCCATCGGCCCTTATGGTGAAACGAAATCTCAGGCAGAAACCGTTTATAAAGAATGGCATGCCAAAGACCCTGCCAACCGCACCTTAATTATTGTCAGACCGACCGTTATTTTTGGCGAGGGTAACCGCGGTAACGTCCATAACCTGATGGAACAAATTACCAAAGGTCGCTTCCTGATGGTGGGTGACGGAGAGAATAAAAAATCAATGGCCTATGTCGGCAACGTGTCGGCTTTCCTTAATTACAGCCTGTCTTTTGATAAAGGCCTGCATATCCTCAACTATATTGATAAACCTGATTACAGCATGACCAAACTGGTCAACCTGATCAAGGAACGCACTGGCGTCAAAGCACCGAACTTGCGCCTCCCGAAAATCATTGGTCTGGGCGCAGGCATGATGCTCGATATTGTAGCGCGTGCAACGGGCAAAAAATTGCCGATCAGTCGTGTGCGGATTGAAAAATTCTGCGCAACAACAGTCTTTAAAGCCGACCGCGTCAAAGCATCTGGTTTTGTTGCACCGACATCGTTAGAGCAAGGCTTGATCGAAACTATTGACGCTGAATTCGTGCGCGGACGGCAACAAGCAGCTGAATAAATTTTTCTGATTTCAGGGTGAGGACAGTATGCCCCATCCACAAAGCCACCCATCCCCATCCCAGAATATATTCGGGAACGCCTATTTTGATTCCAAAAAATCCGATGGCTCCCAATAGGGCAGAATAAGATAAAATCAGCGCGGTTGTCTGACCGGGGGTAAAACCCGCATTGGCGAAATGATGATGGAAATGCCGTCTGTCCGGCTTGAATGGCGGATGTCCGGCTCTGATCCGTGTGACCAACAATGCAAAAGAATCAAAAATCGGTAACGCAATAATCCATGCAACGCTCACAGGTTTCATGATCGCAAACTGCCCTTGCGTCAGGGTGATAGCGTACCATGCAATCATTAAACCCAAGGCCATGCTCCCCGCATCCCCCAGAAATATTTTTGCATTCTTAAGAAAGGGTGAGCGCATATTATAGACCAGAAACCCGCCAAGACAGGCCATCAGAATAAGAATTTGTTGATTCAAGATATGATCAAAGGCCATGATTTCAGCAAGCATTAACCACGCAAAAACCAGAAAAGAATATCCACCCGCCAGACCGTCAACACCGTCCATCATATTCACGGCGTTCTGAATATAGACAACACAGGCCACGGAGAACGGTATCGCCAGCCACCAGAGATGAATATCACCAAACCCCAATAAATTTCCAAGTGAATGAATCTGCGCCCCGCCCCCAATCACCAACATAAAGGCCGCCAGAAAATGAAGAAGGAATTTTAAGGTCGCATTGACTTCCCAAGCATCGTCAACAATTCCCAAAACCAGAATCAAGGCCAGAGCCGCAAATACCGCCCACGGCATTGAGCCAAAAATCATCATATAGGTTAGGAATGTTGTAAAAATAACCGCACCGCCCAATGGTGGCACAGCCTTGTCATGTTGCTTCCGTCCATCCGGCTTATCAACAAAGCCAGCCCGATCCGCCAATTTACAAATCAGCGGTATGAACCCCAGTACAACGATAAAAGCAGAAATGATAACCATATTTTAGTAACCTATAAAAAGACCCCCAACCGAAGCCTAGTTGGTTCCCTTCATACGAATACGACCATCAGGTTCGATCCCCGGTTGCGCCGTTCCCTGAATGCTCAAAACTCCTTTGGAATAACCGGCGGTGACCAAGGCTTCCCATTCCAATTTTCCGGCCTTATTGACTTCGTAGCGGACAAGTGTCCCGTCAATCTGGCCCAAGTCATCCAGAAGCTGTTGAAGGCGCGTCGTATGTTTCAAAACATCATTTTGAGACAATTCTGTGGCTCTCTTCAACAAATCCATACTGGCTGTTTCACTTTGTTCTTTAATCGCTTCCAAATGGCGATCCATAAAATTCAGCCCTACATATTGTAAGAACATAAAGCCTAGCAAAACCAAACTTACCAAAACACCTGACATAACCAACATACGGGCTGTGCCGCGCGCCAATTGCTCGCTCCGCAATTGCTGGTTTCTCCATGGGATCACATCGGCGATTTGCGGATTGATGGTAATAAAATTGGCTTCCATACTTTGAATACGTGGCAAAATCGTTCTGGCGGCTCCGAAAAAGATTTGCAGACGACCGGTCTCGGAATCCCATCTCAACGCAGAGGCCAAACCATCTTTCTCATAAATATAAACCGATTGCTTGTCCCAGAATTCACTGTTGCCCGGCAATGCCGCAGCGAGTGGGCACCAGCTGTCAGGCGCAGAGGCCAAGGCGGTTGAGGGGCATGCCAAATACCAGACCCGTTCCCCTTCAATAGAGTACACATAATGTACTTTCTCAGTTGCGCAGGCCTGTGATGCCGCATTCCAGACCGCTTCGTCTTCCATACCCGGAACGTAGGGGATACCACCACCGATTAATTCGGCAGGAAGAAACGGTGTTAAATTTTCATTGAAATATTTTGCCTCACCGGTAAAACGATCAGGCAAGGTTGGTTTTGCTTTCTGGCCAACTTTCTGAGGTTCTGCATCAGAAGGCGCAACGCCCTCATCTCCGGATTCTATATCCAGAAATGATTTTTCTTTTTTACCCAGAATATTTTTTAAATCAAATTTCATTTTTTCCTACTCAACCCCGCCCATGAGTCCGCCCATCATACTGTCCATACTCATGTTCATGACGGTCAAGGCATAAATCGCACTACCAAATCCAATTGCCAGATAGACCCCTGTTAACAAGAAGGCCACCCAGATAATCAGTTTATGTTTCACCCTTGCCGATTGGCCTCTTATCTCGGCAATTGATTCCATGATTGTAGCAACCTGTGATAGATCAGACAAGCTGGCAAGTTCAAGCCGTTCCGACCTGTTCAACGGGTCGCGGTCCAAAGCCGACCCCAGACCAACCCCGCGGGATAGCTGTTCATTGGCGGCCTCCCAATAAGCAGCAACATCAGGGGAGCTGGCGGCTTCCCCGGATTGTTTCAATGTGTCACCAATCGGCACATTACTGCGTAACATGCGGGACGCAGCATTCATCGAGTCGGCAAAGCTCAAATCGCGCAAATAGCCTGAAATCATCGGGATTTTTCTCACCACTCTGGCGGTTGGCCAATCTTTTTTCCCTTTATTCATAAAGAATGAGAAAATACACCACGCCATAAATGCTCCAAAGCCATAGGCGGTCCAGATCAGAATATCCCACGTCAAAGCCAGATTTCCCGTCACGCGAATATATTGTTCTAATTCTTCGCCACCTTTTGGCGCATTATCCTTAAACCACCCCAATACCAAATCTTTACCTGCAGCCAGACTGGTCACAATCGAGAACACGTCAAAGGCGAGCCACCCCATAGTCCCCATAATCGCCTGTGTATTCTTGCGTTTCTGGGTGATGGCGTTAATGGCATAGGGAATCCCTTCCATTAATTTACCGGAGCGTTCGCTGGCGGAAATAATCGCCAATATCGAACGGTCAAAAATATTCAAAGCTTTGAGGGCATCCATCAGCCCCAACCCCTGCACCAACGCCTCGCGTGCCGGTGCCAGAATATTCTGGCGGGTCGGGTTGGTTTCAGCTTCAATAATTTTCCAAAGAGCAACACCAGGGGATGTGGAGGTCGAACGGAACATAATACCGCGAAGCAACTGCACCTGCCACCAACTGGATCTTGCCAATAAACGCTCGATCTGGGTTCTGGTATGGGGGCGAATGCTCAACACATGTCCGCCACGTTCGCGCACAGCATTTCTGACATCCGCTTCACTCGGCATATAAATCGTCTCGGTCGTGCGTTTAGGGCCAGACCGAGTATCATAAGCGATTTTGACGAGCCATTGCTGCATACTTTATGATGCCCCGTTAGGATTCGAGATAGCTGATAGCAGATTTAGGATCAACCAATCCATTCACAACCAAATCAATCAGACCGCGGCGACGTGTATGAACAATCACTCCATCTTGTTGCAGAACATCGTTGACGTTGTGCATCAGGGCTTTATAAATTTTATCGCGTTCACTCGGGCCTACAGTAATCATCAAGGCATCTAACAGAAGTGTCCGTCCCGAAATTCCGGTACGGTTACACAAATCACAGCCACTGGTGTTGTGACGGCGTACAATGATCGTTGGCTCTAACCCCAGCAAAGTCAATTCATGGTTTTCAAGAACATCCATTGCACGGCCTTGGTGGGCGCATCCTTGACAAACCATCTTCACCAGACGTTGGTTAATAATACAACGCACCTGTTGAGAGAGGGTAAAGGTCGAAGACCGTTCTTTATCAGTCGGCATCAATGATTTTAACCGCTCGAATGTCTGAAGCGCCGTGTCCGCGTGAACGGTTGAAATCACAGTATGTCCAGATTCCGCAGCTTTCAATGCTGTTTCCACAGTGTCGGCATCACGCAACTCCCCGATCACGATATAGTCAGGGTCATGACGCATGGCGGCGCGGATCAGGTCGGCAAACTCACCACCCTTCATCCCCGGGCGCACTTGCCATTGGGTTGCATAGCGGAGTTCATATTCAATCGGGTCTTCAATCGTCAACACATGGCGACGACGTCTGTCGATCTGTTGAATACAGGCATAAAGTGTTGTGGTTTTACCCGAACCCGTTGGCCCCGATAAAATAATCAAACCACCGCCTCCTTTAATTTCAGGGGACAGGGATTGCGCCAAATAATCGCCCACATCTTCGTGACGTTTGAAAAGTTCGTCAAAGCCTTTCAGCGATGCCCTGTCGAGCAAACGCATGGTCAGTTTTTCACCATCCTGCGCCTGCGGCCCCGCAGCCACACGAACGTCAATCACACGACCTTGCCACGAGAAACTGAAACGTCCGTCTTTCGGTGTTACTCGGTCACCGAAGTTCATCCCCGCATCCCGTTTGATCAATGTCGTCAAACGCGCCATTGCATCGGGAGGAAGCAAGTGAACAGGCACCATGTCACCGTCAATCCGGTATCTGATCCAGTTCGGTGCTGTCGGGTTATTGTCTTGGAGCAAGTGAACATCCGATACACGCATTTGCAAAGATTCTGCAAGCATATCGCGCAAAAACTGGTTGAGGAGAATACCGTTATCAGTATCCGCAAGCCACGCCGATAATGTTTTTTCGGTACGATCAGCTGACAAATCATGCACGGCGCGCATCGTTTGCAACAACTCGGCACGATCCCACATTTCTGGCTCAATACTTGTGACCAATAACCCGCTTCGGTTGGCGGTGGATATCAAAGCCTCTATCTGACGCGGGTTCAAATCATTCAACGGGGCTACTCTCAGAACACCATCCAACAAACCAATTAGATGGATGTTTAACGGCAACCATGATTGCACAGGTAAAATCTGGCGCAACTGGTCACCACTGGCATGGTCACGAATGGCTGATTTATCTTTGTCATCTTCGTCAGATACAATCGGCGTTCCGGCCATATCCAACAATTGTTCCGTTGACCGCACAACACCCAAATCCATGAGCATCGGGCGTTCCCGTTGAACCATGTCCAGATAACGCTCACGACCTTCACTGGCTTTTGATTTCCGACGATCACGCCATTGACGTCTTTCATCACCGGCATGCGAAGAATCTTCAGATCTAGATTTACGACGATCCCAATTTTTTCTTTCTTCGATTGCTTCTAATTCAACCGAAGTCATAGAGATGTTTGAAAGGTCTTTTTCCTGATCCATTTTATTTTGAGGTCGTTTTTGTGGTTGAGGTTGTCGATGAACTGCTGCCACCACTTGAAGTTCCGCTGCGGCTGGCCGATGATAAAGATCTATCGAACAAAAGCATGACACGGTCTTTCCCGTTTACAAATTCAACACCGTTTTCAACAATATTGACCCGCCATTCAATTCCACCCAGCACAACATTTGCACCTTGAGAAATAACACGGCTTCCACCTGGGCCATTGATGATGGCTTTTTTGCCGGAATGGGATGAAATCACAAACCCTTCCAATGCTTGGCGTTTCTCGACAGCTTTGATCACGGGTTGCTGGCCGTTCTCAGCCGTCACGACAACAGCTTTAGAATCTTTGTTGATGGCGTTTCCGGCTGTTCCACGAATTGGAAGAACCAAAACACCGCGCGCCCCATCATGATAAATGCGAACATCTTCAATAATCTCACCGGAACGTACGGGTGACCAATTAATCGTCAGGGCGCAAGCCTCAATCGGTTGCAAAACACTATTAGCATGGCATCCCGAACTAGCGATGGTTAACCCTTTATCAGAGCTTCCGAGAGAAATATCTTTGAGTTGCATCTCCTGATCGCCCACGTTGACCAAAGAAACCGTCATAGAGGCTTCATTGGTGACCTTATCAAAATTAATTTGTTCCTGAGAGGATACAAGAACACCGGCCCCCGGAACGGCATCAGGGAAGATGGTCGCTTTGGTAACTGCTTTTGGTTGATAATCACCTTTCAGGCTAACACTTGATACGCGGGTCGGGCCGTCATGCTCAACGACCAGAACACCGTCCGATTTACCCGCGGTGACAGGCGACCATGTCACGGTTGCCATACAGGCCTGACCTGCTGCCAAGTCACCGCAATCTGTACTTAACGTGTAACCTGATTGTGGGGCGGCTTCGATATTCACCTTACCGACTTTAATCGATTTGGATGTGACGTTCCGCATAATCACGGATTTCACCAAAGGGCGGCTGGAGTTTAATGATCCGAAATCAACCTCATTCGGAATCATCTCCACATCACTCAACAACACATCTGTTTTATCATCGCCTGCCGTAATTGTTCCAAGCAAAGCCGCAGTTGCTATGCGGGATTTCCCGTCATGGCGCAACAAGGCTTCAACGCGCCAGTTCCCGATTTTCAAACCTTTGACCGATACAACAATCGCGCATTCCGCGCCTGCGGGAATGGCGTCTTTTCCATTACCACATTCATTCAACGCAACTTCCGTACTGACGGTTGAGGAAGGGTAGAGACTAACAGCCCCGACAATAATCGGCTGTGAAGATTCGTTTCTGAATTTGACAACAACCTGCGTTGTCGATCCAACGGTAATATCTCCGGCCTTTGTTTCTGTATCGACTGCTTTCATTCCACCGATGGCGCCATTTTTTGTGTTCATACTACGAATAGCAGGATCACCCAGCGCGTTGGTTGCATGGACAGGCATAGATGTCATGATCATGGTTGATGACAAAAGAATGCATCCCATGAACGCCAGTTTATTATTTCTGTTTATAAATCTTGATACCATCATATCACCTAATGCCCCAAAACATCATAATTCACGATCACAGACGGGTCTTTTTGCGCCCCTTCTGTATTTCCCTGACCATTTACAACCTCGGACAGAGGTTGGATTTCAATTGACGAAGACGTTGGCTCACCTGCAACCGCTGGTGCCGTTTGAATAGTAGCTGGCGCAGATAATGTCGGCGCGGCCTGCTGAGGAGCGGAGGTAACCGGTGCCATATCATCATCCATCGACATCGGCGCAACAACAGGTGCTGGAAGTGGTGCTGCGGGAGCAGCCATAGGCTGTGTAAAAGATGTGTCCGGTAATGCCACATCACCTTTACGAGGCGTTGTAGAAGTTGGAGACGTAAATACAACGACCCGCGGACGCAACAAGAAGACCAATTCTGTATTCCCGCTGCTGACATTGCGGCTGGTTGGGATAAGTGGTCTCGCAAGACCTAAACCATCTTTACTAAATTGATCATTTTCACGAACCAGTCCGGCAATCAGAACCATATCGCCGGGGCGCACACGAACAGTTGTGTTCAGCTCACGCTCTGTTGTTTGTGGCAACTGAACTGTAGCATCCGTACCCGCTTCGAAACTATCAATCTGACGAAGTTCTTGGAGGAGAATATCAACCGTTCCATAAACCGATGAATTATCCCAGTTCGAACCGATCTTCAGAGTAAAGCCGGTATCAGCAGTTGCTGTGGTTGTTGAGAAGCTATCAGCCCCTCCCAATGTTGTGCTGGCTGTTTTGGTAATGGAGGCTACATAGTTTTGTTTATCGGCTACGCGCAATTTTGCCTCTGATCCAGAGAGGACAGAAATCTGCGGTTGTGAAATCGTCTTTACCGCCCCATAAGTGGAAATAAACTGCAACACATCACCGGATGTGAAACTGACACTACCGGTAGTCGGGAGACCGATACTCACAGGAGTACCCAGATTAGTATCCGTTGCCCCCGCAAGATTGATACCAAATTTAAAACGTCCGATTTGATCAAATGAAGACCACTTAATCCCTGCGGAGTTTGCGGTATTCAGGTTTACTTCCCAAATATAGGTTTCGTAAACAATCATGGCGGTATTCGAACGCAATCTTTGGAAATAACGATTGGCCATCTCGGCTGTTCTTTGACTTGCACGATACACAATCGTGCGGGTCGAAGGATCCATAATCGGTGTTTCACCCGTAATACTTCCAATCGCTGCAGATACGTTGGTTAACAAGGCACCAACATCAGCTTTGGCAACAATCGGTGGAAGGGTCACTGTAAAAATTTCACGGTCTTTGACCGACAGAACGCCATTCTGGAATGAACAATACATATTTGCCAATGCACACACATCATTGACCACCTGACTGACAGGGCCTTTGAGGTTGGTCATAGTGATGGTTTTTGTCAGGCTTGTTTCAGACTCGAATGTAACCGGTACATCTATACCGTCCATAATCAATTGCAATGCGCCTGCTAATGTCTCACCACGCAACTCATACGGGCCCACAATTGTATCCGGCAATGCGTCGCTTTTTGCGCTTTGCGGCATCAAAACATCTTCGCCCAACGGCAAATACATAATGGGTTCGCCGTTTTCGTTAATACCCTTTTGTCTTTGATCCGCCACTTTCGGGGCAGGAATATTTGCGGTTCTTGTATCAGGCCCCACGGCATCGGCACAACCAGCCAAAACCATGCTCGTTGTCGCCAAAAGCGCAAGAGTATTCAAACCTTTTCTTTTGAACTGTTGAAGTGGTGCGGAAGATTGTAACAAAGACATCATTTGCCCTTTTCTAAAAATTCACTCGTTATCTTTTTTTTACTTTTGAGATCGCTCGCTCTGCCATACTGATCAACCGTTCCCTTTGAACCGGCTTCATTAAGACAGCACTCACTGACCATTTACTCGCTTCGTTTAACAAATCGGGATTTTGATCTCCCGTTACTAAAATTAAAGGCAATGTGGTATTTCGACCGCGCACCGCCTTGATAAACTCAAACCCATCAATCGGCGCCATGCGGACATCTACAATAATCAACGATAAATCACTCGTAATCATCGTCAGACCCGCCGCCCCATTTGTGGCTTCAACTACTTCATATCCTGCATCCTGAAGGTAAGATACGACTTGCATGCGGACAAAATCGTTATCTTCGACAATTAATATCTTTTCTCCTTGGGACATTTAGGTAAACTTCTCATGTGATTTCGAATCATGTGGGCGGGCTAATATTAAGATTTGCATGGTAAATCAAGAGCATTTACATTGCAATCCTGCACATATAGTACCGCAAAATTCAATTTGGCTTAAAAGCCAGAATCGATAAGACATAAAAATGGATGTTCTGCATTTTCTTCCTTACATAATAGGCCTCGGTGGCGTGATAACACTCGTTACACTCTCCATTATAGACCTAAGGGTCTGGCTGCTCCCGAACTGGCTCAACCTCACATTGGGCATTCTGGGGATCGCCTTTCACGCAAGCCTTCAATTCACAATTTTAGAACCTATCCAATTATTATATGGCGCTTTTCTGGGGGCAGGAACGCTTCTGACCATCCGCTTTTTCGGTAATATGTATTATAAACAAGACACTCTTGGCTTAGGTGACGTCAAGCTTCTGGGCGCCGCCGGATTATGGCTAGGCGTCGAAGGTGTCGTGATGGCCATGACCATCGGTGCGTTTGCTGGTCTGCTCCACGGTATCGGCTTTGCCCTTGCCCGCGCCATTAAAGAAAAATCTAAACCCGACATGCACCGACTAATGATCCCCGCTGGCCCCGGTTTTTGTGTCGGTATTCTTGTCTCATGTATATGGAAATTTTACCCCTATTTGATGGGATAAATAAAAAAGGGAACAGCTCGCACTCTCATGCTGTTCCCTTTAATAAGTTGATACTGCCTATAAATAGTTAACAAATCGTTACTAGAAAAAAATTTCAGTCTGAGTCATAACCATAGCCATGACACACACGCTCTCCGTAAAAAATCTTTTGGATATCCCTCCCCTGTCGGTTGAGGACATCAACCTCATTTTGGCGCGCGCCGCTTTTTTCAAAAAAGCCTTGGCCGATAAAACAGTGCCGCAAACATTGGACGGCAAAGTCGTTTTGACCTTGTTCACCGAAAATTCAACCCGCACCCGTAATTCATTCGAAATGGCAGTCCTGCGCCTCGGCGGAAAATTAATGAACTGGGATGAAAAAGTCAGCTCGGCACAAAAAGGTGAAACCTTCTCCGATACATTGCGCTTTTTAAACGGCTATCAACCCGATGCCATCGTCATGCGCCACCATGAATATAACGCGCCCCACTATGTGCAGTCACTTGTCGATTGCCCTGTGATCAATGCGGGCGACAGCTACCGCGAACACCCGACACAGGCTCTCCTCGATGCCCTGACCATCACCGAATATAAAGGCAAAATCAACGGCCTGACTATTGCGATTATCGGTGATCTGGCACATAGCCGCGTGGCGAATTCAAATGTCGCCCTCCTCACCAAACTCGGCGCAAATATTCACCTGATCGCCCCGAAAAATTTACAACCCACAAAAATCCCGTCGAGTGTCAAAGTCTTCGACACACTCGAAGAAGGCCTCAAAGGTTGCGACGTGGTCTATGTCCTCCGTATTCAAAAAGAACGGATGGATGCCTCGGCAATCCCCGATGATACCGCCTATTACCACGCCTACGGCCTCACCCCCGAACGTCTGGCAATTGCCAAACGCGACGCCATCGTCATGCACCCCGGCCCCATGAACCGCGGCGTAGAAATCTCCGACGACGTCGCCGACGACCCCACCCAAAGCGTGATCTTCAAACAAGGCGCCAATGGGGTGCCTGTAAGAATGGCGGTATTGGATTTATTGATTGGAAGCCGCGTTTAACTTTTCTTCCAACGCCTTCACCGCAGCAAAGAATTTTTCCGTAGTCTCGCGGACATACGGGTTATCGCGTTGAATAGCTAAAAACAATTCTTCGCTGTCATAGCGGATGAGCTCGACCATATCATTTAAATGCGCATAAGTTTTTGTTTGTTGATGAATATCGGGGACATCCATGCGTACGAAAACTTTGGCAATCATGTGGGTTAGACCCTGCACATAGGCCATTTCTTGGTCGTGGTTTTCAGGGGTGGTCTCGAATATATTCAAGGATAATTTATCTTTTAAAAATGCAATAATACACGGCGCACGATCTCCCGACACGTTGCAAACCGTGACGTTCAGGCCAGAAATTCCGTTCTTACCACTCTGGGGCCCGAATAACGGATGCAAGCTGACCGCATCAACCCCCGCAGGGATCAGGCGTTTTAAAATCTCGACAGGTTTACATTTCACCGAACATAAATCGATGACCAATTGCCCTGCTTTTAAAAACGGCACGACACTCGCAACCGTTTTTTCCAGTTCTTTGACGGGAACGGCAAACACAACGATATCGCATTTCGAAACGTCTTCCAAACTAGTCACAGTCAGATGATATGTTGCCTCTACCTCGTCCAGATTTTTGAACGCATCATAAATGCGCACATCAAAATAAGGCGTCACATGCTTCAACATAAATTCGCCGAATGCGCCGATACCGATAATACCAAATGTCTGTTTTGTCTTCATGGTTTAGTCTTCGTTTTTAAGTGCAAGTGCTGCGTTATAAATTTGTTTTTTAGGCAACCCCGTGGCCTCGACCACCGCGGAAACAGCCTCTTTCATGGTCATAGTAGATAGTGCGGATTTTAGCATGGCGTCAACATCAACCTCAACCTGAACCTCTTCACCACGCCCGATCACCAAAACAATTTCACCCTTCGGCGCACCATCTTTTCTCAGACGTTCTAAAATACCCGATACAGTTGACGGCCAAACATCTTCGAATTTTTTGGTCAGTTCGCGGGTGAGTGTCATCGGCCTGTCACCCAGTACCGCCAGAATATCCGCACAACTCTCCTCGATCCGTGAGGCACTTTCGAAAATCACCAAAGTTGTCGGCACGGACTTCCAGTTTTCTAACATATCGCGCCGCGCTTTTGTCTTTGACGGCAAGAACCCGAGGAACGAAAAATTATCACTCGGCAACCCCGAAAGTTGTAACGCCATGAGCGGTGAATTTGCCCCAGGGAGACTGGTGACATACACACCCTTCTCCAAACATTCGCGCACCAATTTATATCCGGGGTCGGAAATCAGAGGCATGCCGGCATCCGAAATCAACGCCACAGATTTTCCTTCCGCAATCAAACTGAGTAGATAAGGAGTTTGCGCCACTTCATTATGGTCATGCAAAGCCATCAATTTGACCTTGAACCCCAGCGCCTGAAATAATTTCCCACTGACGCGGGTATCTTCGCAGGCAACTATATCAGCCATTGCTAATGTATCAATTGCCCGCAAGGTGATGTCCCGCAAATTGCCAATCGGCGTCGCGACCAGATAAAGACCTGATTTCAAAGGATTTTTCTGAATATCTGTAAAACCGTATAAAGTGTCTGGCATCAATCTGTCATTTTGTGTAGGGTCAGGGCTTCAATTTTATCTTTAGACATTAAGGGAGCTTTCCATGCAGCGCAATCTGCTTTCTGTAGGCCATATCTTTTTATTGGGTTCAACCCTGCTGGCTCTCGGAGGTTGCTCTGATCTACAGAATAGTCCATGGAAACAGTCCGAGGGTAAAATTACTCCTGAAATGTCAGGACAAACTGTCCCCCCCGTTGCAGGAACAGCAGACGGTGTGACGATTAACCCGAACGCCATGCCCGCAACAGGCATCCCGAAAGTTGCCAAAATTGCCCTCCTCCTTCCACTTACTGGCAAAGGGTCTGAGACAGGTCAGGCAATGTTGAACGCAGCGCAGCTCGCTATGTTTGATTTAAATGCATCTTCCGTTTTCGAACTGCGTCCCGAGGATACAGGCAAAGGCGCTGTCCAAGCGATCAATAGTGCTATCTCGAACGGCGCGAACCTGATTTTAGGGCCTGTCTTTTCAACCGATACCAAAACCATTTCGCCCATCGCCCTTCAAAATAATTTGAATATCGTGTCCTTCTCAACCGATACATCTGCCGCAGTGGGCAACACCTTCCTCATGGGCTTTATGCCGCAAGCGCAGGTCAATTCTGTGCTGACTTACGCCAGCTCTGTCGGGCATAAACGCATTGCACTCATTGCACCGCGCGATGTGTATGGCGACAGCGTTGCATCGACCTTTTCAATGTTCATGCAAAGATATTCTCTGGATACGGCAGGCATCATTCGTTACGAAGCTGGACAACTTCCAACTGCCGCTGACCTGTCAACACTG
This sequence comes from Alphaproteobacteria bacterium RIFCSPHIGHO2_02_FULL_46_13, assembly GCA_001767915.1. Taxonomy (GTDB): domain Bacteria; phylum Pseudomonadota; class Alphaproteobacteria; order Micavibrionales; family Micavibrionaceae; genus UBA1573. The sequence goes on along the minus strand of MEMI01000050.1, from coordinate 12,079 downwards.
AAAGCTGGTGTGGACGCCGTGCTGATTGCAGCCTCCGCCACCGATTCCAATAAAATTTCCACGATGATGAGTGCAGCGGGCTATCCTGATGCCACCGTCAAACGCCTTGGCACCGGTCTATGGGATCAGGCGGATGCTGCAAAATTATCAGGCCTTCAAGGCGCATGGTACGCGGCATCATCACCACGTCTTCGCACACGGTTTGAACGCCGCTATGTCGAAACTTACGGCACACAACCACCGCGCTTAGCCTCCCTCGCTTATGACGCGACGGCCTTAACTGTTGTGCTGGCAAAATCGGGGCATGGATTCGGGCGTGATACATTAACAAGTCCTAATGGATTTGCCGGAGTAGACGGTATTTTCCGTTTTACAAATGACGGAATCGCCGACCGTGGGTTAGCCATTCTTGAAATTAAAAACGGGACATCGACCATTCTAATTGATGCACCGCAACGATTTGGCGGGTTCTAAGCTTTTCAAGCCCTAAAACTTAATATTTTTTTCACTTGTGGTTGCGTTTTTCCTTGCCCTTTTGGGGAATTGCGGGGTAAGACATACACTCTTAAAAAAATAGAGAAATCAGCTTTCAAAGATTTAAAAGGTAAATGACAAATGACTGCAAACGCGGCACATACCCAAATTCACGCCCCCGTAGAGATTAATCAAAATAACATTGCTCCAGAGGCAATCGTCGTTGAAGAAATTGCTGTCCGTACCAATGGTCGCCCGCGCTCGGAAAAATCGATGCAGGCTATTCTGGACACCACCAATAAAATGTTGCTCATGACTGCTGTCCGTGACATTTCGATCGAATCCGTTGCGAAAAAAGCAGGCGTTGGCAAAACAACCATCTACCGCTGGTGGCCGAATAAAGTGGCGTTGGTACTGGATGCGATTTCAGGCCCGATGAATTCCCTGCCTGCACCAGTGAGCGGCGGCAAACCAAAAGACTTGCTCGAAAAACAATTGGAACGCTTCGCGCGTATCTGCCGTGGTCGCGGCGGCAAAGTCATCGCCGAAGTGTACGCAGAATCCCAAGGCAATGCAGACACCCAAGCGTTGTTCTTTGAAAAATTCATGGTTCAACACGAAGAAATTCTGGCAAGCATTTTAGAACAAGGAAAAACCTCCGGTGATTTCCGCGCGACACTCAACACCGCATTGACAGTGGATATGATCTACGGCGCGTTCTTCTATCAATTGATGAGCAACCCGAACCCGCTCGATCAAAATTTCGCCAATGAAATTATTCTGGAAGCACTCCGTATTTGTAAGTAAATCCGATGACCGAAGAAACATTGACCATTGATCAAGCCGTATCAACCGACGCAGAAGCCCCGAATTGCGGCCTCTATATCATTCTGCCTGATACAGACGATCATGAAAAACAATGTTTCAAATTGGGTCAGGCCCTTCACGGGGCAAATCGTTTTTCAAACTACAGCCTCAACCGCCATGTGGTTGAATTCCGTGGCCACGGTAAAAATGACGTGAGCGATGCGGCGGTCAAAGCCTATCAGGAAACCTGTTATAAAAACGGATTTATTTTTCTAGTGGCCGATGATGCGCGTCTGGCGCGTGCAGTGAATGCGGACGGCGTGATCTGCTCCTCGATTCAAAAGGCGACCGAGGCGCGTAAGATGCTCAGCGAAGAATCAATTGTGGGTCTTCGTTGCTCCACCAAATCCGCCGCCAAATCCGCCCTCGACCATGATCTTGATTTTATCACGATCTATAGCGATAAAGCTGGCGACCCACTGCTCGATATTTTAAACTGGTGGACAACAGCCACCGATAACCCTATCGCCGTCGAAGGCCCCTTCAACCAGGAAAACTGCGCGAGCTTCGTCCAAGCCGAAGCCACCTTCATCGACAGCACCCACCACATCTGGACACATCCATCAGGCAACATGATGCAAGGCGTGGTGAATATGATGGACGCGTTTGAGCGGTATAAGCCTGTGCGGAAGAATTTGAATTAATTAGTATACAGAGACCTTATATTTTCAAAGCATTTATCCGCATGTGACATACTCTGATTATCTGCTAAAAACATCATCATGGGATAGTTGTAATCATTAATTCCGTGCATATCGCCAAAAACAAAAACCGTTGCATCCTCGGCCGCAAGCTCCACAGCTTTTTCTATAGCCTTCCCTGCAGACGCCATATCAGAGAAGCTAATGACAGCTACAACAAAATTGCGATGAACGGTATTTATTCTTCCAACAATCGATTCGGAAAAAGTCGGGGGATTGCACTTACTAATCGATGTTGCAATAAATGAAGTTAAAGAAACAAAATCAAATGAAGATAGGTCTCCAAAAATACAGGCTATCATTGCTGGATCATCGTTAATTTTCCATGGAGCTTGCGACGCCCCTTTCAAAGACTGAAGGTACATATGCATTTTATCAGTATCAATTCCTGAAGAACCTATTTTCTTTAATTCCATGAATTGTTTAGCTTCAGAGACATATTCATCTACAAAATTAATTAGCATTTCAAATCTTTGTTTTTCATCAGCGCCTTCTACTTTTATCTCCTCAAAATAAATTTTAATAATATTAAGCATATCAATAATGGTTCCACCAAACTCCGCTAATTTGCGAATAAGTATGTCTGGAATATTTATATAAATTTCACGATTATTCCATGAAGGTTGATTAATAAGAGATATCCCACACTCATTGGAAATTACAGACAAATAGATAATTTTTTTTGCTTCAGTATATTTTAATTCACGTCTCTCTTGATAGCGATTTATTCCACTAAGGTGAAAGCCAGCCATATTTCTTTGCCATCTATTTTTAAATTTTATTGCTTGTCTTAGATTATGATCAATATTGTAAGAAATTTCTTTATTACTTTGGGTCATAAAAAAAACCACAGAGAAACTATTGTTGACCCATGCTAAGTCTGCGGCCTCCTGCCCATTATTAAACTTATCTAAAATAAAAAGGAAAGGTGCTCCAAATGAGTTCTCTAAAAATGACTCAATAATACTTTCTTGATCACTTTGCATTTTTAATTTCATACGAATCTCTCTGTTGCACTCTTAGAATTTTATTTTAAAAACTAAGTCGAAGTATAACTAAAGTTGTATTAAAAATCGACACTTGACAAATTAGGTATAATTTCCTAATATACAAACAGGCACATCGCCCCTACCTGAACCCGCATCCATTCGCGGGTAAGTGTGCATCTTGATTTTCCGATGGTTTGAAGTGGGAAACACCAAAATCAAATTTCTGGGAACGAACTAATAGCCCCAAAAAACAATAATCAAATCAATGGGTTATTTTAAGCCTAAATATCACCTTGATTGAGGGACGGTTACATTCTGGATCCCCGCCTTCGCGGCGATGACAATGGGGAGGCGGGGATGACAATGGAGAGTGAAGAATGACCACGCACGAAAAAACTTTGTGATTCTTTGTGTGCTTTGTGACTTTGTGGTGGAAGGGGATGGTTTTTAAAACTGCGAAACGAACTTATAGATCACTCCTCGCAATAATAATAAAAAAATGAAAAACGAACTATTGAAAGCATTTAAAATTATTTATTTTCAATGAGTTAGAAAAATTCCCCGCACTCACCCATCCACATGAATTGACAGAAAAACTGTTCCCTGTTAGCTTTTTGGTCATCAAAAAAAACATAACAGGGAATAAAAATGACAAAAGCGATTATCCTGCCGGTCAAGAGTAAATTACCTAAATTCAGCCAAGACTTTTTAAGGCAGCAGGCAGTCAAAGGAGCGGTTAAACACAGGCCCCCAAACCAACCCATCACGCATGACTTTAACCAGCCTCAAGACCCCCTCTCCTATCGGGACGCCTTGCCCGTTCCCCACGCCGCGCAGATCAAGACGGGGTTTGCATTTATGGATACCTGCATCCGCCTGATACACGAGAAAAAGGATGATCCGAAATCCCCCGTGAAAGGGATTCGTTTCAATAGTCACGGGGTAGAATTCCGGATTGAGAAATCAAATATTCTGGGTGAAACCCCCACCTATGAAACCACGGTTATAACCAGTGAAAAGAACGTAGAGGTCAGTTACCGTATGACCCCGAAAGATATTGCCTACGCCCTCGCCTGCATGGCGCAGGAATGTGATCTGGAACAGGATAAGAAATTATCGGCGCTTTATGATCTATTCAAACAACGCGCCCCGACCTTTACGCCCTACGAGAAAACTCTTGAGGCCAAAACAAATCCATCAACCCAAGAAAAGACTTTTGAATTTG
>MEMI01000050.1:1259-7816 GCA_001767915.1 Alphaproteobacteria bacterium RIFCSPHIGHO2_02_FULL_46_13 | reverse complement strand
AAATTGTGGCCGATACACCACGTGATCAAATGATTGCGCTTTCCCCCTTTACCCAAAGAATGCGTGAGTATTCATGGTCAATGACCCCAGATCAAACAAAGGATGCGGGAAAAATAAACACTGCCGGCACTCGGGCTATGAATTTAGGATATTAACGAGAAAAGCCAGATTAAAAAAGCCCTCTGTTTCCAGAGGGCTTTTTGGTACACAGAACTTGTTCTTAAGCCGCTTGTGCGATAGCAGTCGGCATATATTTGGACGACTCGATGGCTGTTGCTGCGGCGTTCACTGTGGCGGCGATGCGCAGCGCACATTGAATTTGGGCAGTGGACATGCCGGCTTTTTGGAGTTGAGCTTCATGGGCATCAAGGCACATTCCGCAACCGCTGATCGCGGAGACGGCAAATGACCAGAGTTCGAAGTCAATTTTATCAACACCAGGATTACCAATCACATTCATGCGGAGTTTCGCAGGAAGGCTTTGGTATTCCTTATTGGTCATCAAATGCACTGAACGATAATAGACATTGTTCATGGCCATGATCGATGCTGCTGCAAATGCCGCTGTCTGTGCCTCTGGTGAGAGGTTGGCAGAGGCATCGGCAGAGATTGCCTCAATCACGTTTTGTTGACGGGTGGCCAGTGCGCAGGACAAGAAACATCCCCATAATTGTTGGGCAGAGAGAGTCTCTTCGCCCGCCAATGTGGAGAGGTTCAATTTAATGTCCTTGGCATATTCCGGCATTGCTTCACGCAAAGCTTCGAGTGATGCTGCCATGATTATGCTACCTTTTTAAGGTCGATATTATCGCCGCCAACCGGACGGTTACATGGGCAGAGATCATCAGTTTGAAGACCGTCAAGGATACGCAAGATTTCTTTCGGGTTACGACCGACATTCAGGTTGTTAACCGACACATGTTGAATAACGTTATGTGGATCAACGATATAAGTTGCACGGTATGGAACACCGGAATCCTCACGGATGCCAAGACCATCAACCAAAGTGCCGTTGGTGTCGGCGAATTGCCATTGGTTCAGGTTTGCGAGGTCTTTATGTTCGCGTCTCCATGCCAACTTACAGAATTCGTTGTCAACTGATCCGCCGAGACAGACTGTATCACGGTCAGCAAAGTCAGATTCCAGTTTTGCAAATTCAACGATTTCAGTCGGGCAAACGAAAGTGAAATCTTTTGGATAGAAATAGAAAACTTTCCATTTTCCTTCGAAAGATTTTTCGGTGAGAGTTTCAAAAGCGGATTCGCCGTTTTCTTCGTGTTTCATGAATTTTGGTTTTACGCCTGTGATTTCGAATTCAGGCAGTGTATCTCCTACGCCAAGCATGGGATGTCTCCTTCTATTAATGGGTTTTATTTATGGAGGTAAAATGCTCCCCTGAACCAAAAAAATCCAATTAATTATTTTCGTGACATTTATAGGTAAAAACTATAAATAATCATATTATAGATAGGATTTATGATATGAGACTTCCCACCCTCCGCCAACTCCAATATTTTATGGCTGTCGCCGATACGCTTTCCTTCAGCCGCGCCGCCGAGACTTGCCATATTACGCAACCAAGCCTCAGTCTGGCCTTGAACGAGTTAGAAGACCTTCTGGGCGAAAAACTCTTCCACCGCGGAACCCGTAAGATTGAGCTGTCCGAGGTCGGCAAAGACCTGATCCCCCTCGCCCGCTCGATCATCGAACAGTCGGAAAATCTGGTGCGCATGGCCACCCGCCACCGCGCGCCCCTGACCGCCCAATTATCATTGGGGATCATTCCGACCATTGCCCCCTATCTCTTGCCGCACTTACTCCCCGCACTTCAATCCTCCTATCCGTCACTGGATTTACAGTTGAAGGAAGATATTACATCGCGCCAACTGGACGCGCTGAAGGCCGGACAAATTGACGTGGTACTGATGGCTCTCCCCTTTGATACGCCCCAGATGGAACAAATGATGCTCTGGAAAGAACCGTTCTTTCTGGCGCGGACAGGTGATCAAAAATCAGCAACGGCAGAGGTCACACTGGACGATTTGAAAAATGAAACTATCTTGCTCCTCGATGACGGGCATTGCTTACGCGACCACATTTTGTCTGCCTGTCGTCTGGCGGCGAGCAGTGCCAATCGCAAAACATTGGGGGCAACCAGTTTGCAAACACTCATTCAGATGGTTCAAAACGGATACGGGTCGACATTGCTTCCGGCAATGGCGATTGACCCGCACCAAATGCCCAAAGGCATTACCATCCAACGCTTTACCAATCCCCAACCCACGCGCCAGATCGGCCTTGTATGGCGCAAAGATGACCCGCGTGTGGCAGAATTCCGCCTCTTGGGCGAATTTATTGCGAAAACAAGGCATTAAAACAAACTATTTTCGGGGAATTTCTGATTGTGCTTCGTTATCTTAGAGAGCCTATAAGAAAAAATGAAACTATAGAGTGGAAGCATAACGCACATGACTATTTCTAAAAAAGTTATTATATCCGTCATCGTCTTGGCGTTAGCGGGTGGTGGCACATATTTCTATATGTCCAAAGAACCATCATCCAAATCAGCAGATGGTTTTACAATCGCGACCGCAAGCATCGGATCGATTGAATCACTGGTCACCGCGCAAGGGACGTTAGAACCGAAGACCTATGTCGATGTCGGCGCGCAGGTATCAGGACAAATCAAAAAGTTGCATGTGGCGATTGGTGATAATGTCAAAGCAGGCGATCTGATGGCCGAGATCGATTCCAAAACATACGAAAGTGTGATTGCCGGAGATGAAGCCCAACTGGCCCAATTAGAAGCCCAGAAACAAGAGAAACAAGCCACTGTCGCGCAAGCCCAACGCGATATGAACCGGAATAAAAATCTGGTCAGTGCCAAAGCGATCAGCAAATCTGTCTATGATCAATCCCAAACCGATTACGAAGTTGCCAAGGCACAATTGGCAGCGATAGAAGCCCAGATCAAACAACAACAATCCACACTTGAGAAAGATAAAACCAATTTAACTTACACCAAAATATTTGCCCCGTTTGACGGCACTGTTGTTGATCTGGCGGTAAAGGAAGGCGAAACAGTCAACGCCAACCAAACCACACCAACCATTGGTCGCGTTGCGAATCTGGATGTGATGACGGCTGAGGCACAAGTGGCAGAGGCCGATATTCCAAAATTGAAAACAGGGATGAATGTCTATTTCACAACTCTCGGGTCAGATGGTCGCCGCTGGACAGGCACAGTGCGCCAAATTTTGCCGACACCGACAACGGTCAATGATGTGGTGCTGTATAATATCCTTGTCGATGTTGAAAACACTGACCGCGCCTTGATGTCCGGTATGACCACCCAAATGTTTTTCGAGAAAGGCTCGGCCAAAGATGTGGTGACTATTCCCGCCACTGCCTTACTGCGCCGTGATATCACCGCCGACACCGATAAGGGAACGGCTTATGTTGTGAAAGTCCCATCTGCGGACGGGACACCAAGCGACAAAACCGTCATTATCGGTCTGTCTGACCGCAGTTCAGCCGAAGTGGTGAGCGGATTAAATGCAGGAGATCAAGTGATCATCCCATCTGCAACCATGTCCACCCCCACCACAAAAACCAACATGCCAAGAAGAATGCCAGGCGGTTTATAATGCATCCCCTTATTGAGTTGCGACATATCTCACGGGAATTCAGGGCAGGCGACAGCGTTGTCAAAGCGTTGCAGGATATTAACCTGACCATTTATAAAGGCGAGTTTGTATCGATCATGGGGCAATCAGGGTCGGGCAAATCCACCTTGATGAATGTCATCGGCTGTCTGGATAGACCGAGTGAAGGACAATATCTGGTCAACGGGATGGATGTATCGACCTTTACGTCCGATGAACTGGCGACACTTCGTCGGGATTGTTTCGGGTTTATTTTCCAGCGGTACAATTTGCTGGCAACATCTTCAGCGTCTGAGAACATTGAAATTCCTGCTGTCTATGCCGGACTATCCAAAACAATACGTTCTGAACGCGCCCACCAATTGCTTACAAAACTTGGCATTAGTGACCGTGCCGATCACCGCCCGAACCAATTATCAGGCGGGCAACAACAACGTGTGGCAATTGCCCGCGCATTGATGAATTCCCCGTCGGTTATTCTGGCGGATGAGCCGACAGGCGCGTTGGATAGCCGAAGTGGCGAAGAAGTAATGGCGTTGCTGAAGCAATTAAATGACGAAGGCAATACCATTATTCTGATTACCCATGATGAAAAAGTGGCGGCACATGCCACGCGACAAATCCGTATTCAGGACGGGCGCATTATCTCGGACATCAGGCAAATGCCCCCTCCAGCCGATATGGATGATGCCCCTATTACCTTAGAAGAAAAAGAATTTTTAACGACCAGTACCGCCGAGGAAGCCATTAAAACCGCCGTGCGCGCCCTCCGCGTCAATATTTTCCGCACGTCGCTCACCCTCCTCGGGATTGTGATCGGTGTGACGGCGGTGATCACCATGCTGGCAGTCGGAAATGGCAGTAAGCAAAGGGTTTTAGATCAGATCAGTTCGATGGGCACCAACCTCCTCTCTGTCCGCCCGGGTGCCCCCGGTGTACGGAATTCCGGCGATAACGCAACCCTGACCATGGATGACGCCAAAGCTTTAGAGAACATCGCCAATGTCGATGCGGTTGTACCAGAACGCAGCACAAATAAAACAGTCCGCTTTGGGAATAAGGATTCTAAAACAACCATCAATGCTGTCGGCGCGTCTTTCCCCTACGCGCGGGACTGGCCTGTTGAGAAGGGTAATTTTTTCTCGCTGCCTGATCTGAATTCCTACACCCCCGTTGCCGTGATCGGGACAACTGTTGCCAGCGGGTTATTCCCGTTCGGTGAAAATCCCATCGGGCAATATATATTGATCGGCAATATTCCGTTCGAGGTCATCGGCATCATGAAATCAAAAGGTGCTGCTCCGTGGGGGCAAGACCAAGATGATGTTGTCTTTGTTCCGATCACAACCGGACTCGCCCGCCTATTCGGATCAACCCATCTCAGCGGTGTGACGATCAGGGTGAGCGATACAAAAACAATAGACACCACCCAAGACCAGATAACAAAAACACTCACCGATCGTCACCACACGCAAGATTTCTCGGTACGAAATACAGCGTCTTTTCTGGAAATGGCGACAGAGACACAAAACACCCTAACTATTTTGCTCGGCACAGTCGCGGCGATTTCCCTGCTCGTCGGTGGCATTGGCGTTATGAATATTATGTTGGTGAGTGTGACCGAACGCACCCGTGAAATCGGTATCCGTATGGCAACAGGGGCGCGGATGCGCGATATTCTGATCCAGTTTAATACGGAATCCGCCGTTGTCTGTACCATCGGTGGAATTTTAGGAGTGGCGATTGGCTTTCTGACAGGTGGGATATTATCGCTGTTCGGGGTCAATATCCTCTTTACATTTTGGCCCGCCGTACTAGCTTTCGGCTGTGCCATTGCAACCGGTTTAATTTTCGGCTATCTGCCCGCGCGGAAAGCCGCTATGCTTGACCCAGTTATCGCCCTTTCTTCGGAGTAAATAAAAGTGACCATAAAACATATCGCATCCCTCTCCCTTATTACTGTTTTGTTATCATCTTGCTCGCTGATTCCCGATTACAACAAACCGCAGGTTCAAACGCCAGCCCGTTGGACGCAAGATGCAAAGGACGATAAAGGCCAGGAAATTCCGATGGCATGGTGGACAGTGTTCGGCGATGAAACGCTCAATCAATTGATCACCGAAGCCAATAAAAATAATCTGGATCTGTTGGCAGGTATTGAACGCGTCAACCAATCCCGTGCGTCCCTAAAAATTGCGGGCGCAAGTTTGCTGCCATCTGCCGAAGCCTCGCTCTCTGCTGGTAAAAACCGCACAAACCCTGCGAAGGGTGAGACCACAACCACAACGCCTCTTTCAGGCGGGCTTTCTATCGGCTATGACCTTGATCTGTTCGGCAGTAACCGTGCCTCTAATGAACAAGCCCGCGCGACTTTAAAGGCCAGCGAATATACCCAGAAATCATTGGAACTGACAACCGCAGGCGATGTGGCCGAGGCCTATTTCAACCTGTTGATGACCCGCGAACGTATTCGCATCGGTCAGGATAATTTGAAAAATTCCAACGAATTACTACGCATTGTCGAGGCCCGTGTGAATGCGGGTGTTGATTCAAACCTTGAACTTTCCCAACAACGCGTGGCCGTATCCAATAGTGAGGCTGCCCTTGCGTCACTCACCCAGACCGAAGTCGTTTACAAAAATGCTTTGGCAATCTTGCTCGGTCAGGCACCGCAAGATTTCACTCTGGCGGACGGATCACTTGATAAAATTCTGATCCCTGCAATTGCTGCAGGACAGCCTTCGACCTTGCTCGAACGCCGTCCTGATATCGCCGCAGTCGAACAACAATTGATTGCATCCAATGCCAATATCGGTGTTGCGCGTGCCGCATATTTCCCGTCCATTACTTTGGGACTAACCGCTAGTGCAACTGGCACCGGATTCTCTGATC
>MEMI01000050.1:0-1233 GCA_001767915.1 Alphaproteobacteria bacterium RIFCSPHIGHO2_02_FULL_46_13 | reverse complement strand
GAAGGGGGGCGTTTAGAAGGTGGTGTTGAGCTGGCAACCGCGAAGCAGAAAGAATTGATTGCGACTTACCGCAAAACCGTCCTTACCTCCTACGGCGAAGTTGAAAACGCCCTTTCTGCCGTAGAGACAACCAGCTCCCGCGAAACTGCTTTGAAAGCCGCCGTCGCCGAAGCCCAGAAAGCTTATGAAATTTCCCGTAAGCGTTATCAGGTCGGAACGATTGATTTTGCAACCATGCTGGACACCCAAGCCAATCTGTTGAGCGCCCAAGATAACTATGCCCAAGCCATGAAAGCCCGCCTATCGGCCTCTCTGGATCTGGTCAAAGCCTTGGGTGGCGGTTGGAAAGCTTAACTTTCCGCTCAAGATTCTTGCAATCTCTGCCAAAATATCCTAAATAAACGGCATGGAATACAAAGTTGCCGCCCTTTATCGTTTTGTGACCGTCACCGACTTGGAAAAACACCAAGAGGCTCTTCGCGCTATTGAAGAGCAATATGATATTTGCGGTACGATCCTGATTGCTCCCGAAGGCATTAACGGCACCATCGGCAGTTCCAACGGCGGGGTGGATGTTGCCCTTGATTATCTGGACAAACATTTTGAAATTATGAAGGGGGAAGTCAAATTTTCAACCTCTTCCAAACGCCCTTTCCTGCGTTTCAAAGTCCGCATTAAAAATGAGATTGTTACTTTGCGTCAGCCACAGGCCGACCCATCGAAACAAGTCGGAAAATATGTTGAGCCGCAAGATTGGGACAAATTGGTCAATGACCCTGATGTCTTATTGCTCGACACCCGTAATGATTACGAAACAAAAATCGGTATGTTCAAAGGTGCCGTTGACCCGAACATTAAAACCTTCACACAATTTGTGGATTATGTCCGCGAGAATTTAGACCCTAAGAAGCAAAAGAAAATTGCGATGTTCTGCACCGGCGGTATCCGTTGCGAAAAAGCATCAAGCTTTATGTTGGCTGAAGGATTTGAAGAGGTTTATCACCTGAAAGGTGGTATTTTAAAATATCTGGAAACCATTCCGGCAGACCAAAGTTCATGGGATGGTGAATGTTTCGTCTTTGACCGCCGTGTTGGCGTTGGACATGGTTTGACCGAAGGGACAGCGCGTATCTGTTACGGATGCCGCGCCACCATCACTACCGAAGACCGCGAACATCCTTTATTTGAAGAAGGTGTTCGCTGCCCCCATTGCGCCCCGACAATGACCGAAGA
>MEMI01000049.1:14196-41289 GCA_001767915.1 Alphaproteobacteria bacterium RIFCSPHIGHO2_02_FULL_46_13 | reverse complement strand
TTGCCGAGGACGCTACAACTGAGGCACAAACGCTTTACTCCGAAAAATTCGCCTGCCCCGTATCCGGTTTCACAATTCCCGAAATTGAACCCCGCCTTTTCTCGTTTAACTCCCCCCATGGGGCATGCCCCGCTTGTGATGGTTTAGGGCAACGTGTGTATTTTGATGAAAATCTGGTGGTACCGGATGACAGCCTCTCGATTGCCGAAGGCGCTGTTGTCCCGTGGTCAAAAGGGTTCGCTCCCTTTTATATGCAAGCCTTAGAAGCCGTTGCCAAACATTTCAAATTCAAAACCAATATCCCTTGGCGCGACCTGAAAAAAGAACATCGTGATATTATTCTGTATGGATCAGGCAAAGAACCCGTTGCCATTGCCTATAACAGCAAATCCGACAATACATGGAAAAGTAACAAACCATTCGAAGGCGTTATCCCTTCCCTCGCCCGCCGTATCCTTGAAACCGAAAGCAATTCCGCCCGTGAAGATCTGGCCGAATATCAGTCAAGCGCAGAATGTGAATCCTGTCACGGCGCCCGTTTAAAGCCTGAAGCCTTGGCCGTTAAAATTGACGGCAAACATATTTCGGAAGCCACACATTTTTCGATTATCGAAGCGCGTGATTGGTTTTCAAAAATTCCTAAAAAACTGACCAAGCAACAGAATGATATTGCCGTCCGTATTTTAAAAGAAATCAACGAACGTCTGCAATTCCTTGTGAATGTTGGTCTTGATTATCTCTCCCTCGACCGCGCATCTGGCACATTGTCGGGGGGCGAGAGCCAGCGCATTCGCTTGGCCTCCCAAATCGGGTCAGGGTTGACGGGTGTTCTTTATGTTCTGGATGAACCGTCCATCGGACTTCACCAACGTGATAATCATCGCTTGCTGGAAACCCTCAATCATCTTCGTGATATCGGGAATACGGTTCTGGTCGTGGAACATGACGAGGACGCGATCCGCGCAGCCGACTATCTGGTCGATATGGGGCCAGGCGCAGGTATCCATGGCGGACAAGTTGTGGCCATGGGAACACCGGAGGAAGTTTTTAAATCCAAAGACAGTATCACCGCCGCCTATATGAACGGCAAACGTGAAATTTCCGTCCCTACCACACGCCGCTCAGGAAAAATGCGTGGTAAAAAACAAGAGCTTCTCCGCGTTGTCGGCGCAACCGGTAATAATTTGAAAAACATCACCGCCGAAATTCCGCTTGGGACATTTACCTGTATCACGGGTGTTTCGGGTTCGGGGAAATCAACACTCACCATTGATACGCTGTTCCGCGCCGCCAGTAAAAAATTGATGAAATCATCGGAAATTCCATCGCCTCACCAAAAAATCGAAGGGCTAGAATATCTGGACAAGGTCATTGATATTGACCAATCCCCTATCGGACGCACCCCACGCTCTAACCCCGCCACCTATACAGGATGCTTTACCCCCATCCGCGAATGGTTCGCGGGATTGCCAGAGGCAAAGGCGCGCGGATACGGCCCCGGACGTTTTTCATTCAACGTCAAAGGCGGACGGTGTGAAGCCTGCCAAGGGGATGGCGTCATCAAAATCGAAATGCACTTCCTCCCCGATGTTTATGTGACGTGCGAGGAATGTCAGGGCAAACGTTATAACCGCGAAACACTCGAGGTTCGCTACAAAGAAAAATCCATCAGCGATGTTCTGGATATGTCGATTGAGGACGCCACCGAATTTTTCAAAGCCGTGCCGAGCATCCGCACCAAACTCCAAACCCTGCAAGAGGTCGGGCTGGATTATATCAAGGTCGGACAACCCGCGACCACCCTCTCGGGTGGCGAAGCGCAACGCGTCAAACTCGCCAAGGAACTCGCCAAACGTGCGACAGGCCAAACCCTTTATATTCTGGACGAACCGACCACAGGCCTTCATTTTGAAGACGTCAAAAAATTGCTCGAAGTTCTGCATAAATTGGTGGACACCGGCAACACCATGGTCGTCATCGAACATAATCTGGACGTCATCAAAACCGCCGACTGGATTATCGACATCGGGCCAGAGGGCGGCAATGGCGGAGGTGAAATTATTGCCGCAGGCGTGCCGGAAGATATTGTAAAAGTCAAACAAAGCTATACAGGAAAATATTTAGCCCCGTTACTCGCCCCGAAAAAGGCAACAAAAAGAGCATAAAACTATCCTTCAATCACATACCGAATATCAATCACTTCGATTTCTTCGGTGCGGTTGTCGATGCGGACGATGACAACATCACCAACGCGTGATTTCATAAGGGCGCGGGCGACGGGGGAGACCCAGTTAATTTTGCCTTGCCCCATATCGGCCTCGTCCACCCCCACTAATTTGACGGTGAGTTCTGTGTTATCTTCGCGGACATAGGTGACGGTTGCACCGAAAAAGACCTGTTCAATGCCTTGCTGGTGGCGCGGGTCAACGACCTCGGCATCCTCGGTGCGTTTCATCAGGTAGCGGACGCGGCGGTCGATTTCGCGGAGTTTCTTTTTATTATAAAGATAATCCCCGTTTTCAGAACGGTCACCGTTCCCCGCCGCCCATGACACGATTTCCACAATCTTCGGGCGTTCACGGTGCAACAGGTGGAACAATTCATCCTGAAGGGTTTTCAAGCCAAGCGGAGTCATCAGGTTTTTAAGGCCTGCCGGCAATGGCGGAAGTTCCTCGATATCATCTTCCGGATCTTCGCCGTCTGGTTCTTTGGTAAATGCTTTGCTCATGAGGGGAGGATATTACAAATTTTCTGGTATTTCCAATGTTTTTCAGGCATTTTCTCCCCATGGAACAGCAACGATTAACCGAAATAGAAATGGCCCTCTCCAATCAGGCCAAACAGATCGAAGACCTGAGCGATATCGTCTATCAACAGGGCAAGGAAATTGCGCGCCTCAATCGCCAATTGGAAATGACCAAACAACAATTGGTGGATATTGAATCGGGCGCAAAAGATGCAAAATCCGAAATTGGTTTATCGGGCATCGAGATTGCCGCTCTCAATAAACCTCCGCATTACTAATATCATGTTCGCTGGCCTTCCCTTTGACCAACCTGTTTTTCTCGCCCCCATGTCGGGCGTGACGGATTTGCCGATGCGACGGTTGGTCAAGCGTTATGGGGCGGGCATGGTGTTTTCCGAGATGATTGCGTCGCGGATGATGGTGGATGAAATGCGGCATGAGCAACGCCACACCACCAACTATGCCGATGAATTTCCACTCGCCGCGCAAATAGCGGGGTGTGAGCCGGATATCATGGCCGAGGCCGCACAGTTGAACGAAGCCCGTGGCGCCGCCATGATCGATATTAATTTCGGATGCCCCGTGAAAAAAGTGGTCAATAATATGGCGGGATCTGCCCTGATGCGGAATGTGCCGCTTGCGACCGAGATCATGCAGGCGGTTGTGAAGGCCGTCAAAATTCCTGTCAGTGTTAAAATGCGGTTGGGGTGGGATGACACATCCATCAATGCCTCCGAACTCGCCCGCATTGCTGAAGATATCGGCGTCCGCATGATTACCGTTCACGGACGCACCCGTTGCCAGCTTTATAACGGTCAGGCCGATTGGGATGCCGTTCGGGCGGTCAAAGATACCGTTCAAATTCCCGTCATTGTGAACGGCGATATTCAAACCGCAGATGACGCAAAAACAGCGCGCGAGAAATCGGGCGCAGATGGCGTGATGATCGGGCGCGGTGCGAATGGAAAACCATGGGCCTTGCGCCAGATCATGGATGGTGCGCCCTCACCCCCGAAAGCAGAAATAAAATCCGTTATGGTCGAACATTACGATTCCATATTAACCCATTACGGCACTGCACAAGGCTTGAAAATCGCTCGTAAGCATATGGGATGGTATTTACAAAATTGGGAAGGCGCAGACACGATACGAACGGCCATTATTTCTGAACATAATCCCGACTTAATCAAGCAATCGATAGAAAACCTTCCTATCCACAATGTTGCTTAGGGGATAGAACTTCGCCGTTTTTTCGTATAGAATGCCCGCATGATTACGATTACATACCGCAAAGATAACGAAACGCTCTCCCATCCTTGGCAAATCACTGATCCATTGCCGGAAGGCCTATTCTGGATGGATATGATCGCCCCGACCCTGGAGGAGCATCTGGCCGTTGAAAAGCGTTTGACCATTGAAATTCCATCAAAGACCGAAGTCTGGAAAAACAATGTTCTGAACCGTCTGTATGTCGAAGAAGATATTGCCTATATGACGGCATCGCTGATTTCGAAAGCGGATAGCCCTTACCCCAAAACATCTGCAGTGACATTTATCTTGGGCAAACAATTCATGCTCACGGTGCATGACATTACGCCAACGTCTTTTAAAAATTTCTCGGCAAGACTTTTACGTCCCCATGAAAAATTCCATACGTCTGCCCATTTATTGACCGGATTATTCGAAGAAATTGTTAACCGTGTGGCCTTTAACTCTGAACTGGTGGTGTCATCGTTGGATGAAGTATCGCACGATGTGTTCGGGGTGAACGTCCTTGATAAACGCGTCAAAAAATCCAGCCAGTTTTTAAAATCCGCCATCAAAAAACTGGGCGCGGCAGCCGACCTGAACTCACAGATCAGCGACAGTTTGCACAGTATTAACCGCCTGTTGGTTTTCCTGAAACAAGTCGCCAGTACCGAGGCAACAACAGCGGCAGCGATTGAACTGGCGATTTCGGATACGCAGGCACTCAAAGCCCAATGTGCCTTTTTATCCGATAAAATCACTTTTCTGCTGGATGCAACCCTTGGTTTAATTAACGTCGAACAAAACGTGATTATCAAGATCTTCTCGGTGGTTGCGGTGTTTTTCCTGCCGCCGACCATGGTGTCCAGTATTTACGGAATGAATTTTCAACACATGCCTGAATTAAGCTGGGTTGGCGGTTATCCTATGGCTTTGGGCATTATGGCTCTCTGCGCCATCATTCCGTATATTTACTTTCGGAAAAAAGGATGGTTATAACCATCCCCATGGAAAAAGAATCTTCAAATTATACTGACAAAATTAAGGCTTACCTGCCGAACGTACTGGCTGACGCCACCATTCCCGAATTGCCGAACCATTATCGCGGCAAGGTGCGTGATTGTTACGACATGCCGAATGATACGCGCATCATTATCACCAGTGACCGCATATCGGCCTTTGACCGTATCCTGACCACTATTCCTCTGAAAGGTCAGGCCTTGACCCAGATGGCGAAATACTGGTTTGAACATACATCCGATATTTGCCCCAACCATGTCGTGTCATACCCCGACCCGAATGTGGTGGTGGGAAAACATTTGACCATCATGCCTGTTGAAATTGTTGTGCGTGATTATATGACAGGGTCAACGGGAACATCCATCTGGCCGATGTATAAATCCGGCAAACGTGAAATGTATGGCATTACCTTCCCCGAAGGCCTCCGCGAAAATCAAAAATTGCCTGAGACTATCATCACGCCAACCAGCAAAGCATTTGATGCAGGACATGATGAACCACTGTCCGCCGCGGAAATTGTTGACCAAAAATTATTGACGCAAGAGCAATGGGATACCGTATCCGCATACGCCCTGAAACTCTTTGCCCGTGGGCGCGAGATGGCCGCGAAACGTGGCCTTATCCTTGTTGATACTAAGTATGAATTCGGATTTGATGCGGACGGAAACATCATGCTCGCCGATGAAATCCATACACCGGACAGCAGCCGTTATTGGTTTTTGGAAAGCTATGCCGACCGTTTTGCAAAAGGCGAAAAGCCCGAAAGCTTCGATAAAGATTTCGTCCGCAATTGGGTCAATGCCCGATGCGATCCATACAAAGACGACATCCCAACCATCCCCGATGACATCCGCGTCAAAGCCGCCGAAATTTATATCGGCGCCTTTGAAAAAATTACGGGGTTAAAATTTGAATTTCCTGAAATTGGGAATGCATTAGAGAGAATAAAAAAATCCATCCTGTAAAGGATGGATTTTGAAAATCTTACCTATTATTCGTTTTATAGTTTCGGCGTTGCAGACGGAGTAATTGGGGTAGCAACAGGCTGATTTAACGTCTGACCTCTTTGTGGGACAGCGCCCTCAGCTGAACTTTTAAAAATACAGCTGTAATCTGTACCCATGGCATCTCCAGCAATCGCAACTTGCCCAGCATATGCGCCAGTTTTTGGATTATTCAATTTACCCTCTGCAAAGAATTCGCCATTTTTGAAGCCTTCAGATTTAGTTTGCCCTGGATATGTCTGAATTTCCAGCCCACCAGCAGCCAGCACTTTTCCAGCCCCTAAAGCACCCTTCTGAATTTCGACCGTAAGACTATGCCCATCGGCATTGGGCTGAACTGCACATATAATTTGAGAATTTGCCCTCATTTGAGCTTCTTTCAACTCTCTTGGAGTTCTTGGTGGGGCATTTTCCCCACCGCCAAAATGTTGCGCTTTTGTCATGTCTTACCCCTCTTCTTCCAAATGATTATGGAAGAAAATGGTTAATAATATGGTAAAAAATGGAAATTCAATAATCCTTTGAAAAACAATGTTCTTTTCCGCTATAACTAAGGCCTAACTCTTTATAGCGGCGGAAAAAATGCCAAAAACTCTCTTTGAAAAAATCTGGGATGCCCATGTGGTTCATCATGCCAATGATGGAACTTGCGTCATATACATCGACCGTCACCTTGTCCATGAAGTGACTTCGCCCCAAGCCTTTGAAGGCCTTCGTATGGCGGGGCGTCCTGTGCGCCGTCCTGAAAACACACTTGCTGTGGCCGACCACAACGTGCCTACCACCAATCGCAATCTGGGAATCTCTGACCCCGAAAGCAAATTGCAAATCGAAACATTAGAAGAAAATGTCAAAGAATTCGGCATTACCTATTTCGGCATGAATGATAAACGTCAGGGTATTGTGCATATCATCGGCCCTGAACAAGGTTTCACCCAACCGGGCATGACCATCGTCTGCGGCGACAGCCACACCTCTACCCACGGCGCATTCGGCGCATTGGCATTCGGAATCGGCACGTCAGAGGTCGAGCATGTCCTCGCCACCCAAACCCTGATCCAGAAACCCGCCAAAACCATGCGCATTACGGTGGACGGAACTCTATCCGCTGGCGTGACTGCCAAGGACGTTGTGCTCCACATCATCGGCTTAATCGGTACGGCGGGCGGCACAGGATATGTGATTGAATATGCGGGGTCAGTCATTCGTGACCTCTCGATGGAAGGTCGTATGACCGTTTGCAATATGACGATTGAAGGCGGCGCGCGCGCAGGATTAATTGCCCCCGATGACAAAACCTTCGCCTATATCAAAGGCCGTCCGATGGCACCCTCAGGTGAAAATTGGGATAAGGCTGTCGCGTGGTGGAAAACCCTTCCCACCGATGAAGGTGCAGTCTTCGACAAAGAAATTCATATCAACGCCGCAGATATTGCGCCAAGCGTCACATGGGGAACATCTCCGCAAGACGTGCTGCCGATTACTGGCATTGTCCCCAACCCCGATGACGAACCTGACACCAATAAAAAGGCCGCGATCATCCGCGCACTCGATTATATGGGACTGACCGCGGGTACGAAACTCACCGACATTCCGGTTGATAAAGTCTTTATCGGGTCATGCACCAACGGACGTATCGAAGATTTACGCGAAGTGGCGAGAGTCGCCGAAGGCAAAAAAGTCGCAGCAACCGTTCAAGCCATGATCGTTCCGGGTTCAGGTTTAGTGAAAGCGCAGGCTGAAGCCGAAGGCTTGGACAAAATTCTCCTCGCCGCAGGTTTTGAATGGCGCGAACCGGGTTGCTCCCTCTGCCTCGGGATGAACGAAGATAAACTGAATGCAGGGGAGCGTTGCGCCTCCACCTCCAACCGCAACTTCGAAGGCCGTCAGGGACGCGGAGCACGCACTCATCTCCTCTCCCCCGCCATGGCGGCAGCGGCGGCGATTACGGGGAAATTAACGGATATAAGAGAGATGAAGTAGCGTGGAAAAATATTGGAACGATATTATTGCCAAGATAATTGCTATTATTATTTGTGCTGTCTTTACCTTCGGCGGCGCTGTCAATATGGGATGGTCTGGGTTTGCTATGGCTGTTCCATTTATGGCTATCTGGGCATTTACCGCATGGTCATCTGAGCGCAGTGTCATTATAACTTCACTCTGTTTAGCTGTGGCCATTATACCTTTTTATATTTTGCGCCTGAATGAATCTTCTTTGTTTTTCCCTGCGAATGGAAAAGAAATAGTTCTGAATGAAGATAGATGTTTTACTATTTATCCAAACAACATCATAATAACCGACATAAAGAATGAAGTGGATTGCCTGAAAGAAAAAAATGTAATACCTGCCATACAGAAATCAAAAATTGTTCCAAAAGGAACTCGATATGTAATTGAAAGAACAGAAGTTAGTCATGTTGAGATGGGGGAAAGTTATAATGTCATTATTTCGGATAAAGATGGCGACGGCATCATAACTGTCTTTTCATCAACTATGTTTGATTATGTAGACGGAAAACCCATCACCCAAGACAGTTTAATAAACCCCTATTTTTATTATCCATCCCTACTGATGGCATGGCCTCTTATACCTATTTATATCTTAAATTATTTATCACAAGGCATGTAAATGACACCTTTCAAAACACTCACCTCCATCCCCGCCGCCCTTCGTATCATGAATATTGATACGGATATGATTATCCCGAAGCAGTTCTTACGGACGATTAAACGAACGGGGCTTGCGGCGGGGCTATTCTATGAAATGCGCTTTGATGAACAGGGGAATAAGAAGCCTGACTTTATTCTGCACCGTGAGCCATACACACAATCAACCATCCTGATTGCGGGTGAAAATTTCGGGTGCGGATCATCGCGCGAACATGCGCCGTGGGCGTTACTCGACTTTGGAATTCGTTGTATTATTGCGCCGAGTTATTCCGACATATTTTTTAACAATTGTTTTAAAAACGGGATTTTGCCGATTGTGTTGCCGCAGGCACAAGTCGAAGAACTCATGAACCGTGCGGATGACAAACAAGATATTACCATCAACCTGCCCGACCAGAAAATCGTCGCGGGAAATACTGTTTATGATTTTGATATTGATGCTTTCCGCAAACATTGCCTGATCAACGGGTTGGACGATATCGGCCTGACACTTGAAAAAGAAACATTCATTTCAACCTACGAAGAAAACCGTTCCAAAGAAAGACCATGGGTGTAAACACATGAAACAACAAAATATCCTGATAACTGCCGGAGATGGCATCGGCCCTGAAGTGATGGGTGAAGTCAAAAAGATTATTTTCTTCCTCAATGCCGAGGGTATGACCAACATCACAACAACCGAACGCCTGATTGGCGGCGCGTCATACGATGCCCATGGTGTACCTGTGACGGATGAGACGATTGAAATCGCCCGTAAATCGGACTGTGTTTTGCTCGGTGCTGTGGGTGGCACAAAATGGGACGGAGTTGACTACAATCTTCGCCCTGAAGCTGGCCTTCTGAAAATCCGCAAAGACCTTGAACTCTTTGCCAATCTACGCCCTGCGATTGTGTTTGACGCATTGATTGATGCATCCACCCTAAAGCCAGAAATCGTCAAAGGACTGGATATTTTGATTGTCCGCGAACTGACAGGCGGTGTTTACTTCGGAGAGCCACGCGGAATTTTTAATCTGCCGAATGGCGAACGCCAAGGCGTGAATACCCAAGTTTATACAACATCGGAAATTCACCGTGTCGGGCGCGTCGCGTTCGAATTGGCGCGCAAACGTCAAGGCCGTGTGACATCGTGCGAAAAAGCAAACGTCATGGAATCAGGAAAATTATGGCGTGAGGAAATGACCAAACTCCACGAAGAATATAAAGACGTTCAGCTTTCCCACATGTATGCCGATAATTGCGCCATGCAACTTTTGAAAAACCCGCGCCAGTTTGACGTGATTGTGACCGATAATTTGTTCGGTGATATTTTGTCGGATGAGGCATCGATGCTCACAGGATCACTCGGGATGCTCCCGTCTGCATCCCTTGGCGCACGCGATGAAAATGGACATCAAAATGCCCTTTACGAGCCTGTTCATGGCTCTGCCCCCGATATTGCGGGTCAGGGAAAGGCCAATCCGATGGCGGCAATCCTCAGTTTTGCGATGGCGTTGCGTTTTTCACTTGACCACGGCACAATTGCCGACCATATAGAAGCATCCGCCCGCGCCGTCCTGAATAACGGTATTCGTACTGGGGACATTATGGCTGCAGGGTGTAAGCAGGTATCAACCACCGAAATGGGAGATGCCTTGATCAACGAAATGAAAACCAGACTAAAGAAGGCTGCATAAAACATGGATATTAATAAAATCCCTTACGGAAACAATACACGCGATGTCAACGTCCTGATCGAAAACCCGATGGGCGGCGAACCTGTTAAATACGAACTGGATAAAGAATCTGGCGCAATGTTTGTTGACCGTTTCCTCCACACTTCAATGGTCTATCCTGGAAACTACGGCTTTATTCCTCACACTTTATCAGGTGATGGCGACCCTGTTGACGTTTTGGTAATTACCCGTCAGGCAGTCATGCCGGGTGCCGTGATGCGTGTTGTGCCTGTTGGCGTCCTGCTCATGGAAGATGACGGCGGCGTCGATGAAAAAATCATCGCTGTGCCACACACCAAACTCTATCCATACCATGACAACGTGACAGATATTGACCATATCCGCCCGATCCTCCGCGATAAAATCTCCCACTTCTTCACCCACTACAAAGACTTAGAACCAAACAAATGGTCAAAAGTCCTCGGTTGGGGCAACGCCGAAAAAGCATCCCAACTGATCCAAGAAGGTATCGAAAGATATAACGAAGCGAATAAGTAGGAATTAAAAAACGCCCTCGGATTTGAGGGCGTTTTTTAATTTTTAATCATGGTATTACATAGAAACTTTACTTTTACGATTGTTAAATTCATCAATCATCTTTTTGTACCTACCGAGATACTTATTATTACATTCTTTCTCCCTGTAAACCTCAACTTTCTTAGAGAGCATGATGGTGCGTATTTCCTCGTGAGGGTCTTTTATCTGAATTGCGTTATACTCGCCTTCTGTTTTACCTGCTCTCCAATCTAAGCATCCATCAATATACACCTTATCTAACCCTGCATCCGCTTTGACAGTTAGTATATTATTATCTATATCAGCCAAACCTGGCATCAAAATCACAATAATATTGGGGCTTTTATTTTTCAAATTATAGACCTCAAAGTGTACCGCTAGAATGCTATCAATCACGGTTGTGCCACCACCAATGACCTCATAAGTATCCACCCCTGCGCCGCCATCATAAAAATTTGTTTGTAAAATATTTAAAAGCCCCTGTTCCCGCAATGCTGCGGTACCTCTTTTCCAATCTTCAGTTAAAAACTTTGAAAACGGCAATGGACGAGAAGGTGAAATGTATATTGCTCCAGCAATAGTGAAGGCAATCAGAATAGCGGCAACAATAATAATTTTAATTATAAGAGCGCGGTATTTCTTAAATAAAATCATAGAATATTTCCTTTAAAATAAAAATGCCCTCGAATATGAGGGCGTTTTTCAGATATTAAGCCGCTTGCTGAATCGTCTGGTCATACTCCCCAACTTCTGGGAACACAGACAAAGCCTCATTAATAATATTAAAGACTTCGATCATGCGGGCTTCGGACACGGGGCTTTCGACCACGACGACCAAAGATGGTTTGTTGGATGAGGCGCGGATAAGCCCCCAGCTTCCGTCTTCGAAAGTGAAACGCACGCCGTTCACGGTGACGATATCGACAATTTTTTGACCTTTGAACAACGTGCCATCGGCTTTATGTTTTTCGAAAATGGTAATCGCTTTATCAACAATGCCATATTTAGATTCATCTGGGCAGAATGGCGCCATGGTTGGTGAGCCCCAAGTTTTCGGGAGATCGTTTTTCAGATCAGCCAGAGTTTTGTTCGGGTTTCT
The DNA here is from genome assembly GCA_001767915.1 of Alphaproteobacteria bacterium RIFCSPHIGHO2_02_FULL_46_13. Taxonomy (GTDB): domain Bacteria; phylum Pseudomonadota; class Alphaproteobacteria; order Micavibrionales; family Micavibrionaceae; genus UBA1573. The sequence goes on along the minus strand of MEMI01000049.1, from coordinate 29,268 downwards.
GTCCATCAAGCGAGAGATAGCAACAGCGGTCATCACACCATCATCATATCCGCGACCGATTGGCGCATTGAAAAAATAGTGACCTGATTTTTCAAAACCGACCAAGGCCTTAATTTCATTGACACGGCGTTTCATGTAGGAATGTCCGGTTTTCCAGTAGTCGGTTTTTGCGCCATTGGCTTTTAAAACAGGGTCCATCGCATAAATACCCGTCGATTTCACGTCCGCCACGAAGGTTGCATTTGGGTAGAGGGCAGACAAATCACGCGCCAAAATCACGCCCATTTTATCGGCAAAAATTTCATCGCCCATATTATCGACTACGCCGCAACGGTCACCATCCCCGTCAAAACCGAAACCGAGGTCTGCGCCTGTTTCCTTGACTTTGGCGGACAACGCATGAAGCATTTCCAAATCTTCGGGGTTCGGGTTGTAATGCGGGAAGGTGTAATCCAAATTACAATCCATCTCGATCACTTCGCATCCGATGGCGCGCAGAACTTCGGGTGCGTAGGCTCCTGCTGTCCCGTTCCCACAGGCCGCCACAACTTTTAATTTGCGGGTAATTTTACCGTCTTTCGAAAGGTCGGCAACGTAGCGTGATTTGATGTCTTCGATATATTCATACGACCCCGCCGCCGTATAAAATGCTTTGGTCGCAATAATTTCTTTCAAGCGGTTGATTTCAGTCGGGCCGAATGTCAATGGGCGGTTCGTTCCCATTTTAACGCCTGTCCAGCCGTTTTCATTATGGCTGGCCGTCACCATCGCAACCGCAGGGCAATCCAATTCGAACTGTGAGAAATAAGCAGTCGGCGAAAGCGCCAGACCAATGTCTTTGACATTGCAACCCGCCGTGATCAAACCGAGCATCAGCGCATTTTTAATGGTCGCACTGTAAGACCGATAATCATGGCCGACCACAATTTTCGGGGCAACGCCCGTCTCGTGCATAAATGTTCCGATGGCCTGCCCCAATGCCTGAATACCGCGCAGATTAATTTGCTCTGGATAAATCCAACGCACGTCATATTCGCGGAAACCTGTTTCGGCAATGACAACATCGCGTTCGAATTGTTCGGTATTTGGTTTGGCGGCCATGATTTTCTCCTCTAATTGTTAGCAGTGGTTTAGCACATTCTTTTGCAAAACCTCAAGAATTTCTTGTTTTTTGTGAACTATATTGATTATGATGAAGTAACACTCAAGTAAAAGAAGGCAAGAATTATGGCAGAACAAACAAAACATACAGATTTACTGTCCTTAACAACTGAAATCGTCGCGGCACATTTGGCCAATAACACTGTTCCCGCGATTGAAATTCCCGCCCTGATTGAACGTGTTTATAAAAGCCTCTCGGGACTGGGAACAGATACCCCTGCCCCTTCGAATAACTCCGAACGTCCGCAACCGGCTGTTCCTATCCGTAAATCGGTGATGCCTGATTATATTATTTGTCTGGAAGACGGCAAAAAACTGAAAATGCTCAAACGCCATTTGAAAACAGCATATTCCATGACGCCAGAGCAGTACCGCGAGCGTTGGGGTTTACCAAGCGACTACCCGATGGTCGCCCCCAACTACGCCAAAACGCGTAGCCGCCTTGCCAAGGATATTGGTTTAGGGACTGGGAAAACCGAAAAGAAAAAATAACTTCTACTGGAACGCAACCTCATCAAAACTGCGCAGCTTACGGCTGTGCAATTTATCGGGGCCGATTTCGCGGAGCAAGCGCATGGTCAATAATCCGACTTGTAAATGTTGTTCAACGCGTTGACGGTAGAAACTTTCGGCCATACCAGGGAGTTTCAACATGCCGTGGAGGGGTTTATCAGACACGCAGAGCAATGTCCCATAAGGCACACGGAAGCGGAAACCGTTGGCGGCAATCGTTCCCGATTCCATATCAAGCGCAATGGCGCGAGATTGACTAAGGCGCGCATTCTTCCGGATATTCGGACGCAGTTCCCAGTTACGGTCATCGACGGACGCAACCGTTCCCGTCCGCATAATTTTCTTCAGATCATATCCTTTCAGACCCGTCACATCTTCAACCGCTTTTTCAAGAGCCAATTGAATTTCCGACAGCGCAGGAACTGGAATAGACGGATGAAGATCGCGGTAGAGGACGTTATCTTCGCGTAAATATCCATGCGCCAAGCAATAGTCACCAAGATTTTGCGAATTCCGAAGCCCCGCGCAATGCCCCAGCATAATCCACGCATGCGGACGAAGGACAGCAATATGGTCGGTAATGGTTTTGGCGTTGGACGGGCCAACCCCGATATTGATCATGGTAATACCCGACCCATCAGGACGTTTTAAATGGTATGCGGGCATTTGCGGCATACGGCGCAGTGTGTCCCCTGCTGCATCAGTATGATTGCCTTGCAGGTTTTTATTGTGAATGATTTTATTTCCGGGCTCCACAAATGCGCTGTATTCGGCACTTGCCTTTCGCTTGTCCGCATTGTCAGTTGGTGCCATCAAATCATGTGCGATTTTGATAAATTCATCGATATAGAATTGATAGTTGGTAAAGATCACATAGTTTTGAAAATGCGCCGCATTGGTCGCCGTGTAATGTTTGAGGCGCAGCAGAGAAATATCAACACGCGGCGCAGTAAACAACGACAACGGCTTATCTTCGTGATCGGCCGGAAAGTGATTTCCGTTGGCGATTTGATCATCCATGATGCTTAAATCAGGAAGGTCAAAAATATCCGGCAATGTTTCCATGTGACGGGTGGTTAAATCTGCCTCGACATGGAAATCCTCACCCAAAATAAAATGGATCGGGATTGGCGTGTCACTGACCCCGATTTCAACAGGCACATTATGATTTTTCATCAGCAGTGCAATTTGATCGCGGTAGTAATGATCAAAAATGTCAGGGCGCGTGAGTGTCGCGGAATATGTCCCCGGGCGAGACACAAAGCCATACGACAAACGGCTATCCACCCGCTTGGCATTTTCAACGGTTATCTTCATATAGGGATAATTGGCCGAGATACGGCCTTTTTGAAATTCTGTACTTTTCGAGAAAGCCGAAAACCCTGCGAGCAATTTCTCTCTGGACTCTCCGTAAATTGCCTTAATAGCCTCTAAAGCTTCATCGGGATCGGTAAATTTCTTGGACTTATTAAACGACATCAAAAACGACATATTTTTTCCTTTTATTTATTAGAATACAGGAAAAAACGGTTTTCGTCTATGCGCCTATGATTTCACCCCAACCAACCCATTCGCAAACTCTTCCGCATGGAACGGTTGCAAATCTTCAATATCCTCGCCCACGCCCACCGCAAAGATGGGAAGGCCGAATTTATCGGCCAAGGCAACCACGACGCCGCCTTTGGCGGACCCGTCAAGTTTGGTCACAACCAAACCTGTGACATTTACGAGTTGCTTGAATGTTTCAACTTGGGAGATTGCGTTTTGTCCTGTGGTGGCATCCAGAACCAAAATGACTTCGTGTGGAATATTGTCGTCTTTCTTTTTCAGGACGCGGGTGATTTTTTCTAATTCGGCCATTAAGTTGGCTTTGTTGTGTAAACGCCCTGCTGTGTCGATCATCAAGACATCCATATCTTCTTTGACGGCGCGTTCATAGGCTTGGAAAGCCAACGCCGCGGCATCAGACCCGATTTCGGATGATACCAACGGGCATTTGGTTCTGTCTGCCCAGATTTGCAACTGTTCAATCGCCGCCGCGCGGAATGTATCGCCCGCCGCCATCATAACCTTTTTATGTTCACGGTAATGAATTTGGTAAGCGAGTTTTCCGATGGTGGTTGTTTTGCCAACGCCGTTCACTCCGCAAATCAACATTGTTTTAGGGCCTGCCCCGACTTTTTCAAATGACAGCGTATGGGTTGATTTTTTAAGAATCTCCGCGATGTCACTGGCCAACGCCGACTGGACTTCGCGCATGGTGTTTTCTTTATCAAATTTACGGGCGCGCAGTTTATCAACCAGCATGGCGGCTGTATGCGGCCCCATGTCTGCCTCGATCAACAAATCTTCCAACTGTGATAATGTTTCTGCATCCGGTTTTGATTTCGAGAATATATCGGCGATCCCGGTTCCGATTTTACCCGATGATTTTGAAAGACCGGATGTCAGGCGGGATAACCATCCGCCACCTTCGCTATCTTCATGTTTTTCTGCGATGTCGGGTGTTGATGGAATGGGCGTGACTTCTAATTCTGAAACAATTTCTTCTTCTGTTTCATTTAATTCATGTTTGTTGAATTCGGGGTCAATAACGGCTTCATATTCCGTTGATGGTTCAAGCGCAGGATCATTCGGGTGATGAATGATCTTATCTTCTTTTGCTTCTTGATCTTGTTGAGCCTGATTATTTTTTTTGCGCCAGAAAAACATGATTGCACCTCTTACAATTCTAACCTTCTCCCTTAGGGAGAGGGAATAACAGTGTTCTAACACTATACCGCGATTTTTCCAATCAACTTATCGCCCTGAATGCCATTAATATTAACCTTTACAAGGCTTCCAAGCGGCATTTTGTTATCAATCATGACTTCTGCAAAATGCTCTGTCCGTCCGATATTGCCTTGTTCAACGACAATTTGAGCCATTCCCGATGCATGGCGCGTTAAAAACCGCGATAATTGCACCTCGCCCAATGCGCGTAATTTTGCGGCACGTTCTTTGCGAATTACCCCATCCACTTGCGGCATTTTTGCGGCGGGCGTACCCACGCGCGGCGAGTACGGAAACACATGCAAAAATGTCAAATCACATTCCTCAACCAGTTTCAGGGAGTTTTCAAACATCTCATCCGTCTCGGTCGGAAACCCCGCAATAATATCCGCGCCAAACACCATATCAGGGCGCAATGCGCGGGCGCGGGCGCAGACATCAATCACATCTTGGCGTAAATGACGACGTTTCATCCGTTTTAAAATCATGTCGTCACCCGCCTGCACACTTAAATGCAAATGCGGCATTAATCGTTTTTCGGTGGCGATCAATTCCCACAAATCTTCATCAATTTCAACAGGGTCAAGTGATGACAGGCGTAAGCGCGGCATCTCCGGCACTTGCGCAAAAATTTGTTTCATCATGTACCCTAATGTCGGCTCACCCGGTAAGTCCTTACCGTATGAGGTGACATCAACACCCGATAAAACAATTTCGTTATAGCCTTGCTCAACCAGTTTTTGGACTTGAGCAATAATATCATCAATCGTAACCGACCGTGAATTTCCTCGCCCATAGGGGATAATACAAAATGTGCAACGATGGTCACATCCGTTCTGAACCTGAATAAACGCCCTCGCGTGACCTTCAAATCCCTCGAGCAAATGTCCCGCCGTTTCGCGCACCGACATGATGTCGTTTACAATCACTTTTTGCGCCTGCTGCTCACCCGTCCATGTGGAGGCCTTTAATTTCAAATCGTTACCAATGACCTGATCGACCTCGGGCATATCGGCATAACTTTCGGGCTTAATCTGGGCGGAACATCCCGTGACAATAATTTTGGCTGTCGGATTTTCGCGGCGCGCTTTGCGAATGGCCTGCCGCGCCTGCCGCTCTGCCTCCGCCGTCACCGCGCAAGTATTAAAAATAATCGCATCTTCCATCCCCGCATCCTTGGCATGAGTCTTCATCACTTCGCTCTCATACACATTGAGGCGACAGCCAAAGGTTTGGACTTGTGGGGTTTTTGTGCTCATGTGGGCTGTATGACAGATTTAGTTGCAAAACTCAATATAGTTATGATAAACCCGTCATTGAACAGGGGTTATGTATATGAGCGCAATTTCAAATTTGATAAATGGATTACAAAGTCTTTTTTCTAGTTCAGCAGAACAACCACAGCAAATTTACGCTATAAATCGCAACACTCTTCTGAATATTTTTCAATTATTTAACACTGAATTATTTCAGATCACGGAAGACATTCCCGCAGATGATGAAGATATTCAAGAAGCCGCCGTTGAATATGCCCAAATCGGAAGCCAAATTGCAGATCACCTGACAGATAGAGAACTCACTCAGATTACACTGAAAAGCCAAGTTTCCAGAGAAGATGGGGCATCTCTTTTATTCTTAGAATATGACCATACGGCAGTTGAAAATAATACAGAGAGCTGGGCAACGCTTATGTTATCAACCCTCACGTTTCGTGATGGAGAAATTCAAACCATTCCACAATTCACCCTTTCCGGCGTTTATAAACTATGCCCTTCATCCGGCGGGCTTATTTTCATCCCGCGCGATGTAACTTGCCTTGTTCACAAAGATGGCGAAGCTCAATATGAGCAACCAACCGAAGTCGCAGAATTTCATGGAGCTATCGTGTACGGCAGTCAAGCCTTTACACAACTTATCGCAGGGCTTCCAATTAACGTGACAGAAAACCAAAAATGGATGGATGTTGAAAGCTATCCTGAAGCCGCAAAAATTTGCGAGACACTTCGCGGGCGCACAGCAACTACATTTGCAAGCGATGTAAAAGTTGCCGCCCAAAAATTGACCTTCCAATAGGGTTACAATAGATTTCCCTTAAACACATACGCCACAGGCCCCGTCATATAGACATGGTTATCACTCTCGCGCCATTCGAGGGTGAGGGAGCCGCCGTCCATTTCGACGGTGACTTTGCGCGCTGTCAAACCTCTGCGTATTGCTGCGACGGCGGTTGCGCAGGCGCCGGAGCCGCAGGCCAGAGTGATCCCTGCTCCGCGTTCCCATACGCGCATTCTGACATGCCCCCTATCCACCACTTCGACAAATTCGATATTGGATCGTTCGGGGAAAATTGCATGATATTCAAAACCGACGCCGATTTTTGAGACATCAATCATATTCAAATCATCGACAAAAAATACGCAATGCGGGTTGCCCATATTGACCGCAACGGGGCTTGATACTCCGCCGCCGCCAATCGGCAAATTGATCGTGTCACATTCCGATGATAATGGAATTTGTGCCCAGTCCAGTTTCGGCTCCCCCATATCGACAGTTATCTGGTCGCCATTTGCGCGAACGCATTTCAAAAGACCCGCTTTGGTTTCGATGACGCAGTCATCCTTGCCCGATTCTTTCAACAGAATATCCGCAACACATCTGGTCGCATTCCCGCACGCCCCTGATTCTGATCCATCTGGGTTATAAATGCGCATAAAGGCAGTTGCCTTATCCGTTGGCTCTATAAAAATAATCTGGTCGCACCCGACACCAAAATGCCGATCACCCAGCTTTTTTGATAATTCCGCTTTATTTTCAAAGACTTGGGCACGTGCATCCAATATCACAAAGTCATTCCCAAGGCCGTGCATTTTGATAAAATCATATGTTTTCATGGTTTTGAGCATAAACACTTGCACTTTTCCGCGCAATACGGCATATAAAAGCCAGTTTTATCCGCACATCTCTGATTTGAGAGTGCCTGAGGGTACACCGCAGCCGGCGATTATTCGCTCACTGCGGCAAATTTGTTATGAGGTTTATAGATGTTTCAGTCACTCACTGAAAAATTAGGCAGTATTTTCGACAATCTTCGCGGCAAAGGAAGCCTGAACGAAGAAGACGTGAATTTGGCTCTGCGCGAAATCCGCGTGGCGTTGCTTGAGGCTGACGTTGCATTATCCGTTGTTAAAGACTTCGTTGAACGCATCCGTGTGAAAGCCGTCGGACAAGAGATTGTTAAGTCTGTCTCCCCCGCGCAAATGGTTGTCAAAATCGTCAATGACGAAATGATCGAATTACTCGGCGCAACCGATACCGAATTATCATTCCACGGCACTCCGCCCGTTGTGTATTTGATGGTGGGTTTGCAAGGGTCTGGTAAAACAACTTCGACTGCAAAAATTTCAAAATATCTGACCGATAAATTGCGCAAAAAAGTATTGATGGCCTCCCTCGATACTTACCGCCCTGCGGCGCAAGAACAATTGGCACAACTCGGCACACAGACGGGCGTTGCAACCCTTCCAATCGTTGCAGGTGAAGACCCGATTGCGATTACCAAACGTGCCATGACCGAAGGCCGTCTTGGTGGGTATGACGTTATCATGCTCGACACCGCCGGACGTTTGGCGATTGATGATGTATTGATGAACGAAGTGGTTGCCATTCGCGACCTCTCCAAACCTGTTGAAACACTCCTCGTTGTTGATGCGATGACCGGACAAGATGCCGTGAATACCGCATCCGCATTCGATTCAAAAATCGGTATCACCGGTTTAATGCTGACCCGCGTTGACGGTGATGCGCGTGGTGGTGCGGCGATGTCGATGCGCGCTGTCACAGGCAAGCCAATTAAATTATTGGGTATTGGCGAGAAATGGGACGCGCTTGAGCCATTCCATGCTGACCGTATCGCCAGCCGTATTCTGGGCATGGGTGACGTTGTTTCCCTCGTTGAAAAAGCGATTGAAACGGTGAATGAGGCCGAAGCCGAAGATATGGCCAAACGCTTCAACGAAGGCCGTTTTGACCTCAATGATATGCTTAACCAATTCCGCCAGATGAAACGTATGGGCGGTATCGGATCACTCATGAAAATGTTGCCGGGTCTTGGACGTTATTCCGACCAGATCGACAGTGCAAACCTTGATAATTCTGTTTTGAAACATCAGGAAGCGATTATTCTGTCGATGACCAAAGCGGAGCGCGTCCGCCCCGCTATCCTCAACGCAAAACGCCGTCAGCGTATTGCCGCGGGGTCAGGCACGACTGTTCAGGATGTCAACCGCCTGATCAAGCAATTTGAACAAATGGAAACCATGATGCGCCGTATGAAGAAAATGGGCGTATCGGGCATGATGGGTGCCATGAAGAATTTTATGGGGCAAGACGACCAAGCAAAATTGGCCGAAATGCAACGTGAAAGCGGAACGACCCCGGGGTTCAGCCTGTCTGGATCCCTTGGTCAAATGGCTCAACAAAAAATGTTGGGTGGTTTAGGAAATTTCGGACATGGCGGGTCTAAGAAAAACCGCAAGAAGAAATAAATTTTTAAAAAATATCAGTAACATTTAAGGAGAAAAAACATGGCACTGAAAATTAGACTGGCTCGTCAAGGCCGCAAAAAAGCACCTTTCTACGCAATCGTAGTTGCAGACGCTCGCGCACCACGCGACGGTAACTTCATTGAAAAAGTTGGTACTTATGACCCACGTCAACCAAAAGATAGCGACAAACGCGTGACTTTGAACGCTGAACGCATCACTTACTGGACTGGCGTTGGCGCACAACCAACTGAACGCGTTTCATTCTTCCTTGGTAAAGCCGGCGTTGCCCCTATGCCTGAAAAACGCACAAGTGTTCAAAAAGCCCAACCAAAAGCAAAAGCTCAAGAACGCGCAAAAGAAAAAGCGAAAAAAGCAGAAGCCGCAGCGGCCGCCGCAGCAGCTCCAGCCCCTGAAGCAGACGCTCCAGCAGCAGAATAGTTCTTACGAATGACAAAAAACCACCCTCCTTTATGGATGGGTGGTTTTTTATGCCTATTAGCCGTCATTGCGAGCGAAGCGCGGCAATCCAGAATAGTGCCTAACACACCACTTTGGATTGCCGCGTCGCTCACGCTCCTCGCAATGACGAAAGGCAAAAAAATAAGGCCTCCAAAGAGGCCTATTTTTTATTGTTCCAAACGTCACATTTTTGGATAGCATATTCGTAATAGAACCCAAATGGCGCGAACGACGGGACTTGAACCCGCGACCTCCTGCGTGACAGGCAGGCATTCTAACCAGCTGAACTACGTCCGCCCGTTTGAGTTGGTCTTATTTATAATCTTGAGCCTTCTTTGTCAACATGATAATTCTAACAAAATCAAAAAAAGTTCAAAACTTTGCTAGAATCTTGGGAACAAGCCAATTAGTTCTGCAATTATCCCCTCTTACCAAGCAAACCCCTCTTTTCTTATGATGGTCTAATCGTGGGCAACAATTCCCAAAACCCTTTAATCGTTCTGGCGACATCCATAAATTCATCTAGCGACACTGGTTTTGTCAGAAATTTTTCTGCGCCGTGGAGATTGCAAAAATCAATATCACCTTGATTTTGGGAGGTTGATAAAATGATCACGGGGATAGATTTCAAAACCGCATCATTTTTAATGGATGTTAAAATCTCGCGTCCATCTGTGCCGGGCATATTCAAGTCCAATAACACCATGGACGGCATTCTGTTGGTTTGATGTTTATCGGCAAGATCCAGAAGAAATTCCATGGCAGCCGCACCATTGTCCCAATGCAAAATTTGCGGTGAGAAATCGATCCGCTTGAACGTACGGGAAATAACCTCGAAATCAATCGGACTATCCTCAATCACGAGGATATAACTTTCATTTCTGTTCATCTGCGGAAATGCTTTATACATCATCAAAAGATAATATAGATAAATCTATTCGGCAACCATAAGATAATGAAGTGCTCCCGCAACAGCCTTATGCATCACTTTGCCCTTAGAGATATTAAGTCCAGCGGCAAGCCCTGCATCACTCGCCAAAGCCCTTTCCCAGCCCATATCGGCTATTTTTAAAGCATACGGCAGAATGGCATGGTTAAGCGCCATAGCCGATGTTTTAGGCACTGCCCCCGGCATATTCGCCACACAATAATGTATGACACCATCCACGTCATAGACAGGGTCGCCATGAGTGGTCGGATGGCTGGTCTCAAAACATCCGCCTTGGTCAATGGCGATATCAACCATCACCGATCCCTTTTTCATGGTCTTTAACATGGAACGAGTGACAAGACGCGGCGCAGATGCCCCCGGCACAAGAACCGCCCCGATGACCAAATCAGATTTCGGAATTAATGTCTCGATAGCAGCAGTGGTTGAATATAAAACCTCCGCACTGCCATTAAAATGTTCATCCAGTTCGCGCAATCTCTCCGGCGATTTATCGAGGATGGTCACGCGTGCGCCCATACCGACAGCCACGCGTGCCGCATTAAACCCCGCAACACCACCTCCCAGAACCAGAACACGCCCTGCGGGTGTGCCCGGAACACCGCCGATCAAAATTCCCTCGCCGCCCATATGCTTCATTAAATAATGCGCGCCGACCTGTACCGATAAACGCCCCGCAACCTCACTCATTGGCGCTAAAAGTGGAAGGCCTTTTCCGTTTGCACCCATCACAGTTTCATAAGCGATGGCAACACAATTTGATTTGATTAATGCCTCTGCCTGCGGCTTATCCGCTGCCAGATGCAGATAGGTGAATAAAATTTGGTCAGGGCGCAACATCGCGCATTCTTCGGGTTGCGGTTCCTTGACCTTTATAATCATCTCTGCAGATTTAAAAATGTCCGCGGCGGTCATGGCAATTCGCGCCCCCGCATTGATATAGGCCGCATCATCAAAACCTATCCCTGCGCCCGCCCCCGTCTCAACCATCACCTGATGCCCATGGGTCACCATCTCGCGCACAGATGACGGGATCAACCCGACACGATGCTCTTGTTTCTTGATTTCTTTCGGAACGCCGATCAGCATGATAAATCCTTTCGCGGATGATGTGTATTATCCATCATACAAAATAAAACCCGCGATGCCTATGCGCAACGCGGGATAAAAACTTCAGGAATTCATTTAATAACAAAGTTAAATATTAAAACCATTTCTAGGAGCCGGAGAAACACTCACTTTAGTGTCGCGCGTGACACTTTCATCATATCCTTTACCAAAATCTTTTAATAGCGCTGACGTCCCGGCGGAAACATCTGAGACATTAAACTCTAACGCATTCACGTTTGATCCAACATTTTTCTCGCCGACGAATGCGTTTAAACCGCTAGATGTGTTTCTAATTGCAAAGACAGCCATATTTAATCTCCCTGATATACCCCTACACTACGTGAATCTGGTTAATTTTCTGTAAATATTAAGGAAATAGAAAAAGGCTACCCGCGAAGGCAGCCTTTTTTTGAATTTGTCAGAAATTACAAAATTATTTTGTAACTTTTTTCTCGAATACTGGTTCAGCTGATTTAACTGGAGCTGGAGCAACCGGTGCAGAACCAACAGTACGTTCTTGAGCGTAAGGTGGTTGTGTATCAACATATCCGGAACCAGTTGTGTCACATGCTGTCAAAGCAAGGGTTGAACCGATGATGCAAGCAGTTGCGAGCAATTTTTTCATTATAAGCCTCATGAGGTTAGACGTTAAAAATTCTTTTCGAAAAGAACGAGGACAAAGAATATTTCAAAAACCATGAAAATACAATCCCCTACATCATAAGTTCGATAAGAAAGATGATGTGCAACGTCATATTATGACATCCTACTTCTTCTGGAAGAATTTATCGATACTCGCCTTTAAAGCGGACGCAATGCGGACGCGATAGGCTGAATTTGAAAGCCTCTCGACTTCCTCCCTATTTGTCAAATATCCCATTTCGACAAGGATGGATGGAATATCCATAGCCTTTAAAACCGCAAAGCCCGCTGACCTATATTTGGTATCCAAGACTTTGACATTATTGCTGTCCAATGTCGTGATCACTGTTTTGGCCAGATAGCGCGATTGGTTCATCGTGTCGCGTGCCGCAAGGTCGATCAGAATATCGGCGACATCTGTTTCCTGATGACTCAAATCAATCCCTGCGATCAGGTCGGATTTATTCTCGCGCTCCGCCAGTTTTGCGGTTTCTTTGTCGGATGCCTTATCTGATAGAGTATAAACGGATGCCCCCGTCACATTACTGCGGCTAATAGAATCCGCGTGAAGTGAAATGAACAAGTCCCCGCCCTTCTTGCGCGCAAATCTTACACGCTCGCCTAATGGAATAAAAACATCTGTTGAACGTGTCATTTCAACGCGGTAGCCGGATTTCTCCAACTGCTTTTTTAACTCTAACCCTACAGCCAAGACAATCGACTTCTCATACGCGCCATTGACCCCCAAAGCGCCGGGGTCCTGCCCACCATGACCGGGGTCAATGATGATCAGTTTTTTGGCCTTGGCTGGACTGAATTTCTCTTGTGGCTCAGGATCTTTTTGAGGAGCAACCATCCGCGCATTTTTTGGCTGTGCCGCACCATTCATATCGCCCATCTGCTGGGTTGTGGCCTCTTTCATCATTGCCGCACTGGTTTTGGCGAAATCCACAACGATTCTATTCGGCTGACCATTTGCTTTATCAATGGCAAATGCAGACTTAATAATCACAGGGGTTGATGTTTCAATCACCAACCTACCCTTTCCTCCGCCCAAAGACCCGAAGCGGACATCTTTAACCAAGGTTACCGACGGACGCGATAATTGTCCGACCTTCCAGCTAAAATCATCCATATCGACAATAATGCGGTCAGGGGATTGCAGAACAAAGGCACGAAACTGGCTCTTTCCCGACAACTCAACCACCAAACGCTCTTTCTCGGCATGCCCACCGATTCTCACGGCGTTGACATCCAAAGCCCAAGCCTGCCCCAAAAACAACAAGAAATAGGCTAAAAATACGGAAATTGCAGTCTTAAAGGACATAAAAACCCAAGGAAAAAGAGAAAAAGGGAAGAAGAAAGTGATTCTCATTAAAGCAAAAACAAAACTATTTGTTAAGTCTGTTAATATTTGTTAATATGGTTGTTAACTAAGGTTAATTTGCAACATACAGAAAGTTACGGGAGAAACCCATGCGTGTCCTGCTAGTAGAAGACGATAGCTCAACAGCAAAGTCAATTGAGATGATTCTCAAATCCGAAGGTTACATGGTTGAAACCACGGATTTGGGCGAAGACGCTTACGAACTCGGTAAATTCTACGAGTACGATATTATCGTGCTCGATTTGATGTTGCCGGATATGCACGGATACGAAGTCTTGAAAAAACTCCGCGCCGAAAAAATCAATATCCCTATTCTGATCTTGTCCGGACTTGCCGAATTAGACAGCAAAATCAAAGGCCTCGGCTTTGGAGCAGATGATTACCTGACCAAACCATTCGAAAAAGCCGAACTGATTGCACGTATCAAAGCAATCGTCCGCCGTTCCCAAGGTCACTCACAATCCAAAATCGAAATTGGCCGCGTGTCGGTTAACCTCGATTCCCGCACTGTCGAAGTGGACGGAAAACCTGTTCACCTCACTGGTAAAGAATACGGCATTCTTGAACTCTTGGCCTTGCGCAAAGGCACAACCCTGACCAAGGAAATGTTCCTTAACCACCTCTATGGCGGTATGGACGAACCAGAGGTTAAGATCATCGACGTGTTTATTTGCAAACTCCGCAAAAAAATCGAAATCGCAACCGACGGCGAAAACTACATCGAAACCGTCTGGGGTCGCGGCTATGTTCTCCGCGAACCAGCTCAGGCTGATAAGGTTCGCGCGGCGAATGCTTAATATTCCAATTGAATTAAAAAAAGCCCAGAGCAATCTGGGCTTTTTTACCACCCAAACCTGTAAATTATGAAAACAATTGAACTCTTTCCTAATATACGCTAAGGTCAGCCCAACATTTGAATGAAAGACTTAAATCCATGCCGATGAAGGCCGATGACATTATTGCCATGATTACTGCCGCCCTGCCCGATGCACGGGTGGAACTAACCGACCTTGCCGGTGATGATAACCATTTTCAGGCCAATATCTATTCCGAATCCTTTGCGGGAAAATCACGGGTGGAGCAGCATAAAATGGTCTATGCCGCACTTGGCGATAAAATGGGCGGGGTCCTTCATGCCTTGTCGATTAAGACCTTTCAGACTAAATAAACTAAGCAACCTAAAAAATAGAAACTAGAAAGAAAATTTAAAATGAGTGAAAATCCAGTCTTCGCACAAATCCGTTCCGACCTCGCAGAAAACGACGTTGTTCTGTATATGAAGGGAACCTCTGTATTTCCTCAATGCGGTTTTTCCGCTGTTGTTGTCAATGTTTTGAGCAACTTGGGCGTCACCTTCAAATCGATCAATATTTTAGAAGATGAAGAAATGCGCCAAGGGATCAAAGAATACGCAAACTGGCCAACCATTCCCCAACTCTACGTTAAAGGTGAATTTGTGGGCGGATGCGACATCGTCAAAGAAATGTTCTCCAGCGGCGAACTCCAAGATTTATTCAAAGAAAAAGGCATCTCAA
>MEMI01000049.1:5210-14183 GCA_001767915.1 Alphaproteobacteria bacterium RIFCSPHIGHO2_02_FULL_46_13 | reverse complement strand
GGGGGGGGGGGGGGGGGGGGGCCAGTCTCCGAAAAGAGATAAAATCCAACCATCGCCCGTCATCCTAACCTTCTCCCCCAGAGAACAAAAGGGAGAAGGAACTTTTATAAGGACTAAAATACTTTGTCTCATTTTGATACCATCATCATCGGCGCGGGTGCCGCGGGCTTAATGGCTGCGGCGCGTGCTGGGTCAAAGGGGAAATCTGTCCTTCTGATCGATCATGCGCGTAAGATTGGCGAGAAAATTCGCATATCGGGCGGCGGACGTTGTAACTTTACAAACATCCATACAGCTCCCGCCAATTTTATATCGAGCAATCCCCATTTCCCAAAATCCGCTTTGTCACGCTATACCCCCAAAGATTTTATTGCACTGGTTGAAAGTTATAACATCGCCTATCACGACAAAGGTCGCGGACAATTATTCTGCGATGACAAAGCAACGCAGATCGTTGATATGCTTGTCTCAGAATGTGAAAAATCAAATGTCACCTTCTGGACGGGAACAGAGATTCACGACATCGACAAAACCGAAGGCGGTTTTATCATTCAGTCTGGCAAAAGCATGAACGTCACCTGCTCTGCGCTTGTCATTGCAACGGGCGGCCTTTCAATTCCCAAAATCGGCGCAACGGCCTTCGGTTACAGAATTGCCGAGCAATTCGGACATACCATTATACCGACCCGCGCAGGGTTAGTGCCGTTGACCTTCACCGACGACACATCAAAACTCTGTGCTGAACTGACAGGTTTGTCCGTTGATCCATCTGTTGTGTCCACAGGCAAAACAAAATTTGAAGAGGCTTTACTGTTTACGCATCGCGGACTCTCTGGCCCTTCTATTCTTCAAATATCATCTTACTGGCGCGAAACACAATCCATCTCTGTCAATCTCGTTCCGCATTTGAAAGCACTCGACTGGCTCAAAGAAAAACGCAAATCCGATCCAAAGAAAATGCTCCGCACCGTGATGGAAGAATTATTACCAAACCGACTCGCCGATGCACTCGCGGCGTTATCAGGGCATGATAGTCAGATGGCAAATCTTAATGATAAAAAATTGATGGATGTTGCGAATATTTTAAACAGCTGGACTTTAGTTCCCGCAGGTACCGAAGGCTACCGGACAGCCGAGGTTACCCTTGGCGGCATCGATACCAAAGACGTCTCCTCCCAAAATTTCGAATCCAAAATCACCCCAAACCTCTACTTCATCGGCGAAGTTCTGGACGTCACAGGACATCTGGGCGGCTTTAATTTCCAATGGGCGTGGGCGTCAGGATTCTGTTGCGGCGAAAGCCTTTCCTAAAACCCTTTCGGCAATCGTGTGTCCCGATGCACGTTACAACACTGAATAATGCCAAACGCCGCCATGACGGACAGGAGTGCCGTGCCACCATAAGACATCATCGGTAGAGGAATGCCGACTACAGGCAACAACCCCATCACCATACCGATATTGACCAGCACATAGACCGAGAAATTGACAGTCAGACCAAAGGCCACCAAACGCGCAAACTGGCTGCGGCACCTAAAGGCGATCCAATAGCCATAAAGGATAATCATCCCGAGGATTGCCAGCAGGAACAGCCCACCAAGCAAACCCCATTCCTCTGCCCACAATGTAAAAATAAAGTCGGTGTGTTTTTCGGGCAGAAAGTTGAGGTGGGACTGAGTCCCTTCTAAAAATCCTTTGCCCGTAATTCCGCCCGACCCCAATGCGATTTTGGATTGGGTAATGTGAAACCCCGCGCCCAGCGGATCGGATTCAGGGTTCATAAAAATCAGAACGCGTTTTTGTTGGTATTCATGTAGGAATTGCCACGCAATCGGTACAGCCGCAATGGCCGCCACAATCCCCGCAATAAATAACCAGATAGACACGCCGCCCACAAACAACATGGCTACCCCACCAAAGACAATCGCCAGACCCGTTCCCAAATCAGGTTGTGCCACAACCAAGGCCACAGGAATTAAAATCATCATCAACGGAATAATCAGATTTTTAAATTGCTTGGCTTCATACAGTTCCTTACCATGATAAAACCGCGCCAAACAGAGGATAGTTGAAATCTTAGCCAGTTCCGACGGTTGAATCTTCATCACACCCAGATCCAGCCAGCGTTGAGCCCCCATCCCGATATGCCCAAAAATATCCACCAATAACAACAGGAAAATCACCACAATATGAAATGGATAGGCAATGCGGAAAATCCATTTAATGTCAACAATGGCAATAGCAACCAACATTCCGATTGCAAAGATAAACCGGATAATCTGCGGTGATGCCCATCGGTCAATACTCCCGCCAGCCGCAGAATATAATGATAAAAATCCGATGGTGGCATAGATACACAAGAAGAAGACCTGCCCCCACGCAATCTGGCGGATTTTTCCCCACACACTCATATCTTCGGAAAATAAACTTGAACGGAAAATGCCCATTATATTTTTTCCATTTCTTTGACGGCTGGGTTTCGTTTCTGAACCTCGAGCATGATGTCATGCGCAATTGGTGCCGCGGCGCCGGACCCACTCCCACCATGTTCGACGATCACAGCGCAAACATAACGCGGGTTCTCGACAGGGGCATAACCGATGAATAAGCCGTGATGCCGCAAATGCCATGGCAAATCTTCCTGACGGCGCACACCAGATGCCCGTTCGGCCTTAGAAATACGCTTGACCTGAGACGTCCCTGTTTTTCCGCCCATCTGCATACCGGGTTCTTTGATCTGAGCTGCGGACGCCGTCCCACCAGGTTGCATCACTTGTGCCATCCCACGACAAACCAGTTCCAAATGCTTTGGGTTGATCCCCATCGCCTTGGCCTCTTCTTGAAATATCTTTTTTGATCCCGCATATCCGGCGAGCCACGGTTTAACTTCCTTGCCACCATTCACAATACGCGCTGTCATGGTTGCCAATTGCAAAGGTGATGCAAGCATTGCCCCCTGCCCGATGGATGCGTTAATGGTCTCACCCGGATGCCAAGTTTTATCGCCACGCTGTTTTCGTTTCCACGCCGTATCTGGAACTTCACCTGCCTTGGTCTCTGGCAAATCAAAGTCCAGCGCATCCCCAAGCCCTAACCGTCGAGCCATCGCCGCAATACGGTCAATCCCAACGGCATTCGACATTTTATAAAAATAAACGTCACAGGAATGTGCCAAAGCGCCAACAACATTCACTGTGCCATGACCACCAACTTTCCAACAGTGAAAGCGGTTATTCCCGAAATCATAATGTCCGGGACAGAATGTTGTTGTGTTCTCGTCAATTACGCCCGCCTCTAACCCTGCCAAAGCCGTACAAACTTTGAATGTAGAACCGGGGGGATATAATCCGCCTGCAACTTTGTTATTCAGAGGGTGCGCAGGATCATCACGCAACTGCTCCCAATCCATCGCCGAAATCCCGCCAGAAAAAATATTCGGATCAAAACTCGGATGGTTGGCAAGAGCATAAACTGCCCCCGTGACCGCATCCATCACCACGGCGGCGGCACTCCGCTCGGTTGTCAGCCGTTGCTGCACAAAGCGTTGAAATTCCGCGTCCAGTGACAGAACAAGACGCTCCCCCTGTATGCTGGCGGTACGGCTTAACTCACGAACGGCACGGCCATGGACATTAACTTCCACCTCGGCTTTACCGGGGATTCCCTGCAATACCGTTTCATATTTTTTCTCTAACGCACTTTTACCGACTAAAAATCCAGGCATGGATAATAATGGCGCACTGGTCATTTCGGCTTCTGCCACGCGCCCGACATAGCCGACGATGTGACCAGTTGCTTCCTTATAAGGATAACTGCGCAAGTCACCAGCTTGAATCGACACCCCCGGAAGTTTCGCCAGATTCAATTCGATGATCGATACTTCATCCCAATTCAATTTGTTCCGAACTTCAACAGGGACATAGGCAGGTTTTAACTTTGCCTGCCGCAATGCTTTTCTGATGCTGCCATCATCCAGAGAGATATATTTTTTCAGATCGGTTAATGTTTTTTCTAAACTCTCAACCTGCTCCGGCGTTACCAGAACCTGAAAATTTTGAAGATTGGTGGCAAGTGGTACACCGAAACGGTCAACAATCTGTCCACGGGACGGAGGCAGTATTCTGACGTTAATGCGGTTTTTTTCGGCCAGTGTTTTATATTTTTCGCCCTCGATCACCTGCAACCACGACAACCGCGCACCCAATACGGTCAATGCACAACCTTGCAGCGCACCGATAATAAATGCCCGCCGCGTGAATGAGTCAATTTTTTCTTGATCGCGTTCCATGCTGTCTTATATCAGTCCGACAGCACGCGGTTCAAGAGGATCATGGGCGGCAGTATCAAAGGATACAACAAATACGAAATAATCAGGTTAAACCCCAACGGAATTGGGGGCAAAATGGTCAGAGACGAAAGGGAATAAACCACATAATGAATCCCCATCACCAATGTCACCGCCACGCAAAACCCCGCCCACACCACAGACCAAGATTGCCCGAGCAGAAAGCGCCGTTGCCCGCGCACAATCATCGCGACAATCATAAAACAAAGCGCATTTAAGCCAACCAATCCCCCCGATAATAAATCGAGCAATAAGCCTGACGCAAAAACCATCGGGTATGGCAATAAAGTCGGGCGATAAATCGTCCAGAAATAAATCCCGATCAAAAGAAAGGACAGCTTCCCGCCATCCGCCCCCAGCAATGGAAATTTAACAAGATTTAAAAGGATCAGCAGAAAAAGAAGAATATATAAGCCGAACAGCTTCAGAGTATGTAATCCGAAAAAACTATGGCGGGACATTTTATTCAGATCCGGTTGTCAAAGTTTTAATGCTCTGACGAACATTCGGGTCTTGAGGTTTTTCAACAATCTGGACATAGCCTGCACCATATGGGTCGGAATACATGGAAACCATCGGCACACCGTTTTTAATTTCCGTGACTTCACCAATCGGCAAGCCAGTCGGGAACAACCCGCCGCTGCCAGAGGTAATGATCCGAGATCCCTTTTCAACCAGAACATCCGGCGGCAAATGGATCAGCACCAAGAGATCTTCATTCGTGCCGGACAAGACGGCGCGCTGGTTTGCGCCCTCCACCACCACAGGAACGTGGGAGTTAATATCGTTTAATAACAAAACGCGTGACGCGCGTTTACCGACTTCGATCACGCGCCCAATCATTCCTTGGCTTCCTAAAACGGCTTGCCCTTCTTCAACGGCGTTGTCCTGTCCCGCTTCGATCAGAACAGTTTTCACGAAACTGCTTCCTGAATCGCCAATCACCCGCGTGGTTATATAACTTTGATCAGGTTCAGGAATGACGTTCAATAAATCTTTCAGAGATTGGTTTTCAGAGCGAAGCAACATCGCCGTCTGATACCATTCATGGAGCTGCTTATTCTCGGCTTTTAACCGCGCATTTTCCGCTCTGATTTTTGTAAGACCAGATGCGTCGCTAATTGTTTCTGTCATCATACGGAAAGGCGCACCGACAAATTCAATAGCAGGGGTTAGGGCATCAATGGTTGCCATGCGCGGGCCGCCCCATAAAGTCGGACTGATCAGTGACGACAATAATAACACAGCCGCAATGCCCGTTAATGCCAAAGGCGAATAACGACCAATGCGTACCGCCATCGTGGCTGCACGCATTGCCTGTTTTCTTTTGTCTTTACGGCTATATTGCCCCATTCGTGAACCTTAAACCCTGTCACATGGTCATCAAAACCAAGAGAATTAAACTGTGCCACGATGCGAATCATTTTTCAAATGGGAATTTTAAAAAACGCATATTATTTCAAGACACTAGGAAGATCACTTCAAGTAAGATTTTCCCATTAACTTTTAATATGGATATTCGATAATTCCCGCGCAATCTGCTCGAACGCACTCAAAAGACTAGCCTGAGACGGCGCATCATAATATTTATCAAGACTGCTCGCGCAGTTTTTAAAATATCCTTTGCTGGTCTCATCAATCCCCGATGTAAAGGTGATCGTATAGATCGTGATGCCATCATTTTTCATATTTTGACAAGTTGTGGCTAATTTTTCATCGAGATTGCGGTCAGTCAATTTTAAGGTCGACCAATTTCCATAGGCACTATAGGAACCCCCGATATTATTATCCCCGTCGGTCATCAAGATCGCGACCTTTTTGACAGTCACATCCCCCCATGCAGAACCTTCCCTGAATGGCGCTTCTGGCGAAAGAAGTCTATATCCCCAGACCATACCGATATTACTTAAAGTATTACCTGATGCAGCAAGGCTACTGATTTTTGATTTAATCGTTCCGTAAACACTGGTCAAAGGCAGGAGATAAGATTTATTACAACCATAATTAATTCCATTATTGGGGTTTGTATACATGCTCCATTTCCAACTGCTTGTGGAATTTTGGGTATCTTCCGGACTGCTCCGCTCAAGGATACATCCCCACCATTGGTTCGAATTGGATTGGTTGAATGTTTTGTTATATGGATTATTTACAAATGCAGTATCATAAGTTGACCCGCTCGGGTTTTTTCCCAAACCATAAGGCCCGACATTCACCGTATTGGCAAAAGGCACAATCCCGATCTTGACCAGACTGGAGCATGCGGAATTTGAACACAACGTATTCAAGAAATTTGTCGCCGCCGTTTTTAAAGCACCAATATTATTGTTGGTACTCATTGATCCCGTCACGTCCAGAACCATGGCTACCTCTAATCCCAAAATTTCTTTGGTCACAGTTGTTTTGGCGGAGACAATCAATTCATCAACACCCAAAAATTTTGCGAAAGTTGTGTCATATCTCGATTTTGCACTCACGGTAATATCATCACCTGATATGCCCACAACCAAATCATACGTCGTTCCGATTTTACTGGCCGGATAGTTTTGATAGAAAAACTGTTGCACCTTCGCCGTGATGGCCGCTGCATCGGACCCTCCCGCTGTTGCCGCTGCGGCTAATGCAGCAGAATCAATCGCGTTAGAGAGCCTTTGCTTCACCATATTTGCCATCGACAAATCAACAGCAACCCCCGCAGCACCAATCACAACAGGCATGGCAATCGCAAAGGCAACTGATAAAGCCCCTGCATTGTGTCTTAGATAATCATTCATCTGTCTCAACATGCTAACCTCGCTACCTTCATCAATTCCATGTGACTGTGGCGCTCCTGCGCCCTCTTGAAAAAGCCACTTCGGAAAAATCCATTTCCCCTGTGAAAAAATGGGCAAATTGTGGAACATATTTATAAACAACCGTCACAATAATCATTCCTTCACCGCTCGGGGACAATCCCTTCACGCTATTGACCGCCTCTATATTGGGCAGCATATTTTCTGTCCTTCGCCACAGAACAACCGGATTTTTATTGCTGTCAAACTGGACACTGACAATATCGACCCCGTAATCTGTCGTCCCGTATGGCTCAAATGCTAATTTTGATCCTTCAATAATATCTGACAGGTTGGCATCATTCATCGTTTTGTTTCTCGATATCAAATCGGCGGCGACTTGGGATGCGGTAATTGTTTTTTGCGACAACATAATTCCATTTCCCAAATCATATACGCCCAATAACAACGTAATCATCGGCGGGAACAACATCACCGCCTCGACCATCGCCACGCCCTCTTCATCATCTATCCATGCCTTAATGGACTGCGTGATATAAAAAAAATCGATATAGATCATAATTCGTTCACGACTTTCCGCACATCATATGGCTCTGTCTCTAACACAACTGTCGTGATCATTAATTTGGTATTATTCGGCCCGTCGGCAAAAGCCGCCCCCAATAATGGGGTCAATAACGGGTATCTGTACGCCGTCCGGATCAAAACCACATCATCAACCGACCCCGGATTAAACCCCGCCGAATCCAAATCACCATTTTCATCAAAGGTTGCAGGATAACTGGCAAAATCGGAAAACCCCGACATAGTAATGACTTCATATTTGATATTGGCACAGGGAAGAAATCCGCTCACTTTGGAACAGAGTAATTCTTCAAACATCTGTTGCGGATCACCATTGGTCTGCTGAACCTGCCCCGTCCTGATTAACCTCGCGGCATCATTGGTGGCGGAATCCAATGTACTCATCGCCGCAAACATAATGGACAGCTCAACAATACCCACCAAAAGATAGATAAAGGGGAATGCAATCAAGGCGAATTCAACCGCCGTCGCCGCATCATCTCCCCTCCACCACCTTTTGATCAAATTACCCATTTCAACTCGCCGACTTTTTTTATAAGAATCAAACCAAAGGATATGATCCCCTATCCTTAATGATACGTCGGCGATACCAAGGGTTTGTTAATAATGGGTAAAATTTAAGATAGTTTGAAGGGATAGAAAAGAATTAGCCTTTCATGTAGATAACGGCAATCCCTGCCAAAATCATCAATCCGCCAATTCCAGAGTATAAATTAAGGTGAAATTGCCTGAAAAACAGCCATGTAAAGAGGATGGTAAAGATCGGGTAAGACACCTCAACCAACCCCGCAAGCGTCGCGTTTTTCGCCTGAATGGAATGAAAGATAAAAAAAGTTGCAGTAAGGAATGAGAAGGATACAGCCAGCATCAACCAAATAACGCTTTTATCCTGCAACATCATATTCACACCCTGCTTTGCCGATCCTTGCAGAATGGATAAGGCCAAAAACAACGGCAATGCCAAACAGGATTCAAACGCCATCAGTAGCGTCACAGGAAAATTCTTCTCCAGCAATTTCTCAAGAAATGCACAATTCATCCCCCAAAACACAGTGGCTGCTAAGGCATACCCAAGCCAGAGATGTTCTCCCATTTTATATTTTTCCCTTCAATCCCTCATAGCCTTTTTTATGCATGGCATGTATCAATATATTGGAAACATCTTCTAATTTGACCCACCGCATTTTTCCGTTTTCAGCGGTCATGAGCTCCCCTTCGAAAAAGATAGAGTCTTCATCTTTTTCTATCAGG
>MEMI01000049.1:0-5179 GCA_001767915.1 Alphaproteobacteria bacterium RIFCSPHIGHO2_02_FULL_46_13 | reverse complement strand
AAAAAATTCGCGGGCTGCTGCCTGAAATTCATTTTCTCCAGCATCCATTCCACCACCTGGCAAATCCGCAACATTCGGCGCATAATCTTCCCATTGAAGTAAAACACACCCCTTATTGATACAGACAGTAAAAGCCCCTTCTCGGGTTTTTAAAGCCGCGCCTTCGGGTGGAATATGCTCTTTGCCATATCGGTCGGTGTAAATGGTCATCACGCCGCTTTTTCTTCCACCAGTCGTGGGAATACGCCTTGTGGCTGGTCAATCACAGTGCCTGCTTTTATCGCATGGGATGCAGACAAAGTATCAAAGCCTCGCCCATCCGCAGCGATTTTCAATTGATCGAGCATTTGTGATGCGCTATCAGGCATCACAGGTTGAATGATAACTGCGAGGCAACGAATAGCTTCACACAGCACATACAAAACTGTGTTCATACGAACCGTGTCTGTTTTCTTGAGTGACCACGGTGCCTCGACATCAATATAGACGTTCGCGGCGTTCACCACATCCCAAATGGCATCCAATGCTTTGTTGAATTTCTGAATATCCAGCTCGGCACGCACAGCGGGCAACATGTCCATCTGAGCTTTTTTGAGGAGAGCTTTATCATTCTCAGTAAGGTCTGACGGAGACGGTATAGTTGCCTCACAATTTTTATAAATAAAAGACAATGTCCGTTGCGCCAAATTCCCAAGACCATTCGCCAAGTCAGAATTAATCCGCGCCATGGCATTGGCATGAGAGAAGTCGCCATCATTTCCAAACGGCACTTCGCGCAACAAAATAAATCTTGTTCCATCAACGCCAAATTTTTCAAGCAAGGCATAAGGTGAAATCACATTACCCAAGGATTTTGACATTTTCTCACCTTCGACCGTCCACCATCCATGAGCGAAAACACGTTTTGGTGGCTCGATGCCTGCTGCCATCAGGAAGGCAGGCCAGTATACAGCATGGAAACGCAGAATATCTTTCGCCATCATATGCAGATCGGCCGGCCAGAATGTGGATATATCATTCGGATATCCCGCAACGGTCAGATAATTGGTCAGAGCATCAATCCAAACATACATGACATGCTTTTCATTCCCCGGAACTGGAACGCCCCAAT
The DNA here is from genome assembly GCA_001767915.1 of Alphaproteobacteria bacterium RIFCSPHIGHO2_02_FULL_46_13. Lineage (GTDB taxonomy): Bacteria > Pseudomonadota > Alphaproteobacteria > Micavibrionales > Micavibrionaceae > UBA1573. Next base: position 4,068 of record MEMI01000049.1, on the reverse strand, counting down.
CAAATGTGGTGCGCGAAACCGATAAATCTTTAAGGCCTGATCGCACGAAACTTTTCACTTCGTTAAACCGTGTTTCAGGCATTACGAAATCAGGATGCGCCGCATAAAAATCCAGCAACTTGTCACCCCAAGCAGACAGGCGGAAGAAATAACTTTCCTCTTCCATCCATTCAACCTCTGCCCCCGATGGGCCGATTTTTTTGCCGTTAGGGCCGTCACGCAGTTCATCTTCGGAATAATATGCCTCATCACGCACAGCATACCAACCTGCATATTTATCCAGATAGATTTCACCACGCTCGACCAACACATTCCACAAATGTTGGCAGGCCTTAATATGGCGTTCCTCAGTCGTGCGAATAAAATCATCATTGGAAAAATTCATCGCGCCGCAAAGGTCGCGGAAATTTTGTGATACTTTATCGGTCAGGGCTTGCGGAGTTATTCCCAGTTTTTCAGCCGACTGTTTAATCTTCATCCCATGTTCGTCTGTTCCCGTCGCAAACAAAACATTATATCCATCCAACCGCTTAAACCGCGCCAACACATCGCAGGCCAGTGTGCTATAAGCATGCCCCATATGCGGAACATCGTTCACATAGTAAATGGGGGTGGTGATATAATAGTTTTTCTTGTTCGCTGGCATTTTTTAAATTCTTTCTGTTGCCAACAGTTATAGCAATTTTAACGGGTTTTTCCAGCAGAAAACCTATAATTGCGGGAATTTAACGGCTATTTCCTGTATCTGCCGATCATAAATAACAATTTCCTTGACCGAGAGCGGGTCAGGAATTCCGCCCCATTTTTGATAGGCGGAAATCGCACGGTAATTTTCCATCAGCACCCAAAGATAGGCCTCGGCATATCCGCTTTTGATCATGTTTTTTCTGGCGGTTTGAAACAAGGTATAACCGACCCTCATCCCCCAATAATCCTTGAGCAGATAAGCGGCATAAATCTCGGCACACCCCTCCGCCCCCTCGTCCCGCCCGCGACCATAGGCGATAAAACCGATCAGTTCGTTCTTGAGAAATGCCAAATCAAGATGCTGTTCACCGTCTGCGTTATCCACAAACCGATCCTGCCATTCCTTCAGTTTTTGAGAAAAATCCAGATTATCAAGATAATCCTGCGGCACTTGCCCGATATAAGCATCCCGCCACGCCGCAATATTCACCCTCACCACCTCTGGCAAGTCATCATATGTTGCGGAGCGAACCTCTATATCAAACTCTGGCTTCATATCTGCAATCTATCATAGATTGCAAAACAGTCCAAAAGGGATTCAAAATTAAGCAGGAACCGGAAAGTTTTCAACATGTCCCCAAGCAGGATAGCTTATTCCTGTCGGAATTTGTTGGCTAGCCTCTCTCTCAACTTCTTCTTTTAAAGCGATCGCTTCGGAAACAAGCACTGCACATTCCGCATCATATGGCGTTAAATCAGTGTTGCTTTTGAGTGTATTAAAGAGGTTTTTTAACGCCTGCCCATCTGCCTTCGCCAGTGAAACTTTTATTTCTCTAACTTTCAGGCTATCGTCCGCACATAAAGCTTCAAACAGGTTTTTCAATGCCATTTCATTTCCGGCTGCGGCAGCTTTTTCCCACAACTTGATGGCTTTATCTGTTTGCGCTGTCTCACAATATAAAAATGTGGCAAGTGCCTCAGTTGCCTCTGTATATCCGGCATCGTGCGCTTTATCAAACATATGTCTTGCTTCTTGTTTCAATTGCTCGGACTTAGCGGGATCAATGATTTTAAATTTTTCAACGCGTGCTAACAACCAATAGGCATACTCTGTCCAATTTGCAGCCTCACTCTCTTTGCTTTTTGCAATTTGCCTTAAATACCCACCACGTCTTACCTCAAAAAATTCGATGGTATCTTCATAATCTGATTTTGAAACCGATTCTTTGTGATGCGTTAAAACTAGTTCGGCGAGATTCATACGCCGATTAACAATAGATGAGTATTCACCAAACTTAACATCCTTCTGCGCCAAATGCTCCCTCAATTTAGTAACTGTTACTGAATCAAAAAAGGGAAACAAAGTCTCTTGCTTGGGCTCGGAATAAAAAATATCAACCAATTCTGTATGCGAAAGTATAATTCCTCTGCGTGAATCCGACCGAGTAATAAATTGTTCCGTAAGAAGCGGATAATCCTCTTCAAGGCGAAGAATAGCTTTTTTAAGCTCGAATGAATTCATTATGCACACCTAATCTCTATTTTTTATTTTATACAAAAGGATGTACCTTATAATCATAAGTTTGCATAAATACAAGAAAAAGTTAACATTATGGCAAAATTCAAGTCCAAAACTAAACGGGATTAAGCTTTGGCATTTGCGGAGTCATTAAAAATCCTGCCTGCCCGTTCTCTTGAATAGTTGGTGACGATACATGGACGCACATTTGTTGGCGCACCTGCGGGGATGATAAATCTTGACCCAATTGACCTTTTGTAATCATCAAATCTCCTACATTATTTTCAATCATCGGCAAGACTTTGGCCAATTCTATCAAACTTTCGAAATCCCTTTGCTGATCTTCCGGTGATTTTTTCTTTCGCTCAATGTGGCTAAGAGCATTCCAAACATCATCATCCAGTTCACCATCATAAACCCTAAATGTTGCCAAGGCAGCCGCCCAATGAACAGTCAGAATTGTGTTATCAATATGAAGTTCAGGTGACCGCCCACGACCTCCCTGTGGCGTAAACAATGTAAAGCCACGCATCACTTCAAACGGTTGGTTTGTATAGGCGTTATATACACGAATAAATAAATCACGAATGGCATTACATTTCTCGGTAAATGCAGCAATATCACTTTCGTTTAATCTTATCTTTGCGGCAGCAGACTCTGCTGCAATATCGCTTTTGGTCACATAATCTGTGTGCACAACCTGACCAGATGATCGTCTTTTGCGCAGATGATTTTCATCATGCCAATAAAGCCCTGCAAGTTCATCATCATGCAAAGCTGAAACGCGGTCAGCATACGCTGCCAACGTTGCATCGCGCACGACAACGGCGCGTGTGAAATTTCTTTTAAGTAAGGGAACAATATGTTCTTCACACACCGCAATCGGATATGCCTCCGATGCCGTCATATATTGTTCTTGCCAGCTGGATAATGCCGTATCGGTCATATTACTTCTCGCCTATATTTTTATTATGAAATACAGAGATCGGCAATTTATGTCAACAAAAACCCCGCTCATTGGCGGGGTTTTGAATTTTTATTAAGCTACCTTCGTCAACGGACGATACTTAATCCGGTGCGGTGTATCCGCATCAATGCCCAGACGGCGTTTGCGGTCAGCTTCGTAATCTTCATAGTTGCCCTCGAAATAGACGACCTGAGAGTCACCTTCGAATGCAATGATATGTGTCGCGAGACGATCCAAGAACCATCTATCGTGCGAGATAACTACGGCACACCCCGGGAAGTTTTCGAGGGCTTCCTCTAACGCCGACAATGTTTCGGTGTCCAAGTCGTTGGTTGGTTCGTCGAGGAGTAAGACGTTGGCTTCCTGTTTCAACATCTTGGCCAAGTGAACGCGGTTACGTTCCCCGCCTGATAATTGTGACATTTTCTTTTGTTGGTCAGTGCCTTTGAAATTGAATGACCCGACATAAGCACGAGATGCCATTTCAATTTTGCCCAGTTTCAACATATCATTACCGTCTGAAATTTCTTCCCAGACCGTTTTGTTGTTGTCCAGATTATCACGGCTTTGGTCAACGTAGCCGAGCTTCACGGTATCACCAACGCGGAAGTCGCCTTTGTCAGGTTTTTCAAGTCCCGTAATCATTTTAAAGAGTGTGGATTTACCCGCACCGTTCGGGCCGATTACACCGACAATACCCCCCGGTGGCAATTTGAAAGAGAAATTTTCAATCAATAATTTATCACCAAAGGCTTTGTAAATATCGGTTGCCTCAACCACCAGATTGCCAAGACGTGGCGGCGCCGGAATAACGATTTGTGAGCGCTGAACTGTCTCGTTCTCTGCCTCCAGAACCATTTGCTCATAGGCCGCGATACGCGCTTTGGATTTTTTA
>MEMI01000048.1 GCA_001767915.1 Alphaproteobacteria bacterium RIFCSPHIGHO2_02_FULL_46_13 | reverse complement strand
ATTTGGACATTGCGGCCTTCCGCCGTGATGAATCTCTGGTTCTTCCTGTTGATCTGGACTATTCCGAAGTCGGCAGTCTCTCCACCGAAATCCGCCAGAAATTATCCGAGGCCAGACCGGCAACCCTTGGCGCAGCGTCCCGCATTTCGGGCGTGACCCCTGCCGCCATTACCGCTCTCCTCCGCTTTATAAAGAAGAAACCTGATGGCAAAGCAGCCTAATACCACCCTATCGGTGAAACTGAATAAATATCACGAATTATTGTTGAAATGGTCAAAGGTGATCAATCTGGTGGCGCCATCCACTTTGCCCGATGCCAAGATGCGGCATTTTGTGGATTCGACCCAGATCATTCCGTTGATCCCTGCTGACGCCAAAACGCTTTTTGATATTGGATCTGGGGCGGGATTTCCAGGGATGGTGTTGGCGATTGAATGCCCCAACCTCTCCGTCCATTTGATTGAATCGGACACAAAGAAATGTTCTTTTCTTGCCACCATTTCACGTGAAACAGATACCCCCGTTCTTATCCACAATCGCCGAATCGAGTCTGTAGATAAGTTGGACGGGATCAAACCGGACGTCATCACCGCCCGCGCCCTCGCGTCTTTGGGGGAGCTTTTGGCTCTGACCGAACAATGGTGGAGCAATAATCCACAGGTGACCCTGATCTTTCCGAAGGGGGCAAAGGCCAATGAAGAGATCGCTGACGCACAGAAATCATATCAGTTTCATGTGGAATTAGTGCCCAGCCAAACCGACAAATTGGCACAAATTCTGGTCTTGAGAGACATCAAAAAACTGTAAATTTTCTTGACCTGACAGAGATATTTATCTATGGTTAAGGCATTCAAACATAATCAAAAATACTGAACCAACAGGCACAAAGGACAGGCTTAGATGATACAAGCATCTCAGGTTACCCCATCCACCCCCCGTAAAATTGACCCCCCGCTTAAAAAAGGTGAAAAACTTCCCCGTTTATTGGCAATTGCCAATCAAAAAGGTGGTGTCGGAAAAACGACCACAGCCGTCAATATGGCGACAGCTTTGGCTGCGGTCGGGAAACGCGTTATGCTTCTCGATCTCGATCCACAGGGAAATGCTTCCACCGGTCTCGGTGTTAAACGCTCTGAAATTCGGAAAAGTGCCTATGATCTTTTGTTCGAAGAAGGATTAAATCCTGCCGAACTTTGTGTTCCGACCAAAGTCCCAGGCCTTTATGTCGTGCCATCATCCATGCACCTTGCAGGGGCAGAGATCGAATTGGTGACCGCCAAGCGTCGTGAATATAGATTGCGTGAAGCTTTACGCCGCCCTCTTCCGTTCGACTATGTGATTATTGACTGCCCACCATCCCTCTCCCTTGTCACACTGAATGCCTTGGTGGCGGTGGATGCGATTGTCGTACCGTTACAATGTGAATTTTATGCCCTCGAAGGTTTATCCCATTTGGTCAAAACCATTGAACGCGTCAAACAACATTTCAATCCAAAACTGGATATTCATGGTGTTCTTCTCACTATGTATGATCCCCGCAACCGTTTGTCGGGTGCTGTGGCGGATGATGTTCGTGAATTCTTTGGCGAAAAAGTTTACAACACGGTTATTCCACGGAACGTTAAATTGTCCGAAGCACCGTCCTACGGCCTCCCTGCAATTGTTTACGACATGAAATGCCCAGGGGCACAGGCCTATATCCGCCTCGCGGGCGAGATTATCCGCCGCGAAAAGAAAATCATGGAAGTGGCCTCGCTCTCGACAAACGAAGCCCAAGACAATTCCAAACTCATTGAAAACAACACACAAAATCAAGAAGTTAGCGCATAATGTCCGTATCAGAAGCCTCAAATGAACATGCCCCGAAACGTCGCGCCTTAGGCCGTGGCCTGAACGCCCTATTTGGCGAAGATGAAAATGATCATCCATCCCCTTATTCTGCGGATGTACCAGAAAGTAGCGAAAGCGAGTCACAGGCCAGCAATCCGAATGGTCGCAAACTCGTCTCTATCTCCCAACTGATTCCGGGGAAATATCAACCGCGCCATCACTTTAATAACGACACGATTAACGAATTGGCGAAATCCATTTCGCAACATGGTTTGATCCAACCTATTCTTGTTCGCCCGCTCAATGACGGTTCGGATTCATACGAGATTGTTGCCGGTGAACGCCGTTGGCGCGCCGCGCAAAAAGCGCAACTCCATGAAGTGCCGATTATCATTCGTGAACTGGATGATACAACAACCCTTGAAATCGCATTGATTGAAAACTTACAGCGTGAAGATTTGAATGCGGTGGATGAGGCCAAAGCCCTGAAACAACTCGCCGATCAATTCGAATACACCACCGAACAAGTGGCCGAGAAAATCGGGAAAAGCCGTTCTTACGTTGCCAATATGCTGCGTCTGATTGATCTGGCTCCACCCGTGATGATGATGTTGGCTGAAGGAAAATTATCTGCGGGTCATGCCCGTGCGCTCCTCTCCCTCTCCCACGATCAACAAGAGGAACAAGCCCGCAAAATTGCAACGCTTGGAATGTCTGTTCGTCAAACCGAGCAATTGGTAAATGACCTGCAAGGCCGTGGCGTTAAATCAAAGGTCGAAAAACTGGCCAAAAAAGTTGGTCAATCGGCCAATGATGAAGACAAAGATTTGAACACGATTGCACTGGAACGCGAAGTGTCTAACGTCCTCGGTATGACCGTCACCATCGATATGTCGTCCCAACAAGAAGGCCAGTTGACAATCTCTTTCCGCACACTCGATCAACTGGACGAAGTGTTGCACCGTTTATCTCATAACCCCGGTCGGTTGGCGATTAAGGGATAAAATAGGAAATGCAGATAAAAGCATAAAAAAAGAAGGGCGATTGCCCTTCTTTTTGTAAATGCAAAACAAAATCCGACGGGTTAGATGACATACATCAAAACGCCTGTCCAAACTGTGATCAGGCCTAACATCGTTAACGCAGCTCTTGCAATTTGTGGCATCTCATTCCCCCTTAGAATAAATACAGATAAAAACTCTATATATTTATATTATGAGGTCGCAGCGTAGGCCGTGTCAAAGAAGAGATGTGTTGCAAAGCGGAATAATTGTTCGATTTTTATCTAATATTTTGACATTTTATTGCAGAAACATTGGGTTTTATGATTGACATGCAAATTCATTGTGGCAGCATTGTCCGAATTGCATAGGACAAACACGTTGATTATGCGCGTTGGGAAATTTTCCTGCTCCTTTTTGTTCCATCACCAGATCAGCAAGTGCAGCAATAAAATCAGGATGACATGAAACAGTGGGTACACGCTCGAATCCGGTGATGCCGAGTTCGGAAGCCAGATGGCGATATTCTTCCTCGATTTCAACCAAGGTTTCGACATGTTCGCTCACGAACGCATGCGGATAGATCAGGACGCCTTTTTTATCATGAGCGGCTGTTTCCAAGGCTTCTTCAGTGCTGGGGCCGATCCATTTCAATGGGCCGACACGGCTTTGATAACAAATGCTCCAATCCAGATTTTCAATATGACAAGCCGCAGCAATTTTTGCAGCACTCTCTTCACATGCCCATTGGTAGGAATCGCCTTCCTCGATGATTTTTTCAGGAAGGCCGTGGGCAGAAAACAACACACGCGGGGCAAAGCCGTATTTTGCAATAAAGGCATCATAGGCGTTTTTAATATTGGCAACAGACGCGCTGATAAACCCTTTATTAAACGGGTAACAACAGATCATTTCTGTAGGGATTTCTAAATTTATTTTTTGTGCCGCTTTAAACCAATCTTCAAAGGATGAACGGGTCGTTGTTGTGGAATATTGCGGATAGAGAGGCAGTAAAATAATTTCATCAGGGTTATAGGCCTGAACCTGTGCTGCGACCTCAGCGGCCATGGGATGCCAATAGCGCATGACCACAAAAACTTTGAACTGATCCCCCAGTTTGGCTTGCAGGGCATCGGCCTGTGCCTGTGTATTTTCAAGCAAAGGGGATTTACCGCCGAGCATGCCGTAACTTGTGCCTGCTTCTTTTTTGCTGCGGCGATAGGCAATCAAACGGGACACCAAAAAACGAACAGGCAAAGGTGCGCGGATAATATTTTTATCCATGAAGAAATTAATCAGAAACGGGCGGATGCTTTCGGCTTTATCGGGGCCGCCCAGATTGAAAAGAATAACGGCTGTTTTACTGGTCATGAGAATATCCCCTGATATGATCTACAAGTCGTTTAACTTGTTCCGGCGGCGTCGATTTATCAATCCCATGACCCAGATTAAAAATAAACGGTTTATCACCCAAAGCCGATAAAATCGCATCTGCCTCTTTTAAGAGGGCTGGAGAGCCTGAAGCAAGGGTGAATGGGTCAAGGTTACCCTGAACGATGATAGAGGGCTGTAAATTGTCCCTAACCCAATTGACGGGCATTTGGGTATCAATCCCGATGGCGGTTAATCCCGTAAGACTTGCATAATTTTGGTACAAAACGCCCGCACCCTTTGGAAAACCAATGATCGGGGTGTCGGGATAGACAGCGCGGATATTGGCAACAATTTTCTGGGTGGGTTGGGTGACCCATTTTGAAAATTGGGAGGGAGGGAGGACACCTGCCCAACTGTCAAAAATCTGGACAATTTCTGCGCCGCGTTCAATTTGTTTGATAAGGTAAGAACTGATGGCACTCACCAATAATTCAATCAATGCATTGAATTTTTCTTCGTCTTTAAGAGCCATGATGCGGGTCGCCGCAAAATCTTTTGACCCTTTACGATCAATCATATAACAGGCCAAAGTCCAAGGGGCACCCGAAAAACCGATCAAGGCCGTCTCTGAAAATCCTTCGGTTTGAAGTCCTGCACGGATACCTTCAATCGCTTGATAAACCGGCTCCAGTTTTTTGTGAAAATCAGAAGGGTCAAAGACCAGATTTTCAGGTAATGCGCCCAGTACAGGCCCATGGTTTTCGGCAAAACTTAACTCCTGACCAAGGGCATGGGGGACGACCAGAATGTCCGAAAACAGGATCGATGCATCAAATCCAAAACGGCGAATAGGCTGTAAGGTGACTTCGGTTGCGAGTTCCGGATTGTAGCAAAGGTCAAGGAAACTGCCAGCCTTGGTGCGTGTTGCCAAATATTCAGGCAGATATCTTCCCGCTTGGCGCATGAGCCAGATGGGTGGAGTATCTGATTTAATCCCTTGTAATGTCGTAAGCATTTTTTTCATGAGCGTATCAAACCAGAAAGTCACCTAATAAAAAAGATATATTTAAAGAAGGATGTAGTAGGTAGTAGGGGGCATGAGTCATGGGGATAAGTTTTATACCAAATTTGTCCACAATCGATACACCCCGACAAAAAATCAGATTCATAAGGGTCTCAAGATCCTATTCACATGATCCGAAAAACAAGATTTGATTTATCAACGGAGGGTAAATGCTGTTTGAGCATGTTTCCCGAATGTGAAGAAAATTGTGCATAGAACAACACACGGGGATGTACCGACTTTATCCACAATTCTCTCCCTTACTAGGCGTTTTGTAACTGAAACTGATTTTTGAAAACTCCTTTGCCAGATTTAGATAAAAATTGTATGGTGTCATTATAAGTGAGATAAAGAATGTTCCAAGATACCTACACAAAATTAAATCAAGCCGATATGGAAGCTGTGTTAGCAAAAACCACTGCGTCTTTTGACGGTGTTTCTTTTAATCCGGCCAATAGCGTAATTATGGCGCGTACCCTTGATTTTTATCCGGGGTATAAATTCTATGATATGACGGATAACAGTAGTAATCCGCCGTTAAGACGTTTTGTGCTGATTAAAAAAGATCAGGTAACGATTCTGGATTTTACCAATAGTCCGATTTACGAGCTTAACAAATCTGCGCCGATTTATCTGAATGAAGACACTGTTCATGATTATGTGCGTTTCTTTTTTAATTTTGTACGCGGTCGTCATGGGCGTTTTTTAATCGTTGAGAGTGTTGACGATATTGCATGGACGGAAGAGCCGCCCCCAGCCGCCAAAAAATCGATCAGTAAGCTGATCATGCCTGTGAGCATGATTACCAAGGACATTGATGATGGAAATTTCCACCTTCATGCCCAGATGGTTTTCAGGGATTCATTGTTTTCGGCTGACATTATTGTGCAAAAAGACGGCCTTGTTCAACTCACCAATGAACAATTGATGATTGAAGACTTGCCGGTTCAGGATGATACGTTAGGCCAATAGAGATTTTAGTGCGCAACAATAATACCGTATTGGGTTGCGATCTCTTTTAACCCGCCAGCCGTCATTTTTCCGACGCCTTCAAAGAACCAGTTAGGGCCTGAGCGCTCAAGGAATCCTACATTGACCGCTGTTGCATCAGGTTGATCCACAAATTCCTGATCCAGATTGAAGCGCATGAGCTCGATACCTGTTTCCTCATTCACAATCCGCAGGAAGCTGTTACGGACGGATCTGAAGCTTTGTCTTTTTAGGTCAGCTTCGTAAATGGAGATCACAAAATAAACCCTGAAGACCTCATAAGGAATTTTTTCCAGATCCATACGGATATTTTCATCGTCGCCTTCACCCGCACCTGTGCGGTTATCACCCATATGTTCAACCGCCCCATCAGGGGACTTTAAATTATTATAAAAGATAAAATCTTCATCGATACGGGTTTGTTCATTTTTATCGACCAGAAAGATACTGACATCTAAATCTGGCGGTTCTGAATCAAATCCTGCAACATCCCAGCCAATCCCTATCATTAATTTGCGCAAAGTTGGGTCAAGACGTGTTAAATTGGCTCTCTCTTGCCGTTTTAACTGGAATGCCCCTTTTGCAGCTTCTGGGTTAATCGTTGCCTGTGAAGTTAAAACAACTTCCACACCGCCAATATCATCAGTAAGTTTGTCAGACATGATTGAAGAGCCCTTTAGAAGAATATGACTAGATTGCCATGTTATAGTTTTAGGAGAAAGTCATTAATATTCAGTTACCAGAAATTACGCTTTTTCGCCGCCTGTCCATTCAATCCCAAAACCAAACGCCCTATCCATTTCGGCGTGCCCCGGGAAATATTCGGTATGGTTGGTGATTTTCATTCCGTTGCGGACATTCTCAATTCCCGCAATAGCGCACAGTCCCAAGTCCTTATGATGGCTTGAGAGGGTTACTACCATCTGTTTTTCGCCTGGCACACGGAGATGGATTTGGGGCTTGACCTGCGCCCAATCCATAGCGCCTCTGTAAATATAAACATAGATCAAAAGTCTTTTGAATTTTGGCCATTCTCTTCCGTTTAAATGTATGAATTCGTCATCTCCTGGAGCATTCCCAGACCGTTCATCCCCCGAAAGAGACAGGTATGGAGAAGTATTATAATGCCCCATAGTTCCCTCATCACCAAACGCCTGAATAGCTCCTTTTGTTCCATCCTGAAGCTCATAAAGAATGCCCAGATCAAGGTCGATGTCGGCAGGTTTCGCCTTTTTAAGTAATTTTCCAAGAAAGCTTTTATCTGGAACGAGCTGATTATCCCATGCGGCTGCAATCCGAATGTCCTCAAATCCACCTTCGGGTGGAGTGATGGACAGGCTATCGTTGCGACGTCCCAGAAAATCGATATTCAAATCCTGGTCATTCGGGTCAACATATCCCGCCGCTCCTTTGGCCGCGCCATGGCCTGAAAAGGTTACACGGCTGGCGGACGCAGCCTCTAGGGAATTTTGAGAATTAACAATTTGCTCTGTCATGATGGAAACCTGTATCAATAAAATATGTCTTTTTATACCATGGTTTTTAAAAAAAGTCGTAAATTTTCAAAAACCACATTAAAGTCCCCTTTATGGCTGATTTATTTCAAACCCCAATTCAAAACAATGGAGCAGACAATCTTCGTCCGCTGTCCGATTTACTGCGCCCGCAAAGCTTAAGCGAAGTGGTGGGGCAAGACCATTTGATTGCGCCAAATGCCCCGCTTTCGCGGATGATTGAAAACAGGCGGCTATCATCCATGATTTTCTGGGGCCCGCCCGGATGCGGCAAAACCACCTTGGCACGGTTGATGGCAGATCATAGCGATTGCCAGTTCGAACAGATTTCGGCTATTTTCTCGGGCGTTGCTGATTTGAAAAAGGTGTTTGAAGCCGCAAAATTCAGGAAGTCTCAAGGTAAAGGTACGCTGTTATTCGTCGATGAAATCCACCGTTTTAACAAAGCGCAGCAAGATGCGTTTTTACCGGTGGTCGAGGATGGCACGATTATCCTGATCGGTGCGACCACTGAAAATCCATCGTTCGAGTTAAATGCTGCGCTTCTTTCGCGTTGTCAGGTGTTGGTCTTAAAACGGCTGGATGACGCCGCATTGGACGCTTTGATTCTGCGTGCAGAGGCGCATTTCGGACATAAAATTCCTTTGGCGGCAGAGGCCATTGACCCGCTCAAAGCCTTGGCGGATGGGGATGGGCGTTATTTCCTGACCATGATCGAACAGATTTATAATCAGGCGCCAGCGGGCAAGATACTTGATGCAGCAGGGTTATTTGCCATCGTTCAAAAACGTGCGCCTCTCTATGATAAGGGTGATGACGGGCATTATAATTTGATCTCGGCGCTCCATAAATCGGTGCGCGGATCGGATGTGAATGCCGCACTTTACTGGTTTGCGCGGATGCTTGATGGCGGTGAAGACCCGCGTTATATTGCACGGCGCATGATCCGCATGGCGGTTGAAGATATTGGTCTGGCTGATCCGATGGCCCATTTGCAATGTGTTGCCGCCGCCGAAACATTCGAACGGCTAGGGTCGCCCGAGGGGGAATTGGCACTCTCCCAAGCCCTGATTTATCTGGCGACAGCCCCTAAATCCAATGCCAATTATGTGGCCTATAATAACGCCCGCGCCGCCGCCCAAAAACACGGCTCACTCATGCCCCCCAAACATATCCTGAACGCCCCAACCAAATTGATGAAGGCTGAAGGTTATGGCGCCGGATATCAATACGACCCCGACACCAAAGACGGTTTTTCAGGCCAGAATTATTTCCCTGATGCCATGCCGCGCCAAGATTTCTATGTGCCCGTCGAACGCGGCTTTGAACGCGATATCAATAAGCGGTTGGAATATTGGGATAGGTTGAGGAAGGAAAAAAACAAAAGGTAGATTAATTCGAGTTAAATCCGTGAGAGCGGGATAAAAGTAATCTTTTCCAGTGCGTTTCCCTTGCTATAACCTCATCACGAGAGTCGTGTAAGTCGGCAAGCTCTAAAATAGAAAAACGAAACGAATGAGCTCGATCATTCCCTTCTTCTTTTAGTAGGGCGAGTAGTTCTTTATTTTGGCCGTGACCGTTCTGTGAATAATTGAGCCATCTTTGCCAAAAACCTCCAGCCCCATAAGCGCTTCCGACATATAATTTACCACTTTTCGTATCAGAAATAAGATAAACCCCTGCAACATTTGATAGGGCTGTTTTCCATGATGTTAATTCATGTCTAAAGATTAGGTCTAATTCACCTTTAGAAATATCTATTTTTTTAAATCCTGGGAAGTCTGAAATGCTATGTTTTTTGGGGAGTATTTCTTCTAAATCTATGCCCTGAATCCACCTTTCCGCATGAAGGTAAGATTGACGACCTGTCCTTTTGAACGAGACAATCATTCGACCATTTAGTTCTTCGTAAGATGGCAAAGATTTTAAGTCATAATAATAATCTATTTTTCCACCAGTATGACTTAACTTCTGATAGCCATTTGTTTCGTATATTCCAGCAAAAAGCCAATGATTAGATTTATTATATTTTATTAATGAAAGCACATACTTGCAGGTAAAATTACGCTTTGTTTGCCAGCGTTGCCATTCAGGGAAATTGCCAGCAAGGTATACATCAATGGGATTGTCATAGCCATTATGAACGGCAAGATGAATCTTCATGTCATGAATATTCAACGACCCACCAACTGCTTCTAATATGCTGAGTGCTTTCATTTCATTATAATTTTATATAGAAACAGGTCTAATAAACCCGTTTTTTCGGAGGTACCGCTTCGACTTCGTCGGTCAGGCTGTTTAAAATAACAGGGCGGTAGCCGATTTGGGTTTTGCCGGTTTTTTCATCAAACCATGTGACGCTGTGTTTCATCCAGTTGGTGTCATCGCGTTCAGAGAAGTCTTCGCGGGCGTGGGCGCCGCGGCTTTCTTGACGGTTGACGGCACCATGAAGGGTGACGACGGCTTGGCCTAACAAGTTATCCAGTTCTAACGCTTCCACCAAATCAGTGTTGAAAATCAGGGAGCGGTCGGTGACTTTGACATCTTTGATTGATGCAGCAATTTCAGAGATTTTTGTGCAGCCTTCGGTCAAGCTGTCGCCGGTGCGGAACACGGCGGCATGGTTTTGCATGGTACGTTGCATTTTGCCGCGAATATCGGTCACGGACAGGTTGCCTGTGGAATTGCGGAAGCTGTCAAACCGCGCCAAGGCTTTATCGAGTGCGCCATCAGCCAAACGGCGGTGTTTTGTGCCCGGAACAACGGTTTCGGCGGCGCGAATTGCTGCGGCACGACCAAAGACAACCAAGTCGAGAAGGGAGTTTGACCCAAGACGGTTTGCGCCGTGAACGGATACACAGGCCGCTTCACCAATCGCCATCAAACCAGGCACAACGCGGTTCGGGTCATCTGCGGTCGGGCAGACAACTTCGGTGCGCCAGTTGGTCGGAATTCCGCCCATGTTATAATGCACGGTCGGCAAAACAGGGATCGGTTCTTTGGTCACATCTACGCCCGCGAAAATTTTGGCGGTTTCGGCAATGCCCGGAAGGCGGGAATGGATAATGTCTGCGTCCAGATGTTCAAGGTGCAGATGGATATGGTCTTTATGTTCGCCCACGCCGCGACCTTCGCGGATTTCAATGGTCATGGAACGGGACACCACGTCACGGGACGCCAAATCTTTGGCAGATGGGGCATAACGCGGCATGAAACGCTCGCCTTCGGAGTTGGTTAAATATCCACCTTCCCCGCGTGCGCCTTCGGTAATCAGGCAACCGGACCCGTAAATCCCTGTCGGGTGAAATTGCACAAATTCCATGTCTTGAAGCGGAAGTCCCGCGCGCAGAACCATTGCGTTCCCGTCACCTGTGCACGTATGGGCAGAGGTGCATGAGAAATAAGCACGGCCATAGCCGCCAGTGGCGAGAACTGTTTGATGTCCACGGAAAACATGGATTGTCCCGTCGAGCAAATTCCATGCGAGAACGCCGACACAAGCACCTTGCTCATCCATAATCAGGTCGAGCGCAATAAATTCGATAAAGAATTCGGTTTTATGTTTCAGGGCTTGGGTATAAAGCGTGTGCAAAATCGCGTGGCCAGTCCGGTCTGCGGCGGCGCAAGTGCGTTGTGCGGTTCCTTGTCCGTAATTGGTGGTCATCCCGCCGAACGCGCGTTGATAAATTTTTCCCTCGGCTGTGCGGGAGAACGGAACGCCCATATGTTCCAGTTCAATAATCGCCGGAATGGCTTCTTTACACATATATTCAATCGCATCTTGGTCGCCCAACCAGTCTGACCCCTTAATGGTGTCATAGAAATGGTAACGCCAATCATCATCACCCATATTGCCCAGCGCCGCAGAAATACCGCCCTGCGCCGCAACCGTGTGGGAACGCGTCGGGAAAACTTTGGATAAACAAGCGACTTTCAGTCCCTTTTCAGACATCCCCATCGCTGCGCGAAGACCTGCCCCGCCGCCGCCAACAACTACAACGTCATATTCATGGGTAATAATTTCGTATGTCATTTTGTTTCCTAATTTTTCTTAAAGAGCCAGTTTCAATACTGAAAAGACTGAGGCGACGCATAAAGCGAACAGAGCCAGTTTTACAGCGATCAGTGATAACATTTTCATTTTTTCGCAATGGACATAGTCTTCAATCACGACCTGTAAGCCCAGTGCGGCGTGGTAGAAGGTCGAGAGCAAAAACAAGAGCATCAAAATGGCGTTAACGGGTTGTGCGAAGAAACCGCGCACAATGTCATAGCTCGCGCCCGCACCTGCCAAGGTCATGGCCGACCATATCGCCCATAATACGAGGGGAATATTGGCCAGAGCGGTTATTTTTTGCATCATCCAGTGATGCACACCCGCATGTGAAGACCCGAGGCCACTGACGCGTGCGGTTGGAGATTTAAAAGGGGTTGCTTCCCATTTATTGGACATGACTACATTCCCCCGTTGGTTGATTTTAAAACGCCCCATGTGGCCAAGGTCATGGCAATGGCAACGATAAAGATGATTTTTCCGGCTTTGTCCGCTTGGGGGATGGTCAGTAAATAGCCCGCATCCATCAATAAATGGCGAACACCAGAACATAAATGGTAATAAAGTGCGCCCGTCCATCCGAACAACATGACCTGTCCCACAATGGATTTCGAGAAATTGAGGAAACATTCATAAGCCATTTCACTTGAGGCCGCAGCCACCAACATCCACACCAACATCAACATCCCTGCGACAAGAGCAATGCCCGATGCGCGGTGCAAGATGGACAGAGCCATGGTAAATGTCCATTTCCAGACCTGCAAATGCGGAGATAAAGGACGATTGACGGGTTTTGTTGACATTATATATGTGGCTCCTGAACAAATGAGTTGGGCTACTCAAGGAAATTTTGATACGCAATATTCGGCAATCATAAGCACTCGGGCTTGATTTGCCAAGCCCTTCCCCAGAAAATAGAGGAAATACCATCGGTGTTGATGAATATCTATGTTTTTAGTTACTTGAGTGCCTGAGGTTCAGGCGCGTTTCCGGAATATTCTGCCAGCAATGTGAACCATTGTTCAGCAACATTTTTAGGAGGGTCTTTACTAAGAGAAGCCCTGACCATCTGTGTAACTGCAATTCTGAAAAGTTGGGGCAAATTGCCTTTGTGAAACTCAAGAATTGTTTCATTGGAATCGGGAGGAACCGATAAGGAAGTTTGGTCGAAAGATTTGCCTGAAAAAAGCGGTCTGAAGTTGGGGGCGCCCCAAATGCGGAGCTCAACCGTTCTATCTTTTTCTCTTTTGGCAGCTTGACTAAAGAGACAAACGAGATTCCCTTTCGGCAAATCCACCGCACCCGAAAAATTTGCAGCAACTGCCAAAAAATAGGGCCCTTTCAAATTTGCGGATGAAGGAGTAGAGGAAGCTTCATCCTGCGTTTTAAAAACACCTTCATAACATTGAAAGGGGCGCTCTTGAGAAAGGGTTAGATCGATCTTCTCGAAAGTTGCCGGTGTTATAGGTCTTTTCACACTCGGAAGCCAGTCTGCCCAACTACGTTTAATATCTGAAGCGACAATATGTGAGGCTTTTCTGAAAAAAGTAATTTCTCTGGCAACGTCATCAAGAAATTCAGCTATTCTGACCGCTTCTTCAACTTTACCTTGGCGGATAGCAGAAAAACGCATGCGCTCCAAGCTGCCTTTAGGGGCTTTTGCCTCTTCTCGGCCATTATTAATAATGGCCTGTAGGCTTTTTACGAATTCAGAAAAATCTTGGTTTTGGTTCATTTATTCCTCTATTTTGTTGAAATATATACCAAGTCTTTTAAAATATGCAAGCTTATGAAAAAATATTAAAGAAGATTTTTGATTTGACGGGGGCTTTTTAAGTTGCGGGACGTTCTTTTCACAGGATCGAATTCTGATACACTTTTGAACAGATGAGAATCTGAAAGGAAATTTGAGATGAAAACAAAAAATCTTGCTTTGACAGCTGTTGCTTTGGCCGCCCTGTCACTATCCGCAAGCCCTGTGTTTGCTGAAGATGCCCCTACGCCACCTCCAGCAGGTAATGTTGGTCATGATGGCCCTCCGCCTGAAGCTGGAAAAGGCGGTGATCGTGCTGCCGAGTTCGAGAAGCGCGGCAAAGAAATGTTTGATAAAACCGATACAGATAAAGACGGATTTATCAGCAGGGAAGAAATGGCCGCCAGCCAGAAAGCCCGTATGGACGAAATGTTCGATAAAACCGACACTAATAAGGACGGCAAACTCACCCCCGAAGAATTAAAGGCAGGTCGTGAGGCCATGCGTGAAAAATTCAAGGCTAAATATAAAGATAAGCGCGGTGGGCCAGAGGATGGCAAAATGGTTGATAAGCCAGTAGAAGAGAAAAAACCTACTGAATAATAAGGCCATATAGAAGAAAGGTCTGCGCATGGACAATGCAGAACTCACCCAACTTATGAAACGTGTTGCGGACGGCGATCAAGTCGCCTTTCGTGGCCTTTCGAATGCCTTGAGTCAGAAAATATTCGCGATGGCCTACCGCTTTTTATCAGGCGACAGGGCATCGGCCGAAGATGTCACACAAGATGTGTTGATCAAGCTTTGGCAATATGCTCCGCGCTGGGAGGCGGGGGGATCTGTTCAGGCATGGGTTTCCCGCCTGACTTATAACGCATCAATGGATGTGCATAGGTCGCGGAAAAACAAGTCTGAAGAAATACCCGAGACTTTATCGGTACCGGAAACTGCATCCGATACGGTTTTGCAAAAAGAATATAAGCAGGTTTTATTACAGGCGATCAAATCACTTCCTGACCGTCAGCAAGAAGCCCTATTGTTAACATATTTTCATGATAATAGCCGTCGTGAAGTGGCCAGTACCATGAAAACAACCGAGAAGGCCGTCGAACATCTGGTCGCCCGTGGATTAAAGGCGCTGGAGAAGTTGATACCTTCAAATCTGAATGGAGAGAAACATGTCTTCGCTGCAAGATCCTTTTGATCTGATAAAAACAGGACAGGAAATGGATAATATCGTACCTTTTTTGGCGCCTAACAAAATCAATCAAATGATTGATGCCGCTGTGGCGCACCCACAATTCGCCGCACAAAAGCCAGCCAAATTGAAAAGCTGGAAATATGGCGGGTTGGCCATTGCTGCCTCTTTGGCATTGTTCATGGTATTTTTGGGTCCGACACAGACTTTTGTGATGGATGGTGAAAATCCATCTTTGTCCCAAGCACCCTCCTCTACAGAAGATGTCGGTGAGTTTAGCGAACTGGTTATGCTAGAAAATATGGAAAGATTCTAGAAGCCTAATTTCTGCGCAAAATTATTACATGCTCTTGTAGACGGCTCAGATAATGCTACAGACGCTGCTGTTCCGGCTGCCATACCTGCTACAGGCGTTGCCACGAGACCTGTTCCAACTCCGACAGCTCCCGGAACGACGACATCACCGAAAATCTGACAGAGGCGGTTTCGTCCAGACCCCTCACCAATAACAAGCGTTCCGAGGCCGTTTGAAGCTCCGTTTAATCCGGCTTCAGTCAAAGTGCTGGCACTGGCGTTACCAGAGGCGATGGTTACTGCCACCCCTGCTGCCGCGCCCACAACTTTTCCAGGCAAGCCAAATTTACTAGCGTTTCTTTCCGTCAATTTTGCGCCATTTTCAACAGCCTCAAAAATAATATCTTTGACTTTGCTGGGCACTTTAATCCCTTCAACCAGATGTTCTGTTTTTTCGGTCAGAAGAGCCAATCTTTGAGAGACAGCATAAGCCAAACCATCAGCCGTTTTTCCGGCCAGTACATTTTTGTATGACTCCAATGCTTGTGCTGTTGCGCCTAGTGGCCTGCCCATAGCATCGGTCACTTTTCGCATATTCTCTACTGCCTGCTTTGGCATTATCCCGCCGTTGCCATCACTTACTTTTGCGTATGCGCCGGCCAATTCAGCGACACGTTGCTTGAAAATCTCGTCTGAACTTGGAAATCTACTAATGGGGTTGTTACTTTGTATGGCCTCAATACCACCCATGACCTTATTTCGGTCTATGTACCCGACACTTGCTACACTGCTCTTTTCAAGTCTTGCAACGGCTTCTTTTGCCAGTTTTAAAGCCGCTGTTTCTGAATAATCTTGAGCCATATCCACCTCTTATAATTAGAGAGTAGCGACACAACTTATATTATTTATGAATAATATATAAAATTTGATCCATTTCTAATAATCTACACGAGTGAGGGATAGCCCGCTGGACGGGGCGGTCATTCCGCCTTTTGATCTGTCTTTGGCGTTGAGGGCGGTTTGGACGTCTTGGGGCGACCATTTACCGACACCCACCTCCACCAATGTTCCCACCATATTTCTGACCTGATGATGCAGGAAGGATCTGGCTTCGACCAGAAAGCGGATCTCGTGGCCTTCGGCCTCTAAGGGAAAATGTCCGATGTCTAGGCGGTCAAGGGTTCTGATCGGGGAATTGGCCTGACATTCTGCTGCCCTGAAGGTTGTGAAATCATGTTGGCCTAACAGAAATGCTGCGCCCTCTCTCATCGCATCAATATCCAGATCTCGGCGCATCCACCAGACAAGATTCTGGTCAAAGGTCGGTTTCCCAAGGCGTGAGAGAATGCGGTAGGTATAGAGTTTATTGATCGCCCCATATCGGGCATGGAAATCTTCTGAAACTTTTTCGGCTTTTAAAATAGAGATCGGGCGCGTTCCCAAATGGGCATTAATGGCTTTGACCATGGTATAACCGTCGAGAGGTCTGTCCCCATAGTCCAAATCAAAATGGGCAACCTGCCCGTGGGCATGAACGCCTGCGTCTGTACGCCCCGCCACAAAAATCCTGCAAAAGGTACCGCAGAAATTTTCAATGGCGGTTTCAATGTCTTCCTGTACCGATTTCACGCCGTCTTCTTGGCGTTGCCAGCCTGCGTAATGCGTTCCCTGATATTCTATGGTGAGTTTCCAGCGTTGCAGGGTCATGCGAATTTATCCCCGATAGCTACTTTTTTTCCGTTTAATGCGGATTTGAAATCCATGGCTTTACTGTTTTCGGGTTGCAACAATTGGACGCGGTAAATGCCGTTCCCACATGCAATATCACCATCGGTTGAGAGGATTGTGCCAGCGTCTTTCGGTGATGTTCCAGCGCCTATTGTACCGGATAGAATTTTGATGCGCTTCCCCTCGCTATTCAATGTGTAACAGCCTGGCCAAGGGGTGAAAGCGCGGATTTTTAAATCAATTGCTGCGGCACTGTCCGACCAGATGATCAGCCCCTCTTCCTTCCTGAGCATCGCGGCATAACAGGTGAGGGATTCATCTTGGATTTCAGGAGATAAAGGGTTGCCCGCAAGAATGTCTTCAAGAACCGTCACGATCATTCTTGCCCCCATGGTCGATAAGGCATCATGGAGCATTTGGGCGGTCATTGTGGGGGTAATATCAACGGATTCCTTAAGGAGCATATCGCCGGTATCCAACCCCTCTGCCATTTGCATGATGGTAACGCCACTCATCTTATCCCCCGCTTCAATCGCGCGCTGGATGGGTGCGGCACCGCGCCAGCGTGGAAGGAGGGAGGCGTGAATATTCAGGCAGCCATATTTGGGAGCCTCCAGAACCGATAAAGGCAAGATCAAGCCATAGGCGGCGACTACTGCAATATCTGCATTCAAATTCTGAAAGACGGCAACGGCTTCGGGATCGCGTTTTAGGCTTTTTGGGGTATAGACAGGGATTTGGTGGGCATCCGCCACCATTTGAACGGGAGATGGCTTTAATTGCTGCCCCCGCCCCGCAGGTCGCGCAGGTTGAGTGTAAACCGCCACCACATCAATCGATGGATGGCCGATCAAGTTTTGTAGAGCCGCCACCGAAAAATCCGGCGTGCCCATAAAAATGACTTTGAGAGAATTATGTTTCATTCGCTTCTTTTAAACCGAAATCGCGAATATTACAAATTAGCGGGCTAACAAAACGTAATAGTAATTATAGGTGGAGTCTGCCGCGCAGTAAACGCAGGCCTGAAGAGCGGGAAGCTTTGAAAACGTGGCTTTATCCAAGACGTTGGGGGAGGCATCGCTGAATGTTCCTGTAAACCTGTCAGAAGATGTCCCCATGACACAGTCCGGAGAGCTTCCTGTTGAGTTGTCTGTTGGTTGTAATGTGGGGTCAAAACCAAGTTGAGCGTCCATCCCCTTACAGAAACTTTCCGTCACATTTGGAAGGACGGCAATGAGTTCTGAACGGTCAGATCCAACCTGAATAATCTGCGATGACCCAAAAAACTCCCATGGTGACCCGTCATTGATACCTTCCGGCGGGCTTTTATAGGTGGCTTTGCCGCCTTGTTTACCAAAAACCTGATTGGTGGGGTTGTCTGTGATATTACCGTATTCTGTAGGGGCATCGGGGTGGGCAAAACGAAGATCCGCCTCACTGACGCCATTGGCTATCAAATCATTTACGGCAGCGGCAAGCTCAGCAGCATCTTTTTGGGCTTGTCCTGCTTTCAGGATCATTTGTTCTTTGTCGATGTCGCTCACCCCTCCTGTTCCCGCATTACGAAGGGCAATTGTCAGCAGCCCTAAAAGAACAACCCCTAACAGGATATAGACAAGAATACTCCCGCGTTCTTTTATGCGTTGGGTTGTCATTTTTAAAACCTTTTGGGTTAAGTGTTTTAGTTCGCGTTCGGTGCAACGGTAAGGCAATCATCTAGATACTGACAAGCCTTAAGGGCTTCTGTGCGAGTATAGCCCCCAATTCTTGCCCTGAATACCCATCTTGCATCAGATGTCCTGAGTGGAATAACCATGGCGCTTCCACGATTCAGAGGCGCGGGTAGAGTCTTTAAAGCACGGTAGATTGCCTGATCGGTACTGACGCGGTCTTGGTATGCGCCGATTTGCACTGACCATGTTCCTGCTCCTGTTAATTGTTGCGCGGATGGGGTTGGCGCAAATGTTCTTGTCAGTCCCGCAGACCCAACATCTGCTGTCATGGTTGGTTTTTTAAGGAGAGAAGCCGTTTGCTTCTGTTCGGGCACGGAAGCCGGTTTCGATGGGGGAGCCAGAGTTAAAATTGTGTTTTGAGATAATTTTGTCGTGGGTGGCGGTGATAGATTCTCTGTTCTTAAAGATTTTCCTGCAAACCCGGCATCCAGCAAATTGGCCATCTGGGCATTGCGTGCGTTAGCAGTTTTCCCCCCAAAAACAACCCCGATCAACCTTGTGTTTCCACGTTTGGCAGATGCGATCAGATTAAATCCTGATGGAATAATATATCCTGTCTTTAGGCCGTCCATACCTTGGTAAGTGGACATTAAATGATTATGGCTGCGGTTGACTTTGCCGTTAAAGGTGAATTCCCTGAGTGAAAAATAATGGTAATAACGCGGGTAGCTATTCATCAAATACATGGCCAGTTTTGCCATGTCACGTGCCGAAGATACCTGACGCACGTTATGGAGACCTGAGGCATTTTCAAAATGGGTTTGTGACATCCCGATCTGGCGGGCTTTCAAATTCATCATCTGGGCAAATCTGGCCTCGCTACCACCGAGTTTTTCACCCATGGCGACGGCCACATCATTTGCGGATTTGGTGACCAAGGCCTTGATCGCATTTTCAACAGTAATCGATTTCCCTGCTTTTATCCCGAGCCGACTTGGCGGCATATTGGCGGCATGCGAGCTGAAAACAACACTCGATCCGAGAGATATTTTTCTGGATTCTAAAGCTTCAAAGGTGAGTAATAAGGTCATGACTTTAGTCAAAGACGCGGGATATAACGCCCTATCTGCATCGCTTTGGTACAAAACGCGACCTGTTGTGGAATCTACAACAATATGGGCATAAGGCGGGTTATAGGGGCGCACCTCTTTGGAATTTTTTTTATGGGATCTATCAGATTTTTTTGATTTGGTTTTGGAATCTGCGTGCGCAGGCATGCAGGCCACAGAAAAGCAGACCATAAAAACAAGAACCATTTTCAAAAATGATACTAACGCATTGTTTTTAAATTGTTTTTTTGAATTGGTCACGGGCAATCTCAGGGGTCTTTTGGGTACAAATGAACTAGAAAAGCGGAAGCGATAAAGAGTGATCTTATAAGTTTAAGCAACTTCTTTGTTCTTGTCCATAATCTAATAAATATTGTGCGATGCAAAAAACTATTGACGGGCAGTATTTTTGGACTATAATTATTATTGTGCATTGCAATACGGCTTGTTGATTGTTTTTCAATAGAAGCTTTCAAGACTTTGTCGCAATGCAAAATTCGTGATAGGATTCGCCTCTGCGTTGAACTATACTCGAATTTATAGAAGCCCAAACTTTTAAGGAGTTTTAAAATGGCATCGAAACCAGTAAAGAAAAAAGCTGCCCCTAAAGCAAGCGTTGAAGCTTCAGCAAAAGCTGTTGTTGATAAAGCTGAAACCGTTGCGAAATCGACTGTTGCCAAGGCTGCTGCATTTACCGCGAAGCCTAAACTGGCTTCTGTTGTTGCTCTCAACCCTTTGAGCGCAATGACCAATCCTGATTTTGCTAAATTTAACAAATCCATCCCATCATTGGGTGGATCATTTGAAACCATGGAGACCACTATGACCAACTTTAAAAACCAATACGAAAAAATCTCGAGCGAAGCCACTTCTTCCGTTCGTGAAAGTGTTGAAAATCTTTCAAAATCAAGCGCAACCTTTGCAAAAGGCGCTGAACAAATTTTGAAAACAATTGCAGAAGCCGCGCAAGGTTCAAGCCAACGCAATACTGAAGCTGTAAAAGCTTTGATGGCAACACGCACTTTGAACGAATTTGCCGAAGCTCAAAATAAATTGGCGCAGCAAAATTTTGAAGAAGCTATGTCCACCATGACCAAATTGTCAGAAATGACCATTAAACTCTGCTCCGAAGCATTCGAGCCGATCAACGGTCAAATGACAAAAGCAATGACCAGCGCAATGTCTGCTGCAAAGAAAAACGCAGCTTAGTTTTCGCTGATTAAATAATTTTTTAAACCCTCGCCAGAGACTTGCTCTTGCGGGGGTTTTTTTCACTTCACTTCGTGGTATATATTATACATGACCAAACAGATTATTTCTTCCAACGAGCCTGCTTTGCCGCCGCCAGATCATGAGCGGCAATCCGGCGTGATGCTGAAATCCAAACCGAAAACACGCAAGCCGTCGATGTATAAAGTCTTGCTGCTCAATGACGATTTTACCCCGATGGAATTTGTCGTTCATGTTTTGGAAAGGTTTTTCAGCAAGAATAAGGATGAAGCAACCGAGATCATGCTCCACGTCCACAGACGCGGGGTGGGTCTTTGTGGTGTTTTTACCTATGAAGTGGCGGAAACCAAGGTGATGCAAGTCATGGATTTCGCCCGCGCCAATGAACAACCTCTGCAATGTACGATGGAAAAGGAATAACAGATGATCCGTTTATCAGTTTATCAGATGATCAGAATGCATTTTGATCCGATCATCCGATCATCCGATCCTCTGATCAGCGGAGGAACGACCTAATGCTCTCACGCAATCTGGAACAAACGCTGCATAAGGCCTTGGGGTTGGCTTCTGAAAAGGGGCATGAATATGCAACCCTTGAACATTTATTGATGGCGTTGACCATGGATGCGGATGCGCTTGCCGTCCTTCGGGCTTGTGGTGTCAATGTTCCTGAAATGCAGCAGCAGATTGAAAGCTATCTCGAAACCGATTTAACCTATCTGATTAATACTCAAATTACCGAAGCCAAACCGACAACGGCGTTTCAACGTGTTTTACAACGCGCGGCCATTCATGTGCAATCATCGGGACGCGAGGAAGTCACGGGCGCCAATGTGATTGTTGCGCTGTTCTCCGAACGTGAAAGCCATGCGGTTTATTTCCTTCAAACGCAGGATATGACACGCTTTGATGCGGTCAATTATATCTCCCACGGTATTGCAAAAGTCCCTGGGGCAAATGATGGTGCGCGCAGCATTCCGACGGGTGCGGATGATTTACAATCCGACGAAAAACCTGTTCGTCAGGGCAAAGAAGCCCTTGATGCCTATTGCGTCAACCTCAATGAAAAAGCCAAAAAGGGTAAGATTGATCCGCTGATTGGGCGTGAGAAAGAAGTCGATCGCACCATTCAAATCCTCTGCCGCCGCTCCAAAAATAACCCGCTGTATGTGGGCGACCCGGGGGTCGGGAAAACTGCGATTGCCGAAGGTCTTGCCAAAAAAATCGAAGAAGGTGACGTGCCTGAAGTTCTCCTTGGCTGCACCATTTTCTCGCTCGATATGGGCGCGTTGCTTGCGGGAACACGCTATCGCGGTGATTTCGAAGAGCGTTTAAAGGCTGTGATTACCGAATTGCAGGCCATGGACAATGTCGTTCTATTTATTGATGAAATTCACACCATTATCGGTGCGGGGGCAACCTCGGGCGGCGCGATGGATGCGTCGAACCTTTTGAAACCTGCGCTTGCCAATGGCGGCCTCCGTTGCATCGGATCAACAACTTATAAAGAATACCGCAACCAATTCGAAAAAGACCGCGCCCTCGCCCGTCGTTTTCAAAAAATCGATGTCGAAGAACCGTCTCTGGATGATGCCATCCGCATTATCAAAGGGTTGAAACCCTATTACGAAGAACATCATAAGGTCAAATATACGGCGGAAGCGATTAAGGCCGCAGTGGAACTGTCCGTCCGTTATATCGGCGACCGTAAACTCCCCGATAAGGCGATTGATATTATTGACGAAGTGGGCGCAGCACAAATGTTGTTACCCGCCGCAAAACGCAAGAAAACCATCGGGGTTAAGGATATTGAGGCTGTGATTGCTGCAATTGCCCGCATCCCTGCCAAGGCCGTATCGAAAGACGATAAAACCGTTTTGATGAATCTGGAACGCGATTTAAAAACCATGGTCTTTGACCAAGACGAAGCAATTGCCGTTCTGGCGGATAGTATCAAATTATCCCGCGCGGGTCTTCGTGACCCCGAAAAACCAATCGGGTCTTATTTATTTTCAGGGCCCACGGGTGTTGGTAAGACAGAGGTTGCGAAACAACTCTCCAAAACCTTGGGGATCGAGTTGATCCGCTTTGATATGTCCGAATATATGGAACGCCATGCGGTATCCCGCCTGATTGGTGCGCCCCCAGGCTATGTCGGGTATGAACAAGGCGGGCTGCTGACCGATAAAGTCGATCAACATCCGCATTGCGTGTTATTGATGGACGAGATCGAGAAAGCCCATCCCGACCTTTATAATATTTTGCTGCAGGTCATGGATTACGGCAAACTGACCGACAATAACGGAAAAACAATTGATTTCAGGAATGTCATTCTGATTATGACGACCAATGCGGGCGCGGCACAACTCGCCAAAGCTCCGCTCGGCTTCCAATCCGAACGCCGCGTTGATGATGATACCGAAGAAATCAAACGCCTCTTCACCCCTGAATTCAGAAATCGTCTGGATGCGATCGTCCCGTTCCGCGCCTTGCCGCAATCCGCTGTTCTGCGCGTGGTTGATAAATTTATTATGCAGCTCGAGGCACAATTATCCGATAAACGCGTGACCATCGCCCTCACCGACAATGCCCGCGCACATCTGGCGGAACTCGGTTACGACCCCCAAATGGGCGCCCGCCCCCTCGCCCGCGTCGTCCAAGAAAAAATCAAAAAACCACTGGCCGAAGAACTCCTATTCGGCAAACTGGTGGATGGCGGCTCAGTGGCCATTGATTTTGTTGCAGGCAAATTAGTCTTCGACATCCGCGCCGAGAAACCGTCAACTAAATCAGCTAAAGATGATTTAGTTGAGGAGACGGTTTAAGGACCTAAAGTTTATTGAAGCACTCTACTCAATCGGAGAATTAATATCGGGACATAACTTTTTATCGTTCACGCAAAGAACGCAAAGGTTACACAAAGGACGCGAAGTTTTTTAAGACATTTGTATTTGTGTTCTTTGCGAGGCGAAGCCCTTCGCGGCCTCTGCGTGAACGATAAAATTCATCCATTCGCAACAAAGTCAAACTTTTGATCGTGATGCTTATTTACTAGAAACCCCAATATTATCAATCAACCGTGTCTGCCCCAACCATGCGGCGGCGAGGAGGCGGTGGGATTTTGTTGTGGGGGTGGGGGGCAATAAAGTGTCGGCGTCGCGGATGGTCATGTAATCGACTTTATCGAATCCCGCGGATAATAGGTTTTCAGTGGCGGTGGCTTCGATCTGGGCGATGGGTTGGCCTGATTTCAGCTCGTCTGCCATGTGGCGCAATGTCCGGATGATGGTCAGGGCTTGGTCTTTTTGGGTGGGGGATAGATAGGCGTTGCGGGAGGAGAGGGCAAGGCCCGATGCTTCGCGGACGGTTGGGACGCCGATGATCTCTGTGGGGATGGCCAAGTCACGCTGCAGGGCTTTGATCACTTGGAGTTGTTGGTAATCTTTTTCACCGAAATAGGCTTTGTGTGCGCCGACCAGCAGGAGGAGGCGGGTGACGACCGTTGCCACACCTGTGAAAAAATGCGGGCGGAATTCGCCCTCCAGTGGTTTTGAGATGTTGCCGACGGTGACGCTTGATTGGAAATCAGGCGGGTACATCACATCAACGCTCGGCGCAAAAATCGATTGGACGCCGATATCCTCTAAAAGGGCAGAGTCTTTATCCAAGGTGCGCGGGTATTTGTCGAAGTCCTCGTGAGGCGCGAATTGCTTGGGGTTTACAAAGATACTGACGATACATTCATCATTCTCGGCAAGAGCTTCCCGCGCCAAAGTCAGATGACCTTCGTGAAGCGCGCCCATGGTCGGCACAAAGCCGATGGTTTTTCCTGCGGCAATTTTATTTGCAATATAATTCTTTAAATCATGTTGGGTCGAAAGGATGCTAAGCATTGCGGGTCACGTTTTTGAGGGTTTCTTCGGCCTGTAGCCAATCTGTTATATGCTGCGGGAATAGTGGGCTTGCATATGGGTAGCCGATTGCAGTCAGGACATCACTGGTCGGTACGGTTGATTGCGTGGTGTTATTGAGAAAGCATCCTTTGACAAGGCCAATGGCCGCGACTTCGCCTTGCTTTGCGCCCGATCCCATCAGGAAGCGTTGTTCGATATAGAACCATTTTTCATCCCACCCCAGAATCTGGGTTTGCAGGGTATATTTTTGAAACGGGTCGAGAGAGAGGCGGTAGCGGATTTTGGCAGACGCCAAAATCGGCACGCTTTTTTGCTGCACCATAATTTTAAAAAGACCCGTACGGAGGATCAGGTCAAGTCGTCCCAAATCCATGATCGTCAAATACCGCCCATTATTCATGTGCAGATTAAAATCAAGGTCGTTCGGCAGAACGCACAATTTCAACAAAGAGGGTGCAAGAAGATCACCGATTTTCGGTTTGAAAAAAGACGATATAAAAACATAGAGAACGCGGAGGAGTAAATTCATGCGGCAGAGTTTAGAATCTTATTCTAACCGTTGCAATATCTAGCCTTCTAAAAGCGTATTGAGCTTAAGTGCAAGCCCCATAGATCCGCGGATTTTCAGTTTGCCCATCATAAACGCAATATTCGGGTCGCTTTCACCACTGAGAATTTTGGAGAATGTGTCAATCGAGGCAAGGAGCGTTACATCAGCCTCTTTGTTCTCGGTTGTGATTTCAGCAGGGCTTTGGGTTGCGTCCACATGGACACAGCCATCATCACCGAAATCAAAAAGGGCGCGGGCATGAAAGGCCGTGGAATAGGTTGCTTTTTGGCGGATATTGGTCACGATTTCATCAAGGGTCATATTTTCTCCATTATAGTTTGATTTGAGAATGGCACGAATTTCCTAATTTTTGATGACAAAATTCACGTTGAACGACTTTGCGGCCGAAAAGGATACTTTCAATGAATTTATCGTCTTCATAGCTAATCAAATCACGCCATTGATCCCAGCCATTTTTTGCGCCCAGTTGATTGCTGTCATAAACAGTGGACGGCAAAGCCTGTATCGGCAATTCACCTGGGGTAATGGTGAATATTCCGGATGTGTAGCCAGAGACATAGTAATTGGTCGCCACGCCGCCCGATCCATTCAGTACATAGGTTCCGCGCGGGGTAAATCTATTCGTACCGCTTGAATAAACCATGCCGGAGAGAATATTATTGGGATCACCATTTTTAAGGCCTGTCAGAACGGTGTAGCTAAAGCTTGGGTTTGCTGCGCCTTCTGGTCGGGTCGCATCATCTATCTGGACGGTGATTGCTGCTTTGGTAATGGTCATCACTCCGTTAGTGAAGACATAGTTGTAATTGGTGTCTGACCCGCCTGAAAGCGTAATAGCCGTTGTTCCTGCATTGGTTGTTGCGGTGGCGGCTGTTGAAATGGTTGGTAGAGTGCCTAGCATGGCAGAGGTTTCGCCATTTTTGAATGTGCCATAGGTATAAGTGAGGGCGGGATTAGCATCGCCATATTCACGTGTTTTATTATCTGCGGTGATAGCAAGATCGGCTTTGGTAATGGTCATCACTCCGTTAGTGAAGACATAATTGTAATTGGTGTCTGACCCGCCTGAAAGCGTAATAGCTGTCGTTCCTGCATTGGTTGTTGCGGTGGCGGTGGTTGAAATGGTCGGCAGGGTGCCGAGCACGGCAGAAGTTTCGCCATTTTTAAATGTGCCATAGGTATAAGTGAGGGCGGGATTAGCATCGCCATATTCACGTGTTTTATTATCTGCGGTGATGGAAAGGTTGGCCTTGGAAATCGTCAGGACGCCATTCACATAGACAAAATCATAGTTGTTGTCCGCGGCACCCGATGCAGAAATCACCGCTGTACCCACGTTTGTGGTGTTGGTGGCTGTGGTGGATACGGTGGCCAAGCTATCAATGACCGCAGAAGTTTCGCCATTTTTGAAACCTGTATAGGCGACAGTTAAGGCGGGATTTGCATCACCATATTCGCGCGTTGCATTTTGTGCGGTTGCGGTCAGGGTTGATTTGGTAATGGTCATCGTGCCGTCGGTAAAGACGTAATTGTAATTGGCATCCGACCCGCCCGCGAGTGTTATTGGCACCGTTCCGACATTTGTTGTGGCTATGGCGGTGGTTGAAATGGTCGGCAGGGATGCCAATACCGCAGAAGTTTGGCCATTTTTGAATGGGCCATAGGTATAAGTGAGGGCGGGATTTGCATCGCCATATTCACGGGTTTTATTATCTGCGGTGATAGCAAGATCGGCTTTGGTAATGGTCAATGTGCCGTTGACCAAGGTGAAATTATAGTTGGTGTCTGTTCCCCCTGCGAGAGTAATAGCAACGGCGGAGGGGGTAGTTGCTGTGGTTGCGGTTGTCGAACTGGTCGGCGGGGTGGTGAGTGAAGCCGAAGTATCACCGTTAAGGAAACCGCTATAGGACAGAGTGAGGGCAGGATTGGCATCGCCATATTCACGGGTTTTATCATCTGCGGTAATGGTCAGGTTGGCTTTGGTAATGGTCAGGATATTCGGGGTGTAGTTGAAAATATAGTTATTATCAATCGCCCCTGTCCCTGTGAGGTTATATGTCCCGACACTTGAGAGAACCGTGGCGGTGGTGGATCCGGTTGCAAATGTATCGATGACCCCACTGGTTTCACCGTTTTTGAATCCGCTATAGGTCATAGAAAATGCCGGATTGGCTGCGCCATAAGTTCTGGTTGCGCTGTTGGCCTGCACCAAAAGAGGAGCTTTGCTAACCGTCATCGTTCCATTGATCACGTTGGTAGAATAGCCTAGCCCAGTGAGGAAAGACCCTGTAATCGCCCATGTTGTCCCCGCATTATCGGTCAAACTTGTTCCTGCGGCATTCAGTGTATAGCCAGTCAAAGCACCCGAGAGGGTGTCTGCCCCCTGAAGCCCACCAAGGAAGGTATAGGTAAAGGTTGGATTGGCATCACCATAAATTTTTACTTTATCATCAATCTGGAGCAACAGGATTTTTGGTGCTCCTGTGTTATAAACGAGCACATCACCTGTCGGCACAACATTCGCAGGGAAGAGCGAGAAGTAGGTTTGCCCGTTGATTGTTGTCGGTGGGGATAAGCCGCCAAGATTGGTGGATCCGGCATCCACAGTATAAATCAGGTAACGCCCGCCACCCGGATTAATGCCCGATGCCCCCGCAGTATTGGTAAAAATACCCGATTGGGTCACGAAGACGAGGGAGTTTCCGCTTGTCTCGGTCGATGTTTGAACGCCTGATATATTGACATCGCCCCTGGTCATAAAGGTGGTCGGGTTTAACCATGTGGCTGTTCCGAGAGAGATTGACGAGGTCATATCATGGCGGCCAATCATCACCGATCCCCAACCATCTGTTATGTTGGCGACTTCGCCGGTGCTTAATGCCAATGTTCCCGCCGCACCATTGACACCAATGCTTGTGGTAAGGTTAGACCCGCGAATAGTCAGTGCCCCCGTTCCGTTCAAAGCGGCATTGATGGCAAGGTTGGAATCGGTTTCTAGGGTTAGGTTATTTGCGCCCATATTTTGGGCACCCGCCACTGTCATCAGACCTGTGCCGGATAGGACTTGTAAATTATCCGTCCATGTTTTGGCACCCAGATTGACGACACCAGTCGAACTGCTTTGACCCAGTATTATTTTATACCATCCATCCGCTAATAGGCCTAATTCGGCGTCGGTTAGGGATAATGTTCCCGTTTGCGCTGTGCCAATGCCCATACTGGTTGCATTGGAAGACCCGCGAATAGTCAGGGTCCCCGTTCCGCTCAATGCGTCATTGATGGCAAGGTTAGAATCTGTTTCGAAAGAAATATTCTGCCCTGTACTGGTTGCACCGTTGACGGTCATTTGGCCTGACCCCGTACGGAAAGTCGTATCATATTGCCAGTTATAGGCGCCGATATTCATCCCCCCTGTTTGGCTGCTTGACCCGAAGATAAGGTTGCTCCAGCCTGTCAGGACATAACTCAATTCTGTATTGGATAATTGCAATGTGCCAACCTGACTGTCGCCGATCCCGATCGTGGTTGCGGCTGCCGCCCCTAAAATATTCAGAACTCCCGTCCCGTTAATCGCGGCATTAAAGGTTGGGTTGGCATTGGTCAATATTTCAAGGTTGTTCGCGCCAAAATTCTGGACGCCATTGATGGTGATAACACCTGTGTTTGTGATAAATCTGATCGGATCGCTCCAAGTGGCGGTACCGATGTTCAAGGCGCCTGTTGCTGCGGTATGTCCAAAGTCAATTCGTGTCCAGCCATTGATCAGACGCGAAAGTTCACTATCGTTCAGGTTTAATGTGCCTGTTTGTCCCGTACCAAGGCCAATTGTTGTGGCGTTTGCTGCCGGACGAATGGTCAATATCCCCGTCCCGTTCAGGTCGCCATTTATCGCCAAATTGCTGTCGGTCTGGATGGTCAGGTTATTTGCCCCCATATTCTGTGCCGCGCCAATAGTCATTAATCCTGTGCCGCTATTCAGAGTCAGATTGTCATTCCAGCTGCGCGCTCCGACATTCACGGCGGCGGTGGATGTTGTGGTGCCTAAGACAATATTGCCCCAGCCATCGGTGATATTGTTAAGCTCGGTATCATTGAGCTGAAGTGTGCCTGTTTGCCCCGTTCCGATCCCCATCGTCGTGTTACCGGTCGGGATAATTGTGAGTGTGCCTGAACCAGTGAGCGCCGCGTTGATAGCCAGATTGCTGTCGGTTGATAGGGTCAGGTTATTTGCGCCCATATTTTGGGCGCCGGCAATCGTCATAACGCCTGATCCGCTGCGGATGGTGACGTTATCGTTCCAAGTTTCCGCCCCGACATTGACGGCAGCCGTCGATGTTGTCGACCCAAAGACCAGTGAGAGCCATCCGTTGGTAATATTTGCCAGTTCAGCATCACTCAGTTGGACCGTACCCGTCTGTCCCGTACCAATACCGATTGTTGTGTTGGTGTTTGGAGCAATGATTAATGTACCAGTTCCTGTTAAGGCAGCATTGATGGCAAGATTTCCATCGGTTAGCAGATTCAGGGTGTTGTTCCCCATATTTTGGGCGCCATTCACACTGATAATGCCCGTACTTGTCCGTAGGGTCAGGTTATCCTGCCATGTGTAGGCGCCAATATTCAGGTCGGCGGTGGCAGTTGTTAAACCAAAAGTAAGAGACGCCCAACCATTCAGAATTTTATTTAATTCAGCGTCTGTCAGGTTCACAGTTCCTGTTTGCCCATTCCCTAAACCCATAGAAACGTTTGTGGCAATCTGGGTTAGGGCAAAACTACCCGTTCCGCTCAATGTACCATTAAATATCGGATCGCTATCGGTTTGGATGGAAAAAGCATTAGTTGAAAAACTTTGAGCACCATTGGTGGTGACTGGCCCTGTGGTGCGCAGGAACAAATTATCATTCCATGTGAGGGTAGATCCTAAGTTAATCGCGCCGCTTGCAGTTGTTCTGCCGATCACGATATTCGCCCAGCCGTTCACAATTCTGGCTTGCTCTGCGTCATCTATTAAAATTGTGCCTGTTTGCCCCGATCCGACCCCGATGGTTGTGGTGTTGCTCATGGGGAGAATATTGATATTTCCTGTGCCGCTTAAAGATGCGTTGATTGCCGGATCGGCATCAGTCTGGATGGTCAGGTTGTTGGCATTCATGTTAATGTTCGCCCCAATCGTGATGATTCCCAGCCCAGATTGCAGGGTAAGCGGGTCGCTCAACGTAAAGCCTCCTGCATTAATAGCTCCTGTCCCCGTGGTGCGCCCAATGACAATGCTCGACCATGTATTATTGGCAATATTCAGGTCTATTGTGCTGATAGACAAGCTTCCTGCCTGCCCTGCTCCGACCCCGATGGTTGTAGCATCTGTCAATCCTTGGAAGGTCAGAATGCCTGTACTATTCATTGGGGCGTTGATCTGGGGGTCGCCATCTGTGTTAAAGGTCACATTGTTTGCACCAAGTGTTTGAGTTCCATTAATAACAATCGAACCTGTACTCGATTGCAGGGTTAAATTGTCATTCCATGTCTGCGCCCCGATATTGATATCACCCGTCCCATCTGTACGACCTATGACGATATTGCTCCATCCATTTGTAATGTTTCCGACCGAGGCATTCGTCAAAAAGAAAGACCCTGCTTGCCCTGTGCCAAAACCCATTGTGGTGTTGGCGGCACTGGTTCGTAGGTTTAATGTGCCTGTTCCCGTCAGTCCCGCATTAATGGCCGCTGTTGAATCCGTTGATAGGGTGAGGGTATTTGCGCCCATAGTCTGAACCCCCGCAATTGTGATAAGGCCTGTTGAGCTTTGATAAGTTAAATTATCATTCCAAGTCAGTGCCCCTGCGGTAATTCCGCCTGTGCCGTCCGTGCGCCCGATGACAATATCTGACCAGCCATTGGTGATATTTCCGAGATCAGTGGCGTTGAGGGATAATGTCCCTGCTTGTCCTGACCCCACGCCTATGGTCGTTGACGCCGTTTGCCCCAGAATATTCAACGTGCCCGTTCCTGTAAGGCTTGCGCCTATATCCAGATCGGAATCTGTGCGGATAGTTAGGTTATTTGCCCCGAAATTCTGTGCTCCCGTGAAGGAGATAATCCCTGTTGAGTTCGAGAACAGGACATTGTTTTGCCAATTATAAGCACCAATCGCCATCGGATTGGCCGCGGGGTTTGTTAATGAACCGAATTGAACGAGGCTAAAACCGCTTTGTATCTGATTAAGGTCTGCCGCACTTAAATTGATTGTTCCCGCTGCACCCGCTAACCCGATGCTTGTGCCCGCAATATTAGATAAAAAGATCAATTGATCTGTGCCGGAGAGGGTATCGTTGAGCGCGATATCGCCATCTGTTTGGAAAACAGCCTGATTATTGTTGAAATTTTGCGCGCCATTAATACTGATGACCCCTGCGCCGGAATAGAGTTTCACGCGATCAAGCCATGATAAGGCGCGCATATCCATCGCGGCTGTACTATCACTCCGCCCGACATAAATTTGTGACCAACCATTCTGGATATGTGCAAATTCACCAGCATCTATATTATAGACCCCACTTGCCCCAGCACCTATGCCCATCGTTGTACCAGCACTTAGAGGCTGGAGGGTTAGGCTTCCTGTTCCGATTAAATCTGCCGCAATCACGGGGTTTGAATCGGTTGTGATCAAAAGGTTCTTCGTTCCCAGATTTTGCGTGCCGTTAATTGAGAGAGTTCCTGTGCCTGTCTGAAGGGTCAGGTTATTCATCCAACTATAAGCACCCACATTCAAATCAGATGTCATCGCAGAATTCCCAAAAACAAGCGATGACCAGCCATTCATAATATTGGAAAGGTCATTGTCATCTAGTTGGACTGCGCCTGTTTGCCCTGTTCCCACACCAATCCCGACACTGGGGTCAAGGGAAGAGATAGAGAGTGTGCCAGTCCCGTAAATCTGACCCGTCAGGGAGGGATCGCCATTTGTTGTGATGGATAAACTATGTGTGCCAAAATTTTGAGTGCCATCAATATGGATTGTTCCTGTATCCGATTGTAAGATAACATTATTGTTCCATGTGGCGGCCTTGACTTCCATCAGGGCGGTGCTTGTTGCGCGCCCGAGGACGACCTGATTCCAGCCACTTGCGATCTGACTTAATTCTGCCGTGTCGATTTGTAAAGTTCCCGCAGAACCATTGCCAATTCCCATGGTTTGGGAATCGGATCCCTGCATAATAGACAATGTGCCTGTTCCTGCGAGAGCCGCTCCAATCTGCGTATCATTCCCCGCAATCAGGGTCAGGTTATCCCCTGTGATCGCCTGATTGATAATAATGTCATGATGCGCATCAAGGGTCAGGCTATTGCCTGATCCCCAAGTAATGGGTGCGTCAACGGTAATGTCCCCTAGCTGGCTTCCGGTCGCGCGGGTCTGGACGGTTACACTTGCCGACCCCAGAGCGGAGGTTAAAGTCGCAACATCTAATATAGATGGGCCGTCATCAATTGTCGGGGTAAAGGGCGATGACCCTGACATATTCTGATCGGGGGCGGAGGTAATCAGGATATCGGTCGGGTCGAGCAATAAATGTCCCATACGCCCATTGGCTGCGGTTAAATCTGTAAAGCCTTGGTAATTCAGGCGGCCTTTGCTCGAGACTTCGACTTCGCCGCCATTGCCGGAGATTGATCCGCCTGTTGAAATAATTTTGCCGCCGAAATTGGTTTGCAAATTCGACCATAGGACGACTTCGCCACCATTGCCTTGTTTTAAGGCACTTGCATCAATGATTGATCCTGCATCAACATTTAAAATTTGTGCGGTGGGGAGAGATGCTCCGCCTTGTCGTGCCCCGCCGATATAAACTGCGCCGCCACCGTTATCAGACGCAACCGATATGGTGGATGTGTTCTCAAGATTGACCGTATCGGCAATCATTTCAACTGTGCTGCCATCTGCAACAATTTCCCCGCCATTGATAATTTTGGTTTTGGGGGCGCCGGTTGTTGTTGCGGCCTTGATGGTGACTTTACCTTTTTTTGCTACCTGACCATTGGTTGCGAAAATCGTTCCCGTTTGAATACGTCCATGGTTCGAGATAACGGCGTCCAATGCAGCACGACCTTGGGCAGCGGTCATTAAAATTTCCCCGCCATCGGCCTGAAGCGTGCCAGTGTTTTTAACGCTTTGCGAGAGAACCTTGTCAGAGACTTCTATCTTGATAAGGCCATCACCCGCCAAATCAATGGTATGAATGTCGCCAGAGGCCAGTTGAACCTTGCCTAATTTCGCCTGAATAACACCGCTATTTTCGACATTCGGTGCCACAAGCCCCACAAGGCCAGCCTCGCGCGCTGTAATGGTTCCCGCGTTGATAATCTTGGCATTGGGGTTGCCGCTCTTTGTAAAATTGGCGGGGCCGCCCGCCATAAAGGCCACATCGTCATCTATATCACTGGTTGTCGCGACCAGTGACCCAACATCAACGCGTGAAGTTGCCCCGAAGACAATGCCGTTCGGGTTGATCATTACCAATTTGCCATTGGCAGAAATATTTCCGTCGATGCGGGATGATTTGGTGTCGGTAATGCGGTTGACGGTAACGGAATTTTCGGATGGTTGCTGGAAAGTGACTTTCTCATGTTGCGCAACATCAAAGCTGTTCCAGCGGATAATGGCACGGTTTGAACTTTGTTGGATAACGGTATCCGCCCCCGCTTGGGTTACCAAAGCCGCGCCCCCGACAATGAGTGATCCTTCGGGTGCAGCAAAAGAATCGTGCGCAAACGCTGT
The DNA here is from genome assembly GCA_001767915.1 of Alphaproteobacteria bacterium RIFCSPHIGHO2_02_FULL_46_13. Classification (GTDB taxonomy): domain Bacteria; phylum Pseudomonadota; class Alphaproteobacteria; order Micavibrionales; family Micavibrionaceae; genus UBA1573. Next base: position 12,830 of record MEMI01000048.1, on the reverse strand, counting down.
TACAGCCACAATACAAGCGGTTGTATTCAAAAACCTGCCGAATAAGCGTTTTTTAAAATTCGAATGCATCTATAAAACTATCCACAATTATTTTAACACATTCTGTGGATAATTTCCGTTAAATATTTGTTTTGGAATAATCTTTTGAAGGAAGAACAATTCTTTTCATATCGTTGTTATATTCAGATATTTTTAGGTAAAGAGATTTTGCGGCGCAGCAAAAAACGGGAATGACCTGATATTAAAAGGCTTTTTGAACTGAAAAGAGGATACGCGGGCTTTGCCCATTGGTATATTTCGGGGCATTATCGGGTTTTTTGGTCAATGGCACAGCTAGATTAATATCGCCCGACCATCCATAAGACGTCCCTATGCGAAGTCCTACGCCAGTGGATGCAGCAGATATTTTGTCACTCGCACTCGGGTCAATGTTCCATATTTTACCAATATCAAAAAACCCGTACCCCTGATACGCAAAATTCGGGTTGCCGATAAATAGATTGCGACGCAGTTCGAAAGACGCCGAGACACCCTTGTCGCCCGCAATTTCTGACGGATCATAGCCGCGACCAAATTGCCCGCCGCCAAAGCCAAATTCTTCGGATGATAAAAGCGGGTCAAAGGCATATTGCCCCTGAAGCGCGGTCAGGAATTCAAACTGATAGGGAAGGGCCTGCAAACGACCCGCAGAGATGTAGAATTTGTGAAAATCTGGGCGGCCTTCGCTTCTCGATAAATTCGGCGAACCTGCTTCGCGCACCCCAAGAATATTTAACCCTTGGCTGTAGGTCAGTTCAAACGCATTCAGGCCATCCCATGAATCGGCATTGTTATAATTTGCACCAAAACTAAAAATCCGCAACCGATCATCATATAATTCCGATCCCAAAAAATCGGTTTTGGACTGGCGGAGTTCAAAGCCGGTATGAAGTTCTAATGTTTGGCTGCGCGCGCGAATAGGGGAATATGAAAGGCCGGATTTAAAGGATTGGGATTGTCCTTTGACATCCAAGTCTTTGAGGTTATCCCCCGGAACGGTACGACTGGCCGATGCTTCCAATTCCAGATTCAGGCCGTGTGCGCCCCAAACAGGTTTTTGATATTTGATCCCCGCATAGCGCATTTCCGTCATCGGAATTGCTGCGGATAATGTTGTGCTGATTTCATCATACGGCGTGATAACGCTTGATTTTTTGGCGTTTGCAACAAGCTGTATCGGGCCGCTATAGCGTGACCCGTGATTATTCATACTTAAAAATGCTGCATAGGATTTTTCGGGGTTTTGTTTTAAAATCAGATGGACACCACCCGCCGCCTCTTGCGTTTTCAAAGGCGTTAAAACCGCACTGACATTCAACCCTGACAGGTCATTGAGGGTCAGCAGCAATTTTTCCAGTTTTTTGGTATTCAGCGGGCGCATATCCGCAATTTGTTTTTGTGCATCATCCAAAACCGCACTCTTTGGAAAGTCGCCGTCGAGTGAGACTTCCGCCGCATACCCTTCAATCACCTCGAATGTAACATCACCCGCAATCACATCCTGATCGGGCATGACAACGCGGGAGAGGCCATAGCCACCCTCCAGATATTTTTTCTGGATCGCGTTCATAATATCAAAGAGACGTTTAACCGATATTTTTTGCTCCAGATCGGCGGCATAGAGCGCTTCTATATCGGACGTCTTATAAGCCGTCATGCCTTTGATATGAATGGATTTTAAAACAAAAAAAGCGGTCTCTGAACCCTCGGGAGCATTGGCAATGCTCGTTTGCTGCGGGCGGTTATCCGGCTCGGTTTTCTTGAAATCGGGTAATTTGGGTTGGGTTTCGGGCAATTGACGCGCTGGGTCAGCCGATGACGGAACACTTGTCGCATAAGCCGACGCAGCACCAAACATATATAATATGGCGCAGCATAAAGGCAGAACTCTGGTCGGCTTCATCATGGTTACAGTCTTTTCCAGTAAACCAGACTACAAGGGGGAGGGGGAAAATCAAGCGCAAAGGCTTGACGCATATAGTTTATAAACGATTATTGTGTATCGATCTGCCCTGAATGGAGACAGGTCTTCTTGACCGTCCTACAATTGTCTTTACAAAATTTTCTCTGCTCTCTAATTTGAGAGTCATTATTAATTAGGTTTTTTAAGGGTGTGCCATGTTTGAATCGGCTTTGATTGTCTTTCGCGAAGGTCTTGAATCTTTTCTGATTATTGCCCTGATTGTGGCCTATCTCCGCCAAACCGGAAAAACAGCCCTCACCCCTGCGGTTTATGGCGGAGCGATAGCAGCTCTTGTGTTTTCTGCCGCTATTGGCGTTGTCACAGATGAACTGGCCGAAAGTCCGTTCAGCGAAGGCATATTGGCCTTGATATCGGGCGCTTTGGTTGCCAGTTTAACCATCCATGTGATGAGAACCGCAAAAACCATTCGCTCATCCGTGACATCCAAAATTGACACCCATATTGCCAAAGCAACTGTCCCGGCATTGATTGGACTATTCTTGTTCACCTTCCTGATGGTTGCCCGTGAAGGGGTTGAAACCGCTTTGATGTTAAGTAGCCTTGCACAAGACTCGACCCTCTCCAGCATTCTCGGCGGAACTTCTATTGGGCTTTGCGCGACAGGCTTGATCGGGTTCTTGTGGGTGCGTTATGCGCATTTGATCAATCTGAAATTATTTTTGCAAACAACAGGCGTGTTCCTGATTGCGTTTGCGATCCATATCGCACTTTATGGCTTGCACGAATTATCCGAGGCCGATGCATTACCGTTCATCGATAATTTTGCATTCCACACCGCCACAGAAATTATCGAACCCAACTCAACCATGGGTCAAATCTTGCTCTATGTCATGATCGCCGTTCCATGCCTCTGGCTGGCCTTCGGAATTATTCAGGATAAATTCAAAAAGATGGCAACGCCACAATAAGGCATCAAAGAGAAATCTCCGGAACTGGCAGGGGCAGAAGGACTCGAACCATCGACCCTCGGTTTTGGAGACCGATGCTCTACCAACTGAGCTATACCCCTAGGTCCGTGATTGTTAGTTTACTAGACTATCTTATGCGTTTTGACCAGCAAAAAATACAAAATTTTAGCCTATAATCGCCTCGGGTGGGGTTTCCGGAGGGGTTTGGATGCGGGAAAGCCCCTGTTTGATGCGGAGAGCCGCATAAATCTGGGCGGGCAGAATGCATAAAATGGTCATTGAAATGATCAGTTTGAAATTCGTATCCATATAGTCCTGTGTGACTTGTTTCAGGCTTTCTTCATCGGGCATGGCTGTCCCTTGCACCACGGATTCCGTCCATTCATTTATTTTGGTCATGTCGCCAAAGGACGAGATGAGGAGTCCTGCGATAAACATGCCCGCAACATAAATGGCTGACCAGACCCAGAATAATTTAATGATCCGGCTGGCCTCTTTATATTCGAATGTTTCTTTGTCCCATTTGCGGCGCAAGACATAGAAAGCGATGATGATCATAATCGAAAAGACCATGGCGAAAGACTGCACCGCCATCTGGGGAATGGATGTGGTGACGGCGCAGAGTGCAAAGGCGTAATAGCAATATTTGAGTTGATCTTGACTGGTCATTTTCATTTTAGTTTCCTTCTATTTCCGTCCGAATAATTTTTCAATATCGTCGAGGGAGAGTGCAACAAAAGTTGGGCGTCCGTGATTGCATTGCCCTGATAAAGGCGTGCTTTCCATGTCGCGGAGAAGCGCGTTCATTTCAGGAACAGTCAGGCGTCGCCCCGAGCGGACAGAGCCATGACAAGCCATGGTCGAGAGGACATGGTTGATTTTTTCTTCAAGGGCTGTGGCCTTTTCATGCTCACGCAAATCATCGGCTAAATCCTGCAGCAAATTTTTGAGATTGATGCGACCGGATAACAGGGCGGGGATGGAACGGACGGCAATCGCACCCGCGCCAAAGGCTTCGATCTCTAACCCCGATTTTGCGAAAAGGTCGCGGGATTCGAGAAGGCGCGCACAATCAACATCATCCATCGCAATAATTTCAGGGGTCAGAAGACCTTGAACAGGGATTCCTGTTTCGGCCATTTGCGCTTTAAACCGTTCATAGGTCAGGCGTTCATGCGCCGCATGTTGATCGACAATCACAATGCCGCCTGCGGTTTGGGTGATGATATAATTTTCATGTATCTGGGCGCGAGCGGAGCCTAAGGGATAATTTTCATCAGCCACATCTTCGGTCACCGGCATCGGCGCTTCAAAACGTGCAGAGGGCATAAAATCCATCTGTGGTTGGAAGGCATTGGTGACACGTTCCGCCAAATGCCCATAGGAAGACCCGCTGGGTGCGGAATAGCTGGTGAGCATCGAGCGAGGGTTATAGGGCTGGCTCGCCTGATTGCTGCGTTGCTGCTCCAGACGATTGACCAGTTCATCGGTGAGGGAGGTCACGGGCGCAATATTTTGTCCGTTGAGAGCATAACGAATGGTTGAGACGATAAGGCCACGCACAATTGATGAATCGCGGAAACGGACTTCGGCTTTCGCGGGGTGGACGTTCACATCCACTTCTTCGGGCGGCACGGTGAGGAAGAGCGAGACAACAGGGTAACGGTCTTTGGCCATCACATCCATATATCCTGCACGGATGGCGCCGAGGAGGAGTTTATCGCGCACCGCACGTCCATTCACAAACAGGAATTGTTTTTGCGCAGTCCCCGCATTATGGGTCGGCTTGCCAATCCATCCCGTCAGGCGAATGCCTTGGCGTTCGGCGTCAACCGGAATGGCATTGCTGACAAAATCATCGCCCATAATATGGCGCAAACGTTGCTGCCCAAGGCTTTCAAGGGCATTGTCCAACACAGGATAATGAAAAGATGTCGCCCCGTTATGGGTCAGACGGAAGGAGATGTGAGGATAGGCCATGGCAAGCCGTTGCAGCATATCTTTGACCGCGCCATACTCTGTCGCCGACGTTTTTAAAAATTTTAATCGTGCGGGGGTGAGCGAGAAAAGATCGCGCACCTCAATGGTTGTGCCTTCATTCTGGGCGGACGGCTTGATCGGTTGTTTTTGTCCGTCGATAATTTCAATCTCATGGGCATCGCCGCCGCGTTCGCGGGTTGATACTTTCATTTTGGAGACAGAGGCAATAGACGGTAAAGCTTCACCCCTAAACCCCAAAAAACAAATATTGGTCAGGTCAGATGTGGGGAGTTTCGAGGTCGCATGACGGTCAAGTGCCGCCATCAAATCTTCTGCGCCCATGCCGTATCCGTTGTCACGGACAATCATCAGGTCTTTGCCGCCCTCGATCAGTTCTACTTCGATCCATGTGCTGTCGGCATCAATTGCGTTTTCAACCAATTCCTTAATAGCTGCAGCAGGGCGTTCAATGACTTCACCAGCGGCGATCTGGTTAACCAGATTATCGGGAAGGCGGCGGATTCTCATGGACGGACCCCTTTAAAAATCAACACATTTCCCGTTCATTTCCCAATCGCCATAGCGCGTGGCCTCTGGCCCCTTACGCCCACCATATTCCGGTTGCGGCGTTGCAGGAGAAGAAACGGGGGTTTCAGGCGTTACAGGTGCGGGTTTCGCTGGACTTTTTGGTTTTTCGCTCATAGAAGATATTTAGCGTTTTTATATCGAAAGAGAAAGATAAAACATGAATAAAGCATCGGATTTGATGAAACCCTTCCGTGACCGGATCAATGCCCTTGACGATCAAATCGTTGATTTGCTGGTTGAGCGTTATAAAATCATCCGTGAAGTAGGCGCGTTTAAAGAAGAAAATAATATCCCAACCGTTGTTGAATCGCGCGTTAAAGAGGTGATTAACCGCGTGGGCGACCGCGCCGGTGAAGATTTCGAAGACATCGTATGCGAAGTTTACGCCCTGATGATCGCCATCGCCCACGATGTCGAAGACGAAGTCCGCGGACATGGTGACAAGTTCAGAGATGACGAAGACGACGAATAATTTAAACGCTTCATAAAAGCCCCCAAAAAAGAAAACAGGTCTTGAGGTATCTCAAAGACCTGCCTTTCTTCTGGGGGGGAGAAAGCTCGTAAAATTTTGTTTTTTAAATCTAGTTTTTAGTACACACACACTTTGCGCAGAAGGCCTTTATTTAGCCTTGTCTATCACCTACGCTTGCCCGAATTTCTCTAGGATTGAGTTTTTTATAACCTTAACTTGGAACTATGTCAACCAAAAATTCAAATTTTTTTAAGTTTTAGTTTATTTTTTATCTTATTACTCCCTAACTCATTGAGAAATAATCATAAAATATTTATGGGGAAGAAAGATTCTTGCCTTACTAAAATCATATATTCCGCTTATATTATTCATAAGTAGATTGACAAGGGCTATTTTTGTCGTTATTGTGTTATCATACTAATACAAAAACAAGGTGTGTAGATAATGGCTGAAAAAATAACAATGGTATTTGGTGAGGTTGGTTGTAAGGCAGATGGTACGCAATATGCGAGCTTGTCCGAGAGATTAAGCGAGTTGGAGTTGATGATGCCATCGGGGGTGAGTGTGGATTATAAACTAGCCACCCTGCAATGGATTCCTCTCTCAACAGAATCCGATAAAAAAGAAATGGTGCAGTGGTTAAAAGGTCATCAGCAATCTGTCATCGACCGCGCCGAGACACAACAAGACGCTCAAAAATTTCTGGGCTGGATTGGGGAGTTAGAGAAATCTTTGCCTCAGGTAAAAAGAGGGATGCAAGCCGCACCTGTTTTAGCTTTATTACCCGCCTAAAAATGTTTAGGGTGCGGGTATGTTGAATAATATACTCTGGTCACAAGACATATCTGCTGAAATTGAACCGATGCAAATTGCCATTGCGCGTGGCGAATGGGTTGATGCAAAACGTGATGGGCGCAAAGTCGCCTATAAAACTTATTGCCCTATTGATCAAGGCGCACAAAAATTTCCTGTCATTATTTGGTCACATGGCCTTGGCGGCTCACGCGATGGCGCCGGGTTTATATCACGCTATATTGCGTCCCACGGCTATGTCGTTGTGCATATCCAGCATATCGGAACGGATTCCAGTTTGTGGGAAGGAAAAGACGGGCATCCATGGGATGTTATTCGCGCGACCCATATTCCGCGCAGTGCGACACTCGAACGATTAAAGGATGTACCGTTTGCCTTGTCGCAACTGGGCACTCTCGACATCGCCCCGTTCATGGACATGACCCGTATCGGTATGTCGGGGCATTCTTTCGGCGCACTGACAACCCAAGTGATGGCAGGGCAACGTCGCGGACGTGGCGCGCGCCAATATTCTTTGTTCGAGGAAAGATTTAAAGCGGGAATTGTCTATAGCCCTGTTCCCGTGAAAGACAAAAAAGGACACCCGCCCGCAGATTTTTACGGCGGCATTCAAATCCCCTTATTAATGATGACGGGAACGGACGACGATTCCCCGATCGAAGGAAGCGGTTACGAAGTCCGTTTGGAAGTTTTCGATTATTCAGGCGGTCCCGACCAACATTTGCTGGTGTTGGATAAGGGCGATCACATGGTTTATAACGGCTCCCGCGGGAAACTCGACGCCAACCCGAAACGCGATGTCCATGAACAGATTATCAAGATCCTTTCACTGGCCTTCTGGGATGCGTATCTAAAGGACGATCAAACCGCCAAAGACTGGCTGACCCATGACGGTGTTAAAAACTGGCTGTTGGATGAGGCAACTTATCAATTCAAGCCGATGCCTTCGGTTTGAATTTCAGATACAGTTTGTGTAATGGTTCAATCATCAGTGCAACAGCTAAACCAACAATCAATCCCCCGATCACACAGGCAAACACTTTTGCAAACCATGCGATGACAGGCATATCGATGAATGTATGATGAATAGCCTCTAATCCGTGATGGAGGAACGGAATACCATGCGCAATAATTTCCGCGCCAACCCATAACATTGCCGCCGTCCCCACATAACCAAGGATCATCAGGAAATGTGGCATAAATAAAATAATACTACGGCCTGTTTTTCTGATTGCCGGATGATATTTATCTTTGGCCATGTGCAGCCCAAAATCATCGGCCTTCACGATCAGTCCGACAAAGCCGTAAACGGCAACGGTAATGCCAATCGCCACAGACAACATGACTATAATCTGGGATACGATATCTTTATCGACCACAGTCCCATATGTAATCGCCATAATTTCGGCAGAGAGAATAAGGTCGGTGGTCACCGCCCCGTCAATGCGTTCTTTCTCAAGTTCTTCAGGTGTCATCTGGATAAGGGGTTGATCGTTTGTCGGGTCTTCATCGTCATCATGATGTGCAAAGATCGAATGGACTTTCTCATACCCCTCGAAACATAAATAAGCCCCCCCGAACATCAGAATGGGGGTAATCGCCCATGGTGCAAAATAACCGAATAAAATAGTACCGGGCCCCAGAAACAATAATTTATTGATCATCGATTTCTTGGCGATATTATAAATGATGCTCAGTTCGCGTGATGGGTCAAGACCAACCACATATTTCGGGGTCACCGCCGCATCATCAATAACAACCCCTGATACCTTGGTACTGGTTTTAGCAACTTGGGCGGGGATGTCGTCCAGACTGGCGGCAGTCACCTTAATCAGGGCGGCAACGTCGTCCAAAAGTGCAAAAAGACCTATGCTCATAAATTTCCTCAAGTATCGATTATATTATTGGGGGAGTATATAGGGCTATAAAGCAAGGGTAAATGGTGGATGTAATTTACTTTACGGGGATTAGGGATAATTTTAGGTGCATTACTTGCGAAAACAAAAAATTGCCTAAGTCATCAATCTGTAAACCTATTAATAAAAGAAATAAGACAGCAAGGCCTGTGGCCATCCAAACAGGAGCGCGACCATCGGCATTCACCTTAAATAACCCTAGCTTAATTTCAAGTTTGCAAGGCTCATCAGAAGATTCTCTTGGCATTTGTTTCCTCCTCTAACGTTTGCTTAAATTTTCTCTCTTGTCGGTGAAGGAAATCTTTATCTGTTACAGCAAACGCTTCTAATTGTTTTACCAAGCCTTCGGGGTCGTAGACTTCCTGCTTATTCCCTTTGTTGGTTTCTACCGTCTTCCGTTCAAGTAATTTTTTTTGTATTAACCGGCTTAAGCTTCTTTGAATTGTTCTTGTTGTGACATTCATTCTTTTCGCAATAGTTGACACAGTTGGGTACGGTAGTTGGTCTGCATACCACCAGAATGACAAGACATTGATGAGCACCATTATTTCCGTTGGTGTTAGTTCCAACTTATATTGATTTTTGAGCAGCACGTCAGGAAGGGGTTGCCATCCCGCCATTGAGGCCTTCCTCCACTTGTCTCTTGCTCGGTTTTCTTCTGTTACATTTTGCATCGTATCTAATTTATAACATGTTGAGTAAGATATTTAAACATATATTTGTTTAGGGTGACACCAATGTCGCATTTTCTTTGACAGGAATGTCGCGCACTCGTTTTTGAGTGGGGTTTTGGGATGTTTTATTTATTTTTGAGAGGGAAATATCTGTAAGGAGAAAAATGGTGGAAGGGACAGGATTTGAACCTGTGTACGCTCACGCGGGCAGATTTACAGTCTGCTGCCATTAACCACTCGGCCACCCTTCCACGGGGATTTGATACTATTTTCTTGCACCCGTCGGTTACACGGGATATTGAGATGGAGAAGAAGCCAAAAAAGGGACTATAAGTCAAGTCAAAATGAATAAAAAACCAAAAAATTCTAAAAATTCCGAAAAAGTCGGGCCTTATAGAACCAGAGACGGAAAAATTTCTGAACGTCCTGCTAAAAAGTATGACAAGAAGGATGCCCCACCACCCAAGCGTGGCATCAAGCCAGGAACCCGTGCCGGACGCATCTTGGCCGAACAACGCGAGATGTATGGCGATCCACGCCCTGAGAAGCGCGAAAACACAGGTGTTGCCAAAAACCGCATGACCCTGTTCGGGACTCATGCCTGTGAAGCCGCGGTGATGAACCCGACCCGCCAGATGCAGGCGATTTATTGTACGGACGCCACCGAAAACATGGCCTATGACTGGGTCGCGAAGGCCAAGAAATTGGGCATTAAACGCCCTAACCCAATTCTTCTCGAGAAACAGGCCTTTGACCGCGCTTTGCCGAAAGGGACAGTCCACCAAGGGATCGGGATTGATGCGGCACAACTCTCTGACGTGTTCCTCCCCGACATCATGAATATTACCATTCACAAAAAGAAATCGGTGATCGTTCTGTTGGATCAGGTCACCGACCCCCATAATCTGGGCGCAGTGATGCGTTCCGCCTGTGCCTTTGGTGCGGATGCGATTATTGTTCAAAGCAAATATGCCCCTGAACTGAACGGTATTGTGGCTAAAACAGCCTGCGGTGCGGTTGAGTCCTTGGCGGTAGTGTACGAAACCAACCTCGCCCGCGCGATTGAAGCGTTACAGGAACAAGGTTATTTCGCCATGGCACTGGATGAGCGCGGCGAGAAAACAATCGATCAGGCAGACAAATTTGACAAAACCTTGCTGGTTCTGGGCGCCGAAGGCCCAGGCCTCCGTCCATTGGTGCGTGAAAAATGCGATGTCCTCGTCAAATTACCAACAGCAGGGTCATTTAGCAGCCTGAACGTGTCGAATGCGGCGGCGGTTGCACTTTATGCGGTTGTGACTGGCAGTTAACATAAACTTTATATTTACTTGGCATAATACCCTTAATCACAGGGGGTTATGTTGGGTAAATTACAAAGTGAGTTTGAAAAATCTGCCAATACTTTCATGGATAATGCCCAGATACTGAAGGCAGTTGATGCGAAAGTATCATCCTTTAAAGTGCCTCAGGATTTTGAAGGCAACTCGACTGAATTCCACAGACGATCAAAAGAAGGCCTGCAAAGATTATTGGGCAACGAATATATGTTGGCCATCCAAAATAAAAAGCGCTTTGATTTACAGGAGACATTGCGTCAAATTCCCAATACCGAAACGCCGACAACCCTCAATGAACGGGCGGCAACCATCGAGAATAGAGTGATGACGGCAGGCGAGAAAATTGATCCGGATCGCCGCCTGCGGAATGCAACTATAGACACTCAGCAAACATTCCTAGAATCTGCTGCCAATGCGCTCCGCGAAGAAAAAATCAAAACTGGGACAATTGCGGCAGATGGCGCGATTAAAGAGTATGCCCAAAACTCTTATAAGGCTGGACTGCTTCCCGCCGACGTTGCCAATTACGCAGCCTTAACAGAGGGGGTGGCTATTCCGCAAGCAACAATCAATAGCCTTGCCGCGACACCTAAGCCGGAACTAGAGAAGAAACCAGTCTCCCCAGCACCAGCAGCTGCCGTAGCGGCAAGTGCACCAGCCGTGCCGTAAAATAAATTTATTGACATAATATTTATTTAGGCATAATCTCTCTTAAGATTTTAACAGAACCACTTGAGGGGTTTATAATGACAGCACAATCAAAAATTTCAAAAATACTTTTGGCGGCAGCTTTAGGGGCTGGTTCAATGGCTTATGCAACAGAACAGAATAATGGCCTATCCAATCCAGCTACCAAGGATGTTTCTACTAACACAGTGAATACATCAGCTCTGGGACAAGGTGGTGCAAACAACAATAATTATGTCTCTGGTGGTTTTGCACGGAGTGCCGCACCACAGATTATCCAAAGGACACCTCCTATTATTAAAAAAGGTCTCTTTACAGATACTGTTACCACTTCTACGTTCTTCACAAGAGAAGAAATAGAATATTCTCCTTCTGAAGGCTCGGAAACAAAAACCATCTCGACATTTGATGGGACATTGTCATTAGATATTGGCTCTAATTCCTCGAAAGTATCCCCTTCCCTACGCATGACTCAAAACACGAATACATATTTGGAAACAAGTGTCTGTGAAATCAACAGATTTTTTGGCACCCATTGTGAAAGCACATATAAAAAAATCAATAGTAAGCCAAGTATGAATCCTAGAAGCCCTACATCTCAGCCTGTTGCTCCGTAAGCATCGAAGGTCAAATAACAAAAAAGCCAATCAGATGATTGGCTTTTTCTATTTCTAAAGAGTTCAAACCCTATTTATTTTGGGCGATTTTCATTTCGCGGGCGCGGGTGAAGATTGCGTCTTCGAGTTTGGTTGCTGTGTCTTTGGCAACGGTGGTGTCTTTCCAACCTGCGCCTGATTTCACCTGACGGAAGACTTTAACCGAGAGGGAAGAAACAGAGAGGTCGCTGCCCAGAATAAAGACATTTAATTTGGTGCGTTCATTCGGTGTTTCGGGTGCGGAATACCAGTCTGTAATGATGGTGCCGCCGAACGGGTCAGCAGATGCCAATGGCATGAAGGACACGGTATCTAAGGCTGCGCGCCAGAGGTAGGTATTGACCACAACCCCAGACCCATCAGATTTTTTATCTTTGCCACCCAGAATGCTAAGGCCACCTTTACCAAAAATGCTCGGCGCTTCTTTATAGATGTCGCCGCCTGTGGATGCGCGGTCAGCACCGGTTGGGTATTTTGCCTCTGATTCAATGCCTGAACAGGCGGACAGGGTCAAAAGAGCAGACATCAGGATAAGAGATAATTTGGTTTTCATAGCGGTTTCCATTTCAATAAATTGATATGTTTATCTAGCACGCGTTGACTTTAGTCTCAAGGGGTAGCGCGAAATGCTTTATTTATTGGGTATTTTATGCGAAAACAAACGCATGGAAAACAGTTTAAAACATCAGCCCGATGATAACGGGCATTTCGGAATCTTTGGTGGGCGTTATGTGGCGGAAACATTGATGCCTCTGGTTTTGGACGTTGAACGGGCT
>MEMI01000047.1:146976-147343 GCA_001767915.1 Alphaproteobacteria bacterium RIFCSPHIGHO2_02_FULL_46_13 | reverse complement strand
ATCAGGTAGCTCCTCTGGATCAGGTAGCTCCTCTGGATCAGGTAGCTCCTCTGGATCAGGTAGCTCCTCTGGATCAGGTAGCTCCTCTGGATCAAGTGGCTCTACACCTGTCCCTCCAACATGCACTCCGGCAACCAGATCAACGACTGCAGCTTGCCCATCCAATGCTTCAAAGAGCTACACAATTTACGAGACATACGACTGTACCTCTTCGCTGTGGGTCCCCACAGGAACCACACAGGCAGTTGATTGTTTTGAGTGTTCACTCTCAACTACCCCACCTTCAGGGGCAGACTCATGCGGGCCTTATCGTAATGATTCTTTAACGCCAACAAGGAGCTATACTCAAACCTTAGTTACGGTTCCA
>MEMI01000047.1:138608-146952 GCA_001767915.1 Alphaproteobacteria bacterium RIFCSPHIGHO2_02_FULL_46_13 | reverse complement strand
GGTATTCCAGCTCATCTTCAGCATGTACTGGGCCTACCCAAGTAAATGGCCAATGTGACAAGGTCACTAAAAGCTATCCACTTGATGGATCCGGCTTTTGTACTCTCGTCTCAAACTCTGCCCCAACTGCGCTAGGAGCGTGTGGAGTAGCGACATATTATTGGAAAATCGGAGGAAGCCTTGATGCTGGAAGCCCTTACGCGTCCGCCAACCCGCTCATTCCTAATGAAGGCAGCTCTTGTACGGGAGGAAGTGCTAACCAATATTGCCAACAACCAACTGGTTCAGGCTATAATATCTTTACGAACTGTTCATGCGTTAAATCATCTCCTGGTTGTACCTCACCATGGTAAATGATACTAATACACTTTAAAGAAAGCCGACTCTCAAGGTCGGCTTTTTTATTCTAATCAGATATATTTTTAACCAACATCAAACACAATCGGTTATCAACGGGGCGGAATTCACCCGTTGAAACTGGGGTGCGATCAAAAACGGCACCAGTGCCATCAGGCATATAACCCAAACGAACATATAATCTTTGAGCCGCACCGAAAGTACCAGTTACGCCAACACCGATGCCAATGTCTGTTATTGATCTTGATCTGGCCTCGGCCTCGCATGCCTTGATGAGTTGCTCGCCAATTCCTTGGCGGCGGTGATCGGGGTGGACGACGATGTCTTGAATTTCAGGGATGCCCATGCGTAAGAATGGAGTGTATTGGGGGAAGAAATTGAGGTGCGCGTATCCAACCAAAACAGCATCTGAAAACGCCAAAAAAATCAGGCGTTTTTTGTCCTGTTGTTCTTGAAACGCTGTTTCGAAATAACGATCCTCAATGGAATGTTTGGCATCAATTACAAATTGATTTAATGAGGGAAGATGACTTTCGTCGCAAATCTGAATGGATAAGGTCAACGCCATTGGTTTTATTCCATTTCACACATTTGGCTTAAGGGCAAATGGTGCTGCCGAGAAGGATTGAACTTCCGACCCCGTCCTTACCAAGGACGTGCTCTACCACTGAGCTACGGCAGCATCTTGCGAAGCGGTTTTTGTTTACAATATTCAAAGCCCCATGTCACCCATTTTTTGGATAAAATCCAAAAAAACTTCTTAAAACAGGGGTTTATGGGCGCTACATTCGCGGAGGAGCCACAATTTCAACGGTCATTTTCTGGCCTTTTCGCCAGATAAGAGCGGGAATCTTCTGCCCGCCATCCGAATCAACCATGCTTTTTTCGACATCGGCATGGGTTGGGTTTTTAATGCCGCCCCATTCCAGAATGACGTCTTTTTCCTGCAACGGAATTTTCGTTGAGGATGAATTATCATAGATTTTTTTGACATAGGTCACACGCGCCGCCATGTCAGAATCAATCAATAACCCCCATCGCATAGGAGGCATCGGGTGAGGAATACCATTTTTGTCAAATTGCCAGTCAAGCAACGCATTCGCATAAACTGTCGGACGTGCCATATCCAGATACCATCCATGCTTCGCATCTATGAGGATACGATTGACCGTTGTCGGGATATCCATTTTCCATCCGCCATTTTCAAAGACAAGAAAATAAGGGGAGCAATGTCGTTGATGAATATCATAGAGCACCGCCGCCAAACCTTCGTCCAGAATGACTTCTTTATAAATATTACAAACCTTATGCGCCAATAATTCACTTTGCATTTGAGCGGATGTGAGCGGAGCATTTTGTCTAAATTTTTTCGAAGCCTGACTATAGATAGGAAGATCATAACTGGAATTATTCATCATCAACATCCGCAGATACTCAGACACAATTTCGGTGGGGCGTTGAATGTTTGGATCCCTTAGCGGATCAACGGGAGTTGTAGGAACAACCTGATTTCCGGCATTTAAAACATGCGTTGCTATGGCTTGATATGCCTTAGCATCAAAGGCTTTGCCAGCCTTAGCATCTTCGGCGCGTTGGAGAATAATTTTGTCGGTCTCGATAATCCCTTGCGAAATTTTTCCTGCCTTAAAGAAAGGCATCATCTGATTTTTTTCGAGAAAAAATGTAAATTCATCATTATAAATTCCACGCAAATTCGGCGTAGCATAAAAACGTATGAGTGCAGATTGCGGGTCAATCATAAACAACACGCCTTGACCCAACTTGCTGTTGCTGCCTATTTTCGCAGCCTTCACATAGTTGATTGTTCCTGCCGCGGGCATATTGCTTGTTAAGATGCGCAAATCAATATCATGCTGATCCAAAGACGTTTGGTGATAGTCTTCGAGCTGCTTTATTTTTTCAGTATTTAAAATCTGCAAACTGTCGCACACGGCGTCCAGATAACAGGCCGGAACGCCGACTGGTATGCGTGGCTTGGACATCATCATATATGCGGCCACCACAACAAACGGAACAGCCAAAAGCACAAAAATTGTAGAGACGGGAATTTTTTTCATGGCAGAAAAATACCACTCCAAACATGAATAATAAAACGATTTTGAGACTTGAGAAAAAACAAATTTTACCTTGACATATCCCCCATCAATAGTGCAGACTACCCCTACTGAAGCGGGATTTGAGGGGTAGCTTGCACCGCTTTATAATAAATTGCTAAAGCACTATGGCTCATTTCCATACACCCCATATAAAAAACTATTTTTATGAGGCGATATGATGGGCTGTAAATTATTACAGGGTCTTTGCACCCTTTTTTCCGAACAAAATCCATATATACAAACCAAAAAGCAACCTTTTTTGGATGCTTTGGCACCTATCAAAGATATATTGGAACAATCAACTGATCCGCAGTGGAATGCTTTGGCAAAACGGCTAGAAACTGCTCCGAGCAATACTTCTGGAGCAATTAAGCATTTTATCTATCCCATCCCAGACAGCAAAGAAATTTACCTACGGAGAGAAATTTTAGAAGATCTTCAACGCATCTGCAAGGAATTGCACCCGATTTACGTCGATCTTTTACAAGATCATTCGTCCTATGATAAATGGAATAAGACGTTAGATACCGTACTCAACCTCTCCGAAATCATTAAAACAGGTAAGCAGGCTGATCATCAACCAAAACTCAAGCAATCTCCACGATATGCCACACAATCTCTTATATATGAGCCCTTGTAAAATCCGCATAAATCCCCTAAATCATTAGGGGATTTTACTTTTTTGAGGATGTGGATAATGACTGACTGGAAACCTGCGAGCTGGAGATCTAAACCAGCTAAACAACTCCCGACTTATGGCGAAAACAATCCTGCTCTGGCGACTGCCGAAGCGGAACTCACAAAAATGCCGCCACTGGTGTTTGCAGGGGAAGCGCGCACGTTGAAAGCCCAGTTGGCAGAGGCCGCCCATGGTCGCGCCTTTGTGTTGCAAGGTGGCGATTGCGCCGAAAGCTTTGCTGAATTTGGCGCGAACAAAGTCCGTGATACTTTCCGCGTCCTGATGCAAATGTCGGTTGTGATGACATTCGCAGGATCGCTTCCCGTTGTGAAAATGGGACGTATGGCGGGACAATTTGCCAAACCACGTTCGGAAGATACCGAAACCCGCGATGGCATCACCCTGCCCACCTATCGCGGCGATATTATCAACGGGATAGAGTTTACGGCAGAAGCCCGTAACCCTGACCCGACACGGATGCTCAAGGCTTACAACCAATCATCGGCGACGCTCAACCTCCTCCGCGCCTTTGCAATGGGTGGGTATGCCGATTTACACCGCATCAATCAATGGAATCTTGATTTTGTGCGGGACACATCGTCGTCCGAGAAATACCAGAAATTATCCGAACGGATTGAACAAGCGTTGGATTTCATGACCGCCGTTGGTTTGACCAGCAAAACCGTTCCACATATTTTGAAACAAACCGAATTCTATACCTGTCACGAAGCCTTGCTCCTTCCTTATGAAGAAGCGTTGACCCGTGTCGATAGTACGACGGGCGATTGGTATGATTGTTCCGGTCATTTTGTATGGATCGGCGCACGCACCAACCAAGAAGACCATGCGCAGGTTGAGTTTGCGCGCGGCATTAAAAACCCGATTGGTATGAAATGCCCGCCGAATTTGACCAAAGACTCCCTCATTCGTTTGATTGATACATTGAACCCAGATAACGAAGCCGGTCGCTTAACGCTCATTTCAAGAATGGGTGCGGGCAAAGTATTTGACCACCTGCCTCAATTGGTACAGGCCGTCAAAAGCGAAGGTCGCGTTGTGACATGGGTATGCGACCCAATGCACGGCAACACCATGAAATCCGCCAGCGGTTATAAAACACGCCGCTTTGACGATATTATGAGCGAGGTCAAAGATTTCTTTGCCGTTCATAAAGCCGAAGGCACAAACCCCGGCGGTGTTCATGTTGAAATGACTGGCCAAGATGTAACCGAATGCACAGGCGGGATTGTGGACGTGACGGATGAAAATTTATCCAGCCGTTACCACACCCATTGCGATCCACGCCTCAATGCGTCACAAGCATTGGAGTTGTCTTTCCTGATTGCCGATGAATTAAAATCCATCCGTAAAGACCGCAAAGATTTGGCGCAACAAAGTTTGGCGGCGGAATAAATCTAATGGGACGTACGCCTAGCCTTCGCCTAACGGCGGCTCAAATCAATCCGACCGTTGGGGACATTGACGGCAATATTCAACAAATTCTATCTGTCTGGTCAAAATTTGATGCAGATACGGATTTGATTGTGTTTCCTGAATTAGCCGTGACTGGCTATATGCCCGAAGACCTATTACTAAACGACGGTTTCATCGCGCATGTTGAGGAAGTGATTTCCTTGCTGGTCGAAAAATCCGCAACCATGAAAAGCGGGATTTTGGTTGGCGCGCCGGAGCGTGATAAGCGCGATTTATTCAATGCGGCGTATTTGATCGAGGGTGGAAAAATTGTCTCCATCACCCATAAGGTTGAGCTACCGAATTACGGCGTGTTTGATGAAAAGCGTTATTTCACATCGGGTACGCGCCCCGAACCCGTTGATTTCCGAGATCATAAATTGGGTATCATGATTTGCGAAGATATGTGGTTTCCGAATGTATCGGACTATCTCTCCGCCAAATCTGCTGATTTCTTTATCGCGATTAACGGTAGCCCGTATGAACCGCATAAACAATCGCTCCGCATACAACATGCGCGCTCACGCGTTGAACAAGCTGGCATTCCCCTCCTCTCGGTCAACCAAGTCGGTGGGCAAGACGACCTGATTTATGACGGCGGGAGTTTTGCGTTAAATGCGGAAGGTGAATTGTTCTTACAATGCGAAGAATTTATCGAAGAATTTCAAACTTTTTCATTCGCCAATGAACGCGCGGTTATTCATCCG
Organism: Alphaproteobacteria bacterium RIFCSPHIGHO2_02_FULL_46_13; assembly: GCA_001767915.1. Classification (GTDB taxonomy): domain Bacteria; phylum Pseudomonadota; class Alphaproteobacteria; order Micavibrionales; family Micavibrionaceae; genus UBA1573. Next base: position 141,619 of record MEMI01000047.1, on the reverse strand, counting down.
CAACATGCGGAAACTGACGGGCTGTATCAGGCCGCCATGCTGGGACTGCGCGATTATATGCGCAAAACCAAACAATCGAAAATCATCATCGGTATGTCGGGCGGAATTGACTCTGCACTATCGGCAGTGATTGCAGCCGATGCGATTGGTGCGGACAATGTGACCTGTGTGATGATGCCGTCCGAATTCACATCATCCGAAAGTATTGAGGATGCGATTGATTGCGCCAGCAAAATCGGTGCAAATTTTGAAACTGTTCCGATCACAGGAATGGTTCAACAATTCATGGCGACATTGCCAAACACGTCCGGACTGGCGCATGAAAATTTACAAGCGCGGTTGCGCGGTGTGATATTGATGACCCTTTCAAACCAGCACGGCGCAATGGTTTTGACCACCGGCAACAAATCGGAAATGGCCTGTGGCTATGCAACACTTTATGGTGATATGTGCGGCGGATATAACGTCCTCAAAGACCTATATAAGACCCAAGTTTATAACCTCGCCCACTTACGCAACGATACAAAACCCGTCAACGCATTGGGGAATGATGGTGAATTAATCAACGAAAGAATTCTGACCAAAGCCCCAACCGCAGAACTACGCCCGAACCAAAAAGATCAGGATAGTTTGCCGCCCTATGATGAACTGGATTCCATTCTGATGGGCTTGATCGAGGAAGATTTATCACCCGAACAAATGACCGCCCGCGGGCATAATCCTGAAGTGGTTGCCAAAGTTTCGCGCCTTGTCAAACTATCCGAATATAAACGCCGCCAGTCTGCACCGGGTGCAAAACTATCCTCCCGCGCCTTTACCCGCGAACGGCGTTATCCGATAGTGAATGGATATTAATTAAACAATAGGCTTACCGTCCGTCCGCACGCTGATCCCCGTTGGTTCAACACCATAGGATCGCACCATATCAACAACATCTTGTGTTGCGGCATGCAGATTATCATTGTCGGTTGAGCGGAGGACGAGTGCCAACCCAACTGACCCCGAACGGAAATGCGGGTAACTGCCGATATCAACGCTTTCATATTGTTTTTGAATATTGCCGAGTGTTTCGGCAATTTTGCTTTCGGCCAGTTCACATGAAATCGTGTTCGAAAGATACGGCTTGCCCGAAGACAGAGTCGGCAAAATACTATCGAGCATTCCCTGCATGATGCGCGGCACACCCGCCATCACATATACATTTTCCATCTGAAATCCGGGTGCACCCGATACTGGGTTATCAATCAAGGTCGCGCCGACAGGCATATGCGCCATCCGCAATCTGGCTGGCGTTAATTCGGATTCACTTTTGTAATAGTCCAGCAGGATTTTGCGGGCATCGGCATTAATACCGAATTCTGCACCGAACGCTTTGGCAATCGTCTCGGACGTAATATCGTCATGGGTCGGGCCTATGCCGCCTGTTGTGAAGACATATCCGACCTTGGGGCGGAGTTCGTTAATCGCAAAAATAATCGCGTCTTCTTCATCGGGGACAACGCGCACCTCGATCAACTTAATGCCTTGATCCGACATTTTGGTGGCGATCCAATTGATGTTGGTATCTTGGGTTCTTCCCGAGAGGATTTCATTTCCAATAATTACCAGAGCGGCGGTCAATTTTTTGTCCATAATTTGAGAATACCTTGATAAAATGAGCTGACTGCGTTAAGTCTTAAGACCTATATAAACTATGTTTACAAACGGAAAACGTCAAGTGAAAGACCAGATTTTGAAGAATAAAGAGAACAAAGACGGCATTGAAATCCACCCTGCTGCCGATTTCGAAGGTATGCGCCGCGCAGGACGTTTGGCCGCCGAAGTTCTTGACATGATTACCCCCCATGTTCAGGTGGGTGTGACAACTGATGAATTAAATACAATTTGCCATGATTTTATCATCAAGAATGGCGCGATCCCTGCTCCGCTGAACTATCGCGGATATCCGAAATCCATTTGCACATCAATTGACGAAGTGGTTTGCCACGGCATTCCCAATTCCGACAAATTAAAAGACGGCAGCATCATGAATATTGATGTGACCGTCATTCTGGACGGATGGTATGGCGACACCAGCAGGATGTTCCTGTTGGGCGAACCCAAAATCAAGGCAAAGCGTCTGGTCGATGTGACCTATGAATCGATGATGGCTGGCATTAATGCCGTGAAACCTGGAAACACATTAGGCGACATTAGTCGCGCCATTCAAAAGGTTGCACATACCGCCGGATATTCTGTCGTGCGTGATTTCTGTGGACACGGATTGGGGACTGTCTTCCACACCGAACCACAAATCCTCCATTACTACGAAAAAGTCAGCCCGAGTGAGCCTGACCCATGGAGTGTTGTGTTAGAACCCGGCATGTTCTTCACGATTGAGCCGATGATCAACACCGGCAAATACAGCACCAAAGTTTTAGCCGACGGCTGGACTGCCACCACCCGCGACAAGGGGCTGTCCGCGCAGTTCGAACATTCGATGGCGGTTACAGAAACAGGGGTTGAAATATTTACCTTGTCCCCAAAAGGTTTGCACAAGCCACCATATAATATTTAGCAGGAGCCTTCAAAATGGCCGATCAAAAAATCTATAAACCCCGCCCTATCACTGGCTTCCCTGAATGGTTGCCTGAAGTTCGTCGTATCGAACAACAATGGATGGATCATATCCGTAAGATATTTGAATCCTACGGTTTTTGCTCGATTGAAACACCTTCTGTCGAAGAGGTTGAGGTATTGAGCGCCAAGGGCGAAGTTGATAAAGAAATTTATGTTCTGGAACGTCTGCACAAAGATGAAAACGAAAAATCGGATGCGCGTCTGGCGCTCCACTTTGACCAGACCGTTCCCCTCGCCCGTTATGTGGCGCAACATTTCAACGAACTGGATTTCCCGTTCAAACGGTATCAAATGCAACGCGTCTGGCGCGGCGAACGTCCACAGGCAGGACGTTTTCGTGAATTTTACCAATGCGATATTGATGTGATCGGCGTTGATAACGTGCCGATCCA
>MEMI01000047.1:96264-138552 GCA_001767915.1 Alphaproteobacteria bacterium RIFCSPHIGHO2_02_FULL_46_13 | reverse complement strand
GATACTTTGCCTGTCACTCGCGCGATTGATAAAATCGAAAAAATCGGCGTGGATGGAACGCGGAAATTATTGGTTGAAGCAGGCATAGCCGCCCAACATATCGAAACATTGCTTAAACTGGCCACCATCAAAACCGAAAATGAATCTTTTGTGGAACAGGTTCTGGCTCTGGGCGTGTCCAGCCCGATGTTGGCCGAAGGTGTTGCGGAATTGGCTTCTGTCATGGCGCAACTGACCCATGTTGAACGCGGCTATGTCGTTGCCGATCTGTCCATCGTGCGGGGGTTGGATTATTATACGGGCACAGTTTATGAAACCAAACTGCTGGAAAACCGTGACTTCGGCTCCATCTGCTCCGGTGGTCGTTATGACGATTTGGCGGGAAATTATATCAACAAGCATTTGCCAGGGGTTGGCATTTCCATCGGGTTGTCGCGTCTGTTTGATTATATGCGCATCAATGGCAAGCTGGGTGACCTGACCCGCAAGTCACCAACCGATGTATTAGTCTGTGTCCCGTCCGATGAAAAACGCGTTGAAGCCGCAGGCATTGCGAATACTTTGCGCGGTCGTGGCATGAATGTCGAGTTGTACCATTCATCCCAAAAAATCAAAAAACAAATGGAATATGCCGTTCGCAAAGGTATTCCGTTTGTGTGGTTCCCACCGTTTGAAGACGGTCAAGCCCATGAAGTTAAAAACATGACCACAGGTGAACAATCACATGCTGACCCGAAAACATGGACGAAATAGGCCAAGGAAAGAAAATTCACGATGAAAAATATTCTGCTGTTTTGTTCTGCGATTGCACTGGCAAGTGGGCTGGCAAGCCCTGCGTTTGCCGCGCCATACACCTATGGCCCCGAAAATTGCGAATTTCAGGTGACCTTTCCCGAAAAACCATTTATCGAGAAAAAATGCGGACAAACCGCAAATGATTGCACCGAGGTCGCGACCTATACCAAAGCCGTCGGGGCAGATTCATCCACCAATTTCCGCGTCAGTTGCAATCCACTCGCCGCCAGTGAAATTCAGAAATATACGCCGGCGATTATTGAAGAAACTTTGAAACAGTTGGTCAAATCCAACAATCTGACACCTTATAATTCCCAATCATCTGACGCCGATGGATATAAAAGCGCGTCGAGCATCGCCCTGTCCGAACGTGACGGAAAGCCTTTGATCTATAATGGTCAAATCTGGATCGGCAAAAAATCCATGTTTACGGTTGAAGCCGAGATGGTGGGATCAACCAATAGCGAAGTCGAAAAAACCTTCGTGGGGATTATGAAGAATATGTATCCGAAGGATCGTCCGCCGAAGGTAGAGAAATCCAAATAATATTTATAGGATAAAACAAATCCTCCCCCTTTACGGGGGAGGATTTTTATAGGGGCTTATACCCGCAGATTTTAATGTTCCCTTGAACTCCGCCCCGCGATTTCACACAAGACCTTATAGAGTTTACCGATATCACTGGTCGAGAAGACGGACGACAACAGGTCGCCGTAATCATTGGCTTGAGCCTGTTCCAGCAATTCTTCGTACTGGCGGATAAAGCGCAGGACGTAGGTTCTGAATTCACCATCTTCGATAAACTTACGTTGTGATTTATCAATCGGCATGCGGGGTGCCAATTCAACCAGATGACGCACATAGGCCGACACATCACCTTTTTGATAGGTACGTAGGACGCGGACATCCAATTCACCTTCCAGATGGCGGGATACGTCAACGGCGAGCGAATAGAGGCTTTCAATCACAAATTTGGCAGAGCTTAAGAATGTCTCGCGCTCTGTCCGTGTTTGGACTTCCTTCACGTTCTGCATTTGTGTGGTGAGGTTGTTGACGGTATTGCGCAAAACATTTCCATGTTCGGCAAAACCTGTCACCGCATCATCCACCGCTTCGATGGTGATCCGTGCCACACGACCCAGCACATTTGTGCCTTCCTCAAGACGTGCGCCTGCATTCTCGATCTCTTCAATCACATGATTGCTGACCTGTTTTACTTCATTGGCCTTCGTCGATAATTTGACCGTTGCGGCAGAAATATGATCGACAATTTCCGATGAATGGTTGGCAATGAGGCTTGCCTGTTCGCGCAGGCTGTCGCCATAGGTGCGCGTATGGTGTGTGGATGCTTTCAGATATTCCTCAATCTCTTTGGTGCGCACAGATAATGTGTCGCCCGATTTCTGGAGTTCCAGCAAGGACGCTTTGGATGTATTCACCAGTTTATCGGATTCCTGTTGAATAACGGCAACAATGCGCGCGGCCTTATGAACGGTTTGTTCGCCCATTAAGGCCATACGATGACCTTCCTCGACATATTGACGGGTTGCGTCAATGATGCGGGATGTCACGCCGTCTGTTTTTTCATCAAGGATGGAGGTTGTCTGACCAAATCGCTCAGTCGCCATTTCCAGATCAGCCATGGTCAGGTGCAAGACATCATTCAAATCCTTGGCGTAAGTGCCAAGATTATTCTGCATCATCTCGACCTTCATCTGCACACGATCACTGATCAAATGCAGATCATCGACACGGCCTTTCATGCCGGATTGGATTTGGGCGATACTGTCATGCGCTTCTTCCGCGTGTTGTTTAATATTGGACAGGGTTTCCGTCATATCACCGGTAACGCCCAGTAATATTCTGGATGTTTCCGTTGTCTCTGTTCCGAGTTTTACAATTCGGGATTCCAGTTTTTCACTTAACCCCACCAAGGCAGCAGAGGATTCATCTGCAACAGCAAAGCATTTGTCTTTGAGGTCATCATAGCTGGCATGAATTGTTTCGACCTTTGACAAAATACGGTCTGCCTCGGGCGAGATAAACTCTGACAACTGGGTCATGTATTTGATCTGGCCACTGACTTTTTCTGCGACTTCGCCATATTTTGCATTTACGGACAAAATCGACGCATTCAAACTATCTTCATAATTTGTGATTTTCTCAGATACGAAATTGACCTTCTCGACCAACGCATCCCCTTTATCAAAGAATGAATTTCCGAGTGAGGAAATTTTTTCTTCGGTTGTGGAAATTGATTGTTCGATATTGTTTTTGCGTTCCGCCAACGATGATGCGATGGCATTTGCCTTGATACTCATATCCTGAACAAAACCATCAAGGCTTTGGCGTTGGGCAGCAACATTTTCATGGATCGCTTCTGATTGTTCAGTGAGCAATGTTGTTGCGGATGTCAATTTATCGACACTTTCCTGAACAGTTTCATCGATACCGGATACAAGTGATTTCAACTTGCCTGTTTCCTGTTGAACTTCAACAGTACGTGCAGCCAGTTTGCTTTCCATCTCTTGCGTATGCTCTTCCAATTGAGCAATGGAAGATTGGATGAGTTTTAAAGGCTTATCAGATTGGGCAACCATGTTTGTGGTTGCGGCATCCAGAGACGTTGTGGCCTTATCAACCACGCCGGACAATTCAATACGGCTTTCATCCATTTTCTGGGTTGTGGCGGAAAGTTGTGATTGTTTTTCTTCAATCTCGGCAATGATTTTATTCAACTGGTCGCGATTGGCGCGAGCCTGTTCCATCAATGCTTCCAATTTTTCATCCGCAATTCTGGATGTTTTCTCGATCTGTGTGGATGCATCAACAACAGCTAAATCCATCATGTCTTTCGAGCGACGAACGGCTGTTGTAATTGTCTCCGCCCCAGAGAGAGCCAAGGCCAGAGCCTCGCCCAGTTTATTGGTGGCAAGGTCACCGATATTTTGCAGGTCATCTGTACTGCTTAATAATTTATCAGCAGATTCTTTAAGGGCATCGGCGCGGCTTTCTAATTTTTGTTCAATCGCGTTTGTTTTCTCAAAGAAATGTTCGGCTGTACCTTCAACTTTGTTCAGGCTTTCGGACATGATGTTCATCATGCCTTCAACCGCCCCATAAATATGTTCGGCGTCTGTAAGACTTGTCTCGAGACGTTCGGCACCGCTATTGATTGCATCAGAGACACTCATTAAACGATTGGCCTGATCGTCCAGAGAGTTGCGGGAGGCATCGATTTGTGCGCCGACATTATCAATAGTAGCGGACAATTCGTCAGCCGCATTGGTCATGGATGTTTCGATGGTTTTGACGCGTTCCAATGCGACATCTGACGCCGTTTGAATTTTCTCTGCGCCCTTATCGAACATTTGATCGAGTTCATCGCCCAATTCGGAAATTTCTGCGGATGCATTTTCCCACATCCCAATGCCACGCTGTGCCTTGGTTGATATATTTTCGGTCTGGGATTCAATGACTTCGGTCAATGATAATAATTCCTCGGCACGTTTGGATAGAGCATCTGCCAGACGGTCAATGTGGAATTCAGCCTTTTGTGAAACGCCTGCAAAATCACGGATTTCGGCACGAAGTCCTGTGCGCGCACGTTGAATGGCTTTGATTGATCCGCGTGAGGCGGCAGACATTTCTGTCGCCTGTCTCATCAAATCACGAATATCATCACTGATCAGGTTTGATTGGTCGGCATTCGGATAAAACAACCCGCGCAATTCTTCACGCAATGCCTGAGCATAAATATGCGCATCACTGCGGCGTTGCCAAGTGGCGAGGCAGAGCCACAACATTGCAATAGGCGCCAACACACTCGCCAAAATTCCGCCAAGGGTCAGCGGTGAAGAGGTGATGGTTTTAATACTGTTCGGTAACGCCAGAATATAAATCGCGGCATAAGTGACCCAAGCAACAGTTACAAAAACCGCCAAGGCTTGACCAATTTGCAACCAGTAAGGTGCCGCAGGACGTGCCGCACGAATGGAGCGGTCAGAAAAATTGCGTGGAATGATCGGGTCGGCTCTCAGGTCGGTTTCGACTTCGGCCTCTGCATCCTCATCAGGTTTTGCAATGTCTTGCGGAGTTTGCCCGAACATTTTCCAGTTTTTCAACATTGGCTTACTACCCATGAACACGCTTGTGGTGACTTCGGGAGGTGAAACAGGAACGGCAGCATCAAGGGCGGACTCAGAGCCTTCCGGCTCCACAATCGGGGATACGTTCAGAGTCATGGGCAGAGGGCTCCATCAATCAAATATAAAAATGTTTCGAATGCCTAAAACTTCTCATGGTTTTAGAACAATCTCAAGCCCAATCAAAAAGTTATGCACTTTTATTGAGGTAATTTGACAGATGGTTTTTCCAGCCCGACCAGTGTTAAATATTCCGTAACATCGCGCTTTAATTCCTTGGACAGGAGGTAAAGCCCGATAATATTGGGGATACACATAGAAAAGAACATGGCGTCCGAGAAAGTCAGGACATTGCTGAGCGACGCAGAAGCCCCGACGACAATAAAAGCCAAAAATATAATACGGAAACCAACAATGATTTTCTTAGTATTTCCAAACAAATACCCTGCACAAATTTCACCGTAATATGAATATACAATGATTGTTGAATAGGCAAAAAGGAAAACCACAACCGTCAAAACAATATCAAAATGCGGAATGACTGTTTCGAATGCGCGGGATGTCAGCGCAATCCCCTCCATTCCCTGCCCCGCCTGATAAACACCAGACACGATAATTACGAGTGCCGTAACCATACAGACAAAGAACGTATCAAGGAAAGGGCCGAGGCCGCCGACCAAACCTTGGCGCACCGGAAAATCTGTTTTGGCGGAGGCCTGAATAATCGCGGCCGTCCCAAGCCCCGCTTCGTTGGCAAACAAAGCCCGTTTAAATCCCGCAATCATCGCACCGATCAAACCACCCCAACCGGCTTCTAAACTAAATGCACCATGGAAAATTTGCCCTAGTGCATTGGGGACGTTTTGATAGTTGACGGCAATCACCACAATCCCCGCAACGATATATAACATCGCCATTGCAGGAGTTAATTTTGCGGCAACTTTGGCAATCGATTTAACACCGCCGAGTGTCACCAGACCCGCCGCAATCGCCAATGCAATTCCGAATAGCCACCCTTTTTCAAAAAGGAAACTATTGTCTCCGCCAGTTGCATAGAGAACTTGTCCATAAACCTGATTGGCCTGAAACATATTGCCTCCACCAATCGCCGCACCGATACAGCACACAGCGAACATGGCGGCCAGAAAGACGCCCAGAGGTTTCATGCCGCGCGCGGCGAAACCGTCTTTCAGATAATACATCGGCCCTCCGGCCACTTCAGACGGGTCGTCGGTACGCGGGAAATGACGATATTTTACACCCAATGTGACCTCGGCAAATTTAGATCCCATACCAAGAATTCCCATGATCCCCATCCAGAAGGCCGCCCCAGGCCCCCCGATCGTCACCGCCACAGCAACCCCCGCAATATTTCCAAGGCCAATGGTCGCAGAGAGGCATGAGGCGAGTGAATCAAAATTACTGATCTGCCCTTTGGCATTCGGTTCATCATATTTATGGGTCAGGCAATCAATCGCGTGTTTGAAATGACGGATATTCAAAAAATTTAAATAGCAGGTAAAAAATATCCCCGCGGCCGCCAACCAGATCACAATCAAGGGCAGGCTTAAATCCGTCACCCCACCCGTCAACGGGTTCTCAAAATGGAGAGGAATAGCAAACATAATGATTTTATCGAAAAAAGTGGCGATTGGCGCGAATGCGTCATCAATCATTTTATCTAAGCTCATGCGAAAATTCCCCTGTTTGATTCATTATCAAACAGAATCCGCCCGCCCGTTATTTTAATCAATGGAAAAATGACTATTTTACACAGCGATAATCATAAAGATCGCCCACCGTGCTGGCCGCACGGGGTTTTCTGAGCATGGCCGTCATCCCGTACCGCGCACAATGCTGATCTGCCAAGGCTAAGGCTTCGCTTTCATAGGTTGTATTCGGCACATAAACCGTCACCATATTTTTATTGGCAGCATTGATATAGGGCGCGCAGCCTGACAACAGTAAAAGAGAGAAAACTCTATAAATTTTTTTAGACATAATTATCAACTCACTGACAATTTTCTGGTTGATGTATTAAACCCAAAGCCGATTGAACTGTCGGGTCAGGGTTCAGAATATCATCCTTATATACTTCAAAGTAATTTGCACCATAATTCTTGCTCGCCGAACAAATTGCATCAGATAATTTGCCGTCGAAACGGTTTCGGGGGTCATTCGAAAAAGACCATATGAATTGGAAACCAACCGGATAATGACGATACTCGCTGCCCAAACCATTCAGACGCTGACTTCCTTTTGCGTTTAAATCCGCTGCATATACTTGGAATTTATCAGATCCTAAAGTGCGAATGTAAGACAGAACATCTCCATAGAAACGCGCCCCGTCATGGTCGGGCATACATATCTCGCTCACAGGTGCGGATACAAGCTTTATAATATTCGGAAATGCAGTGTTCATGGCATAAACGCTATACTGCCAAGCCCATAAATAATGATCACGAGAATAGATGACAGAGTCTGACATCCGCCCATTACGACACGCGATCAGGCTCATTTCGGGAACAGGCACGGCAATAGAAATTCGTGACAATGTTTTATCAAACCCACTTGTTCGCAGATGAGATGCTAAAGCTTGTAAAAACTCTTCCCATTTCTTTATATAGGTTACATCCCAAGGAACGGCTTGCTCTTTTACTGATCTTTTAGCATGAAAGGGATTTATTTCATTATAAAATTTTACGCCCTGCCTCTTCAGCCATGAAGGAGGCGATGAATAGCTAGATGCAATAATGTGTAGAGTAACCTTTTTATTTTTCTCAGCCGCTATAGATAATGGCTTATCTATAGAGCTCCAATCATAGCGATTGTCCTGAGGCTCCAATAAATCCCAAGATGTCCTAACGGCTATTCCATCAACACTTGATAGGGATAAGAATCTTTTATAATCCGTATCCCCATCTCTGGGGTCCATTAGTGCAAAAAACTCTGGGCGCGCTTGGTTATAATTATCAGCGTAAGATGAATTAAAAGAAAAAATAAGTACTATTAAAAAAAATATCGATTTTATTTTTCTCAAAATTATTTCTCCCCCACCATACTATTTCACCTACAACTCGCATGGGATACTGGATGCCCCGGGAATACTGTCTGCGCCCATTTGCGAATTTTGGGTTCGGGCATTGCACTGGCTTTGGCAATGCGTGGGGCATAGACTTTGCAAAATGAGTCAGGGCGCATGACAGCGGCATCTTTTGAAATTTTGTTGGCGACATCTGTTCTGACTTCATGCAGATAGGCATCAGGATTATTGGCGCCTTCTTTCGCGTAAAAGCTTAGCAAGATATTTTCGTATCCTGAAAATAGGTTCTCATGCTTCAGCGCAAATTTTTTATATTGAGTGTAGAGATTTTCTTGACCTTTCGGGGTCAAGTGTTGGCAATTCAAACTAATCACCATCAACTCACTTAAAATACGAACGCCTTGCTCTGCCTCAACCTCTTTCGGGCTATAGCATTTAGCAGCGAATGCGGAAAAAGACACACAGGAAGAAAGTGCAAACACGCACAGAATAGTCAGAAATTTTTTCAATTACACCCTCATAGAATTTTTATGCAGCAACAGGCGAAATGAGTGGCTCTCCGTTAAAATGAGCCTTGATATTGGCGATCACCAATTGACCCATATTCGAACGTGCCTCGACTGTTCCGCCCCCTATATGGGGCAACAAAACGACATTGTCCATAGAAATTAATGCTTGAGGCACAGAAGGTTCAGTCTCGTAAACATCCAGTCCAGCCCCCGCAATTGCGCGGTTACTTAAAGCCACCAGCAAATCTTCGGTATTCACAACCGACCCACGGGCGATATTGATAAAATACCCTTTTGACCCGAGAGCCTTAAACACAGCAGCATTGGCAATATGGTGGGTTTCATCACCACCCGGGCAAGCCATCACCAAAACATCGACATTTGATGCCATATCTTTTAAATCACTGTAAAATTGATATGGTTGATCTGCCTTTTGACTGCGGGAATTATAAACGACCTTCATATCAAATGCAGAACAGCGTTTGGCTATCGCCTGGCCAATACGACCGAACCCGCAAATGCCCACTGTTTTTTCTGCAAGAGATGTTGATGCGGGGAATGCCCCGCTATTCCATTTTCCGACACGCACAAACATATCAGCCTCCACAACGCGGCGCAATGTCGTCAGGATCAAGGCCATTGCCGTGTCCGCCGTGTCACGTGTGGGGGAATCTGGCGTACTGATAACAGCTATGTCCCGCGCCCTTGCCGCCGCAACATCAATATTATTAAGGCCAGCACCATATTGTGCAATCAATTCCAAATTCGGAAGTGCCTCGATAATCTTTTTGGTGACAGGCATGCCGTTATAGGTGGAGACAATCACCTGCACCTGTAATTTATGCGCCTGCAAAGTGGCTTCGGGGTCTTTTTCTTTCCACAACTTGATCACATGGAATTCCGATTCCAGAATATCCATTTCAGTTGATTGCATTGCGCCAAGCGCCAGAACGATCTTTTTCATGGCGTCAGAATAGCGGTTATTATTCTGCAGGGAAAGGGTGGATTAACGGTAGTTCACAGACAGATATTTCACGTCGACCACCGGCCTTGCATCCGCCCCAGTCGCAGAAAGCGGAGCAGATGGATCAACCCACACATTGACAGAATCACCCTGTTTGAGGCCGTGGAAAATTTTCTTTCTGAGCGGCTCATCTCCGAAACTTTGAGCCTCGAACATTCTTGTAAGGCTGGTAATCCGATAAGTTGTTTCCTTATCAGAAACCGCATATTTGGCAAGAACGGCATCATAAGTGCCCTCTGCAGGAGTATATATAGTGGCAGTCGTGCATTCTAACTTCTGTAAAAGCGACGGATCAAACGGGTGTACCGATGGAGGTTCTATGCGGAAAATTTCTTCATCAACCAACACCACATCAAAAGACTCACCAACGGTCATTCGGCTGACATCCAGCCCTACAGCCGTTACAACGTTAGTATCTATCTCTTTATAAGATGGCTTAATCCCCAAGTTTGGAAAAATATGACAGTGAATTTTTCCATCTTTAATTCGTTCAACACTAGTGCGGGTGCGGCGCTCATTGAGAGGAATCTCAAGCCCATCATAAACATTTGAATCTAACGCTGTGCCAGCGAACGTTACTTTTGCTACTTTTGTTAACATATCCCACCCGACTCGGTATTTAATATTAGTAATGCTCAATATGCCTCTGTGTTGTACTGCGCAAGAAAAAAATAATAAGACCTGACAATTTATGCAGAAAATTCTAAGCTAACTGTAATTTGCAGCGATTGCGACAATATCGGCAAAAGCACAAGTTAATTTACAAATTAAACTTCCTAGATTCTTGTAATTGTGTAAAATTCACACTATTTATTATGTTAATTTTTAACAAATTACTTCTGTTTATGAGGAAGTGGTTGCTTTAAAGCCCTTTTCTGCTTTAAAACCACCCCATGACCAACGCACCAAACAAGAAATTATATATCAAAACCTATGGCTGCCAGATGAACGCCTACGATACACGTCGTATGGAGGATATTTTGCGCCCGATGGGGTATTCCTCAGTCGATACACCTGATACGGCAGATATGGTGATTTTGAACACTTGCCATATCCGTGAGAAAGCAACTGACAAGGTTTTCTCTGACCTTGGACGTATCCGCGAACATAAGATCGAGATGGAAAAGAACGGTCAACAAATGGTGGTGGCTGTTGCGGGGTGCGTTGCGCAAGCCGAAGGTGATGTGATTTTAAGCCGTGCCAAATATGTCGATATGGTTTTTGGCCCGCAAACCTACCACGAACTTCCTGAAATGCTCGCTAAAATCACAGGGGCATACGGCTCTGCCCGCGTTATCAATACCGACTTTCCGGTCGAACAGAAATTTGATTTCTTACCTGAAGAAAATGCCGTATCCGGTTCAACTGCCTTTCTTTCTATCCAAGAGGGGTGCGATAAATTTTGTACCTTCTGCGTTGTCCCCTACACCCGAGGATCAGAATATTCGCGTGATGTTGCATCGATTGTGGCTGAGGCAAAACGCATGGTTGCCAATGGTGCGCGCGATATTACCCTCCTCGGTCAAAACGTAAATGCCTATCATGGCACAGGGGCGGATGGCAAAACATGGGGGCTTGGACGCTTGATCCGTGAATTGGCAGAAATTCAGGATTTAAAACGCATCCGCTATTCCACATCCCACCCTTGCGATGTGCAGGATGATCTGATTGAGGCACACCGCGATGTGCCGCAACTCATGCCCCATCTTCACCTTCCTGTTCAAAGCGGATCAAATAAAATTTTGAAAGCGATGAACAGAAAACACACTATTGAAGATTATCTGGCAACACTGGATAAATTCCGTACCGCACAACCGGATATCGAATTGTCATCGGACTTTATTATCGGTTTCCCTGGTGAGACGGACGAAGATTTTGAAGAGACTTATAACCTTGTGAAAAACGTCGGCTTCACCGCCGCCTATTCTTTCAAATACAGCCCCCGTCCCGGCACACCCGCCGCCAATATGACGAACCTTGTGCGCGAAGATGTTAAGGACGTCCGCCTGCAACGCCTGCAAGCGCTGTTATCCGAACAAGCACTTGCCTTTAACCGCAGTTTTATCGGCAAGCCTGTCGAAGTGTTGTTTGATACAAAACAAAACAAAGCGGGGCAACTGCATGGGCGTTCGCGTTATAATACCGCCGTCTATGCCACAGGCCCTGCGCGCCTTTGCGGACAGATCGTTAACGTGATGATTGAGGACGCAGGTCAAACCGCATTACATGGATCTGTTCAAATCACGGAATAACCCAGAAGGAAATATCATGAGCTTCATTGCCAAACATATTACCCACCAGAATGAACGCCTGCTCTACCTGACACGCCTGAACTGGATTATTTTACTCAGTGGTTTTTTCTGGCTTGTCCTGCTGGGCGCGCTGGGGGTTTTTATCAATTGGTTGATCCTTTATAAATTCAACATTCTGCCAAGCTCCACCGTTCCTAATCTTCCCTATCCGTATTCCATGGTGATGGATATCGCTGCGGGTCTTTTCCCAGCCATGATGGGATTGATTATTTTTCTGGTCTATCTGTTTAAATTCATGGGAACAGAAATTGCGTTGACGGATAAACGGATGATTTTCAAAACAGGATTATTCTTCGTTCATTCCAGCGAAGTTGAAATCTCGGAAATCTCGGAAGCAACAGTTGATAACGGTTGGTTTGGTGTCATCTTTGGCTACGGCACAATCCGTTTTGACTGCCGTTTTGTGGGTGACTTCACAATCCATACGGTCAATAACCCGTACAGAATTATCCGCCAGATCAATAAATTAAAATCCAGCGGACATCATCCCGAGGTAATCCCCGCTTAATGAGGAATTAATTCTAATTTCGCTGCTGCAACTTTTTTATCAAGCTGCTCTTTGTTAGCTTGATCGCCGTAAGTTGCAAGGATATGGCTTTGATCCCGATCCCCTATGGCAACAAGATGAAATCCACCACTTGGTTCAACACCCTTATCCCAACGATATGGCACAAGCGTGATTTGTTTTACTGAAAAATCCGGTACAGAAATTGGACCTAACGATGGCTTGGAAAAAGTTTCTTGTAATGTTGGCATAATAGACTCCTTTGAAAAGATTATGAAATTCATGCCTGTTGCAAGGCACATGGATGGAAATAAAAATTGAGGTAAAAAATTGAATCGCAGACGGAATTATCGTCGCATGAGCGCAGCAACAAGAGCTGCCCCTTCAGGGGAAGTTAAAAAGCCAGTTAAGAATCTGATATTTTTAATCATAAGGTCATTAAACATCCAAAAACATTCAACCGTCAATTGAAAAATTCCAAAAAATCGTAAGTTTTTAAAAGCAAAATAATTCTTAACATTTATCCCAGTTATTGTGGTATAATGAGAATATATTCAGAGGAGTTCACCATAGTCGCCACTGTTGAATTTAACAACCTGTCTCTCTTGCCCCTGCTGTACGGGGAGCATAACGCCAATATCAATTACATTGAGAAAACTTTGAACATCCGCATTGCCGACCGCGGGAACACGCTTATTCTGTCCGGAGATGAAAAACAAACCAAGCTTGGCGAACATATTTTGTCTGTTTTGTGGGAACGATTGGAAAAACGCCCCGATACAGAAATCAGCCCTGCCGACATTGATGCCGTCATCCATTTTTCTGATAAACCTGCGCCAATACCCAGATCACAAGAGGATAGGAGAAAATCCATGAGCTATAACCCAGCTGCATCCGCCCCGTCACCTGTCGTGAACTTAAATCCCGCGCTTGAAAATTCAAACGCGATCCAGACCAAACGCAAATCTTTGGTTCCGCGCACACAAACACAGGCCGCCTATGTCGAGGCTCTCCGTAAAAAAGATATGGTCTTTGGTGTTGGCCCTGCGGGGACGGGTAAAACATATCTGGCGGTTGCGGTTG
Source organism: Alphaproteobacteria bacterium RIFCSPHIGHO2_02_FULL_46_13 (assembly GCA_001767915.1). Taxonomy (GTDB): domain Bacteria; phylum Pseudomonadota; class Alphaproteobacteria; order Micavibrionales; family Micavibrionaceae; genus UBA1573. The sequence continues at coordinate 125,136 of MEMI01000047.1, read as the reverse complement.
GCGTTGAAATGTTTGAAAAGCAAATGGTCGAACGCCTTGTATTTTGCCGCCCTGCCGTTGAAGCTGGCGAAAAATTAGGTTTCTTACCGGGGGATATGCGCGAGAAAATCGACCCGTATCTCCGCCCGATCTATGACGCTCTCCACGACTTTCTGGGTGCGGAACGGGTTGAGAAGATGTTGGAACGCGGCGAAATTGAAATCGCCCCTCTGGCCTTTATGCGCGGGCGGACGTTGAGCCATGCGTATGTTGTGCTGGACGAGGCGCAAAACACAACCTCCACCCAAATGAAAATGTTCTTAAGCCGTATGGGCGAAGGCACGCGGATGATTGTCACAGGCGACCCTAGCCAGAACGACCTTCCGTATAACCAGACCTCCGGCCTCAAAGAAGCTTCTGAAATACTCAATGGAATTGATGAAATTGCGTTTATTCAGTTTACAAATAGTGACGTTGTACGGCATAAATTGGTTGGAAAAATCCTGAATGCCTATGATGCCCACAAATAAAGCCGACCCCTTGTTGATTGATTTGATATTCGATACGCCAGAATGGGCAAAGTCGAAACTATCCGCACGCAAACGCGTAAGGGATGTGCTTGACCTGACATGGAGCATGGTTCCAAACCGCCCCAAGGGGATTGAACCGGAACTGACCGTCACCCTCACCAATGACAAATCGATCAAAGTCCTGAACCGCGATTACCGCGAGAAGGATAAACCGACCAATGTCCTGTCCTTCCCCATGTGGGAAAATATGGCGGAAATTCCGAATGGCGCGGGATCAATCCCCTTGGGCGACATTATCATTGCCTTCGAGACCATACAACGCGAAGCCATCGAACAGGAAAAGACTTTAGCCGATCATTTCACCCACATGCTGATCCACGGATTTCTGCACCTTCTGGGCTATGACCATATGAACGAAGCCGATGCGAACGCAATGGAATCTCTAGAAATCAAGATTTTAAAGAAATTGTCCATTTCTAACCCTTACGTTTAAAATCTTATTCTGCTAAAACTTTTTCCCATGTGGAAAGAAAATCTAAAAAATCAACTGCGCGTCAATCCGTTCTTCGCCTCCCTCGTTTTGGGACATCTTGCCGCTTATGGCATGGGGCCGTATTATGCTTGGCCTGTTTTACTGATATGCCTCTCGCTCTACTGGGTGAACCTGACATCACTCGCGGATGATAAAACATGGAAATCATTCTTAAGCGGGTTTCTGTTCGGTTTTGGATATTTTGTATCGAGCCTATGGTGGATCGGAAATGCGCTACTGGTCGGCGGCAATGAATTCAAATGGGCGTACCCGTTTGCGGCTGGTGGGCTCCCCCTTCTGCTTGCTATCTTTCCGATGATTGCCACTGGTCTTATTCGTTTGTTTGCCAAAGGGCGATCATTCACCTCTTTTATCGTTTTTATTGCGGCCATGTTCCTTGCCGAATTTGCACGCGGCACGATGTTCACGGGATTCCCGTGGAATTTATTCGGTATGTCGTGGACGGATAATCTGGCGATGTTACAAATTTTATCCGTGGGTGGCGTTTACCTCTTATCCGCCCTGACTATTTTCATGTTCACAGCCCCCGCCTTTGCCTTTAAAGGCAAAGCACATAGAGCCTTACGCGGGGTTGTTCTGACGCTGGCAATCGGATGCGGGGCTGGACTTTATATGTTCGGCAACATGCGCCTTGCCGAACACCCGACGACCTATAACAAGGATGTCGTGGTGCAAATGATTCAACCCAATATTCCGCAAGAAGATAAATGGAACTCAGGTAAAAGATGGGACAACTTCCGCAATACACTCTCTCTCATCGAACCTATTGACAACTGGCAGGATGCAAAAACCCGTGTCGTTGTGATGCCGGAGACAACTCTCACCTACCACGACCTCCAGACCGAACAAGCGATGGAAAGTCTCCATGGTCGCATTTCTGGATACTCCGAAAAAAATATTTATGTGCTCAGTGGCGCGTTACTGCGTGATGATGCGGGATACCACAATTCGTTGATCGTTCTGGATAAAGATCTGAATTTTTTAGAAAGTTTTGATAAATTCCACCTCGTTCCCTTCGGCGAATATATCCCCTTTCAGAACTATATCCCCATCCCGACCGTCACCCAGTTTTCGGGATTTGTAGAAGGCACAGGTCCGCGAACACTTACTCACCCAAACCTTCCACCATTTAGTCCGCTTGTGTGTTATGAGGTGATTTTTCCAGGGAAAGTTGCAGGCACTCCACGCCCCGACTGGCTGGTGAATGTGACGAATGACGCGTGGTATGGCGTATCCCCCGGCCCGTTCCAACATCTGGCACATGCACAATACCGCGCGATTGAGGAAGGCCTCCCCATGGTGCGTGTCGCGCAAACGGGGGTTTCGGCCGTGTTTGATGCCTATGGTCGCGTAACCGCTGTGTCCGGATTAAATGGACAGGCAAATGTAGAGACTCTGCTCCCTACCCCCGCGCCTGCGACAATTTATTCTCAAATGCACTAAAGGCAAATATAAAACGAAGCGAGACTTAAATGCCTCGCTTCGCAATTAACTCAACCCTCTAAAAATCTTAATTAAGCGGCCTTCTCAGGAGTAATTCCGCAATCAATTAGAAAACCACGGATGGTCGCAACTTCATCTTTAGGCAGGGTATGTTGATGTGGGCGATGAACAATAACCGAACGACCATCTTTGCTTAATGACACTTTGTTCGCTGCTTTTTCCTCCACAGCAACACCATAGGATGCCAAAGCGTGTTCAACATCTTTGAAATCAATATTGGAACCCAAAGGGTGCGCAAAAATTGCTTCTAAAACTTTTTTGTTATGGTGGCTCACTTTTTTCTCCTCGTGCTATATTTAATTTGAGGAATTATAGACCTAAAAACAGGAAGGAAAATTGACTTTGGACAAGTTTTTCTTATTAAGTGCCAGAAAAATCACTTTTAAATTCCATTAACGCATCCCACCCACCTAAATCCTGCCATTTGAACCGAGCGGACAGAACAGCCGCCAGAGATGTATGCTCCATCACAGCATAATCAAAAGAAATTTTGGGCAATTTTTCAAAAATTTCCGGAGGCAGAAAACGGCGATACCCATCTAATCTGGAATTTTCCCAAGCCTGTTGGGTATAGATCAATATATCGCTTTGGTGATGTTTCATCTCACTTAATAAAACATCTGCACGCACCAGAAAAATACCGGCGTTCCAGAAATATTTGCCGCTTTTGAAATAAGATTGTGCGGTTCTGATACGCGGTTTTTCGGTAAAACTTTTGACCTGATAGACACTGTTTGCGATCTCGTCACCGCGTTCGATATATCCGTATTCTGTGCATCCGAATTCAGGACGGATGCCAAAGGTCACAATTTTTCCTGACTGTGCGGCGAAGACAGCATCCTGCACAGACTCCTCGAATAATTTGACATCAGGGATATGATGATCCGCAGGCATGATAAGCATGAGCGCAGATGCCCCTGCCAACTCTTGCGCCGCAAACCCGCCGATACAGCAGGCTGGCGCAGTATTGCGCCCCAATGGTTCACATATAATTTGTGTATCTTGCCCGCGTGTTAAGCGTTCAACAATCAAAAGATTTTGTTCGGCACAAATAATAATTGGCTTTGTAAATATGGCTGTATTCTGAACACGCGCCAGACTATTCCCAAATGTTGTCCCGCCTGCCTTCAACGGAATAAATTGCTTTGGTAAGTCAGGCGTGGATGTTGGCCAGAGGCGCGTTCCGCTTCCCCCTGCCAGAATAACCGGAACAATTTTCGGATAAGTACTCAATTTGCAAAATACCTTAAAAATCCCGAATAAGTTTCTTTCAATCCGTCTTGTAAAATTGTATCCGGCGACCATCCGAAAGCTTCGGCTTTGGTGATGTCCATTAATTTATGAGTCATACCAACAGGAGCATCCAGATTATGAATGAAATTTCCTTTAAACCCGATGACTTCGGCAATCGCCTGATAATATTCATTTACCGTGTAATCATACCCCAGCCCTACATTTAAATCGGGCGGCAATTTATCGAGGGTTTGAATGTTTGATAAAATAAATTTCGCCAAGTCATCGACATATAAAAATTCGCGTCTCACGGTCCCGTCGCCCCATATCTCGACATCACTATCGCCGTTGCGATGCGCCATATGAATTTTCATCATGGCGGCGGCAATCATGTGTCCCTGATCCAGATCAAACTTATCACCCGCCCCATATAAATTACAAGGAATGAGTGTTTTGTATGCAAGGCCATCCTCTGCAGAGATATAGGAACAGAGCCGTGAAGCCGCGATTTTCGCAATCGCATAGCCTTCATTAGTCGGTTCTAATGGAGCCACCAGAATATCTTCCTCAACCAGAGGATTCCTGTAATCCCGCGGATACATACAGGAACTTCCGATATTCACAAATTTGGGAATACCCGCCTGATGCGCCTGACCGATCACATGGGTGCTGATCAAAATATTTTCGGTCATAAACCCAATCGGGTCGGAAATATTGGCCTTGATCCCGCCAACTTTTGCCGCCGCATGAATAACCGCGTCAAACTTATTCAAAAGAAAATAACGCCGAACAGAAAAGCTATCCAATAAATCCAGCTCTGTGCGTGGTGGAGAAATGATTTCTAAGTCTGGGGCAATCAATGGTGCAAGGCGTAAAATTGCCTTTCCCAACATTCCTGATCCCCCTGTCAGTAATATTTTCATCGTTACAACTCTAACCTTCTTAAATCCATTTGAACCATTTCACGCACCAGATCAGAAAATGAAATTTTAGGCTCCCATTTTAAAATCTGTCTGGCGCGGGTGGAATCCCCCAACAGAAAATCAACTTCGGTGGGTCTGAAATATTGCGGATCAATGCGTACGATAATCTGCCCGTTGGACTTGTTCCGCCCGACCTCATCAACACCTGATCCTGACCATTCAATATCTACGCCCAGCTCCGCAAAGGCCAGAGTTGTAAACTCGCGGACGGAATATGCAACACCGCTTGCCAGCACATAATCGCCCGCGGTTGGTTGTTGTAACATCGCCCAGACACCATCCATCATATCTTGCGCGTGACTCCAATCACGTTTGGCATCCAGATTCCCGAGATAGAGGCAATCAACCAATCCTTTGGAAATTTGGGCGGCGGCGAGGGTGATTTTACGGGTTACAAATTCTTCACCGCGCAATGGGCTTTCATGGTTGAACAAAATTCCGTTAACGGCGTAAATACCATACGCTTCACGGTAATTAACCGCCGTCCAATAGGCATATAATTTTGCAACGGCATAAGGGCTGCGCGGATAAAACGGAGTATCTTCGTTTTGTGGAGATGCCTTGACCTTCCCGAATAATTCGGATGTGGACGCTTGGAAAAATCTGGTTTTTTGTTCTATGCCCAAAATACGAATGGCTTCTAATATCCTCAGCGCACCAAGGCCGTCCGCGTTCGCGGTATATTCAGGGCTATCGAAACTCACATGCACATGGCTCTGCGCCGCAAGGTTATAAATTTCATCGGGCTGTATATCATTCACCAACCGAATGATATTTCCGGCATCGGTCATGTCACCGTAATGCAGGATTAAACCTTTATCGATTTGCGAATGTAATCTATCGGTATTGGGCAACGACGCGCGACGGCGCAGACCGTGAACTTTATATCCTTTATGAAGAAGAAGATTGGAGAGATAGGCTCCATCCTGACCTGTAATGCCGGTGATAAGTGCTGTTTTTGGCTGTTTATCTTCTGGCATCTGATCTGGCTCTATTTAATATCCGCCGATCAAGACGTTGCGGTGGATCTTCATCTGCTCTAACGCATGACCTGTACCCAATGCAACGCAGGAAAGCGGGTCATCCGCCACAGTGATCGGCAACCCTGTTACCAGCCTGAGCAAATGATCAAGATTGGTCAGCAATGCCCCGCCGCCTGTTAAAACAATTCCGCGCTCTGCGATATCGGACGCAAGCTCTGGCGGAGTGGACTCAAGTGCCTGTCTAACCCCTTCGATAATCTGACCTAACGGCTCGATCAAGGCTTCTGAAATTTGGCGTTCGGTGACGGTGACTTCTTTCGGCACGCCATTTAACAAATCTCGCCCTTTGATATTCATGGTACGCCCTGGCCCTTCGGCAGGTGGCAAAGCAGAGCCAATTTCTTTTTTAATCCGCTCGGCTGTTGGCTCACCAATCAACAGATTATGAACACGGCGGATATAGGCAATAATCGCATCATCCATTTTATCGCCTGCACAACGAACTGATTTCGCGTAGACAATATTGTTCAGCGAGATCACGGCAACTTCGGATGTCCCACCACCGATATCAACCACCATTGACCCTGATGCTTCGTGGACAGGAAGCCCTGCACCAATTGCGGCGGCCATTGGTTCACTGATCAAATAAACTTCGGATGCGCCTGCTCCCTCGGCGGAATCAATAATCGCGCGTTGTTCGACTTGTGTCGCGCCTGCGGGAATACAAATGATGATACGAGGGGAGACAAAACTTCTGCGGTTATGAACTTTGCGGATGAAATGTTTGATCATCGCTTCGGTGACTTCAAAGTCAGCAATCACACCATCGCGTAAAGGGCGAATAGCCTGAATATTTCCAGGGGTACGTCCCAACATCCGCTTGGCCTCAATCCCGACAGCCACGACAGTTTTACGGCCATTTTCGGTTGAGATCGCAACCACAGACGGTTCATTCAACACAATGCCGCGGTCACGAACATAGACCAGCGTATTCGCTGTACCAAGATCAATGGCCATATCGGCGGACATCATACTGAATAATTTGGCGAACATATACGATAAGACCTTTAAACTATAAACAGCAAATTTCCCGCAACATACGCGCGGGAAAAATTAATACTGTAGTAGATGTAACACAGTTAGAAAAACTGTCCAGCCCTGAAGGGCTAGCATCTTAAAACTAACCCTGACGTACTTTGTAACGTGGGTTTTGTTTGTTAATGACGTAAACGCGGCCTTTACGACGAACAACGCGGCAATTGCGGTCACGGGTTTTAAGAGTTTTGAGTGAGTTGACGACTTTCATCGCATTATTCCTTATATAAAATTTTAATTACTGTAACGAGCAGAGCCGGACATTACAAGGCGATCTGGGGCGTTGTCAAGAATTAAACTGTGAAATTTCGACAAATTAAGCCCTATGACGATTTCGATAGCGCATGTTAGTATAAAACACTGTTTTTAACGATCCTGAAAGCATTTTAGGATAGTTTAAATATGAAAAGAGAACTCAGAAATGACCTTGCTAACCCCAGAATCGCCCCCTAATTCTATTTTGCCAGTCGAATCGGTTCCCGCAAAGGAACTGGCGAGGGAATTCCAGCATGCGATGCTGAATCATCAATTATCGTTGAATTATCAGCCTATTATCAACCTAGAAACAGGGCTTGTCTGCGGTTTTGAGACATTAATGCGCTGGAATCACCCAGAAAGAGGCAATATTTCCCCCGGAGTGTTCATTCCGGTGGCAGAGCAGACGGGTTTGATCGTCCAAGCCAGTAAATGGGCATTAAAAGAAGCCATTTCAGCCCTCAAACGCCTTGAGAGTCATGTCGGACACAATGAAAACATCTATATGAGTGTCAATTTTAGCCCGAACGAGCTTTCAGCCGACTCCTTTTTAGATGAAATGTATAATGTCATCAGTGCCAGCGATGTGCGCCCGACCCAAATTCAATTGGAAATTACCTGCGAGTTATTGAGTATTCAGACAGATAAAGCCAAGAAAACACTCGATATTTGCCGTAAAACGGGACTAAAGATTGCCGTTGATGACTATGGCTTGGGCGACCCCGCCGAATTTTTCCCCTATATGGACAATTTCCCGATTACCGCGGTTAAAATCGACCGCGATCTAGTTTCCGATATGCTCACCATCCCTGAGGAAGAACAGTTGGTACAAAATATCATTACCGAAGCCAAAAAACGCAAAATCGAAATTATAGCCGAAGGGATCGAAAATAAAGATCAAGCACTCAAATTACTCGAACTCGGTTGTAAGTATGGTCAAGGTTTCTATTTCACCCGCGCCTTGCCAGAACGCGAACTGACCGCTCTTCTTTTAAAAATCAGTGGATTTAGCGATCAACTTAAATAAGTGAACAACTCAATAAGACCTCTTCTCATTTAAGCCTATATTTGCAACACTGTCCTCCGTTTCACTGAATTAGACGGAGAGAATATTGTGGCTTTGAAAATTGCTGTCCTAAAAGAAACTGCCGAAAACGAAAAGCGGGTTTCAGCGACTCCTGAAACCGTAAAAAAATATATCGCCAAAGGATTCAAAATTTCCATGGTGGCTGGCGCAGGCGTCAATGCCTCCTACCCTGATGCAGATTACAAAAATGCGGGCGCAGAAATTGTTGATAGCGCAGACCAAGCAACTGCGGATGCAGATATTATCCTCTGCGTGCAACCGCCATCCCATGCCCTTAAAACAAAACCCGACGCCTTATTGATTGGTCTCCTGTCTCCTTATAATTCTAAGGATCGCTTGACTGCCTACGCCGCACAAGGATTAACAACACTCTCCATGGAACTCGTGCCAAGGATTACACGCGCACAAGCCATGGACGTCTTATCATCCCAATCAAACTTGGCGGGATATCGCGCGGTACTGGAAGCCGCCGCAGAATTTCCACGCGCTTTTCCGATGATGATGACTGCTGCGGGAACCATTCCCCCTGCCCGTGTCTTTGTGATGGGCGCGGGTGTTGCGGGGCTTCAGGCGATTGCAACCGCAAAACGTCTTGGCGCGATTGTATCCGCAACCGATGTTCGTGCAGCATCGAAAGAACAAGTCCAATCGCTCGGCGCATCTTTCGTGATGGTTGAAAGTGACGAAATCAAACAAGCGGAAACCGCAGGCGGATACGCCAAAGAAATGTCCGATGACTTTAAACAAAAACAAGCCAAACTGGTTGCCGAAACTTTGGTCAAGCAAGACATCGTGATTACAACAGCCCTTATTCCGGGACGCCCTGCGCCAGTTCTGGTGACCGAAGAGATGGTCAAATCCATGAAGCCAGGATCAGTCATTGTTGATTTGGCGGCACCACAGGGCGGTAACTGTACCCTGACCAAAGTCGGTGAAACTGTTGAAGTGAACGGCGTTAAAATTCTGGGCTTTGCCAATATTTCATCGCGCATCGCAACCGATTCATCGGCACTTTATGCCCGCAACCTGATGAATTTATTGGCTGTCGCCGTTGATAAAGACGGCAACCTCGCCCTCAACATGGATGACGACATCATGAAGGGCACTATCCTGACCAAAAGCGGTCAAATCATTCACCCCAACTTTCAATAGGGAGACAGTAAAATGCAAGACACACAATCGACATTAGCAAACGAAGCAAATAATATATCTGCCATCGCCCAACAACTTTCCGAACAAGCCAATCGCTTGGCGCAAGATGTGACCTCTTATAATTTTGCATCGGGTGGAGGGCATGAAAATTTCGTGATGATGGGCTTGACCATTTTCGTTCTCGCCTGCTTCGTGGGGTATTATGTTGTCTGGCGCGTGACCCCCGCCCTTCACTCACCGCTCATGGCGATTACCAACGCTATTTCATCGGTGATTATTGTGGGGGCACTGATTGCCGCAGGGCCAGCAGATATGACCTTTTCCAAAGTGATGGGATTTATCGCCGTTGTTCTGGCCTCCATCAATATCTTCGGCGGCTTTGTTGTAACCCGCCGTATGCTCGCAATGTTTAAGAAAAAAGGATAATCCCAGACCATGGAAACTTTTGCCCCTCTTCTCTACCTCGTATCGTCCGTCCTTTTTATTCTGGCCTTGCGGGGATTGTCTCACCCTGAATCATCCCGCCAAGGTTTGAACTTCGGGATTTCTGGAATGGCGATTGCCATCATCACAACCCTGATGACCCCCGCTATTGCATCCTTCGGTTTGATTATCGCGGGTATTGTGATTGGTGGTGTAATTGGTGCGGTGACCGCTGTTAAAATTAAAATGACTGCACTCCCACAACTCGTTGCGGCCTTCCACTCTCTTGTTGGCTTGGCGGCGGTGTGTGTTGCGGTTGCGGCCTTTCATAACCCGCAAGCCTATGGCATCGGGACACCGGGTGATATTCACTTAAGCAGTCTGATTGAAATGTCTCTGGGCGTTGCGATTGGTGCGGTGACCTTCACCGGATCAATTATCGCGTGGGGAAAATTGCAAGGTGTGATCTCTGGTAAACCATTGACCTTTACAGGACAACATATGTTCAATGCCTGCCTTGGTATTGCACTTGTTGCCCTCGTCCTTTTAATCTGCATGACCGAAAGCACCACTTTATTCTGGGGCATTATCGTGATCTCGCTCATCCTTGGTGTAACCTTAATTATTCCGATTGGTGGCGCGGATATGCCTGTTATCGTCTCAATGCTCAACTCCTATTCCGGATGGGCGGCGGCTGGTATCGGTTTTACTCTCCAAAACCCGTTGTTGATTATTACAGGCGCATTGGTCGGGGCATCTGGGGCTATTCTGTCCTATATCATGTGTAAGGGGATGAACCGTTCGTTCCTCAGTGTTATTCTGGGGGGCTTCGGTGGTGAACAATCAACCGCGGTTGCCGCAACCATGGGTGACAAAGCCGCCAAAATCGGATCAGCCGAAGACGCGGCCTTCATCATGAAAAACGCCGCCCGCGTGATTATCGTCCCCGGTTACGGGATGGCGGTTGCTCAGGCGCAGCACGTCCTTCGTGAAATGGCCGACGTTTTAAAATCCCACGGGGTTGATGTCCGTTACGCCATTCACCCTGTGGCAGGTCGTATGCCCGGTCACATGAACGTATTGCTGGCGGAAGCCAACGTGCCGTATGACGAAGTGTTCGAACTCGAAGACATTAACCGCGACTTCGCACAAGCAGATGTTGCCTATGTCATCGGCGCCAACGACATCACCAACCCTGCGGCAAAGAACGATTCATCATCCCCGATTTACGGGATGCCTGTTCTGGACGTTGAAAAAGCCAAAACAGTTCTCTTCGTTAAACGGTCAATGGGTTCTGGTTATGCAGGCATTGATAACCCTCTCTTCTTCGGTGACAATACATTGATGCTGCTGGGCGACGCCAAGAAGATGACAGAAGATATTGTGAAAGCGATTGAGGCTTAGATCATACAAAAGCCTAACAAAAAACCCAGCAAATCGCTGGGTTTTTTGATATTCAAAATTCCAAACGACTACTCATCGCGATGCGTACGCTCCATACGTTCGTGACGCTCCTGCGCCTCAAGTGACAAGGTTGCAATCGGGCGGGCATCCAGACGACCAACGCCGATAGGTTCACCGGTTTCTTCGCAATAGCCGTATGTGTCATCATCAATGCGCATTAAGGCTTCGTTGATTTTGGTAATCAATTTGCGTTCGCGGTCGCGGGTACGAAGTTCAAGTGCGTGATCTGTCTCGGCAGATGCGCGGTCAGCCAGATCAGGTTTTTGCAATTCTGTTGTTTGAAGGGTGTTTTGAATGGTCACTTCTGACTCTTTCAACAACTCTTCACGCCATAAAATTAATTTCTGACGGAAATATTCCTTCATGACAGGGTTCATAAATTTTTCCTTGTCAGTCGGTTTATAGTTCGGGGAAACGATAGCACTTCCAGCTTTAGACATTCTAAAATTCCTTTTACAGATTACTTAACCCAACTCGGGCGCATTAAGGGTAGGCAACAAAGCCCTAAAAATCAAGAGTAGCTAAAGATTATATACATGAAATAGTTAAAAAACCGCGTTTAAAAGACCTTGGCGGCATCCAGTGCCATGCGCATTTTGGCGATTTCGATTTGGGCGCGGAGGTCGATTTCATCCAGAAGGCTGGATAATTGCGGGTCATTGATTCTCTCACGGTGGGACGCCACAACATCGGCGACATCCAACAAATTTCCAACCGACAACGTGCCCGTCAGCATCCCAAGGCGGATTTTATCCAGTTGTTTCAGGACGGTTTCTCCCCGCTCCCGCATGCGCTTTTTGGCCGCACGCTGCGCAGGATCATCGGTTTCCTGAGCCGCCAGTAAAGAGTCAATCCCAGCAATCACGCCAGTTGCAGCGGCATGCGCCGGAGCTTCGCTCTCGCCCGTCTCGATCAATGATCCGAAACTTGCTCCACTTGTGGAACCAGCTTTACCGGCCTTTTTAACGCCGCCTGCTTTTTGGGTACTGTCTGGACCTGAAATTTTCATGATGAACTCTCTGTTAGCTTATAGATTCAGTATAACAAATTTAGAGATCAATTTCATTCGGCAAGTTTTTCCTAGTCCCAAGCAAACCCCTAACCCACTGAATTCATTATAAAATTAATTTATCAGAACTGGCATGACATTCGCAAGGAGACCGATGGGTTAACAGGTAAAAGCCAGCCCGAACACGTCAAACTCTGGGTAGGAGTACAAAATGATAAACCGCAACGAACCAAAAAGAAGAATGAAACAAACACTTCAATTTGCATTATCCGTCTTATTGATTTTCGGCATGGCTTTACCAGCACATGCCGCGACAACCCGTATCAAGGATATTGTGGACATCGAAGGCGTTCGTGACAACGTCCTGATCGGTTATGGTTTGGTTGTTGGCCTCAACGGTACGGGGGATAAATTATCCAACTCCCCCTTCACTGAACAATCATTGATCGCGATGTTGGAACGCATGGGCGTCAATGTTCGCGGTCAAAATTTGAACACAGGTAACGTGGCTGCCGTTATGGTCACGGCGACAATGCCACCTTTCCAAACCCAAGGCTCTCGCATTGATGTGACTGTATCGACTTTGGGGGATGCTAAAAATCTTCAAGGCGGTACATTACTCGTTACTCCTTTGATGGGTGCTGACGGTGAAGTGTACGGAGTAGCACAAGGTGCGGTTGCGATCTCAGGCTTTACAGCATCTGGCGCAGGCACAGCCGTCACCCAAAACACCCCGACCCGCGGACGTATTGCAGCAGGTGCTACCATTGAACGCGAGGTCAAGTTTAACCTCAACGATCTTCCACAAGTCCGTCTTGCGTTGAAAAACCCTGACTTCACAACCGCCCGCCGCATTGCGCGCGCGATTAATGGTTTCACATCTTCAGGAATGGCGACTGCATCAAATGACGCAACCATCATTTTGAAAAAGTCCGCTGGCTATCCGGGCAGTTTAGTTGACCTGATTACAGACATCGAACAATTGCCCGTTGAACCCGACCAAATCGCCCGCGTTGTGATTGACGAAAATTCAGGAACAATTGTAATGGGATCAGATGTGCGCGTTAGTACCGTTGCAATTGCCCAAGGCAACCTGACCATTAAAGTGACTGAGACACCGCAAGTATCACAACCTAACCCCTTTGCCGAAAAAGGCGAAACTGTGGTTGTCCCTCGCACCGATATTGACGTGAACTCAGGCGACAAAGCAAAACTGGCGATCCTTGAAAGCAGTGTGACGCTTCAGGATCTGGTCACAGGACTTAATAAACTCGGCGTTGGCCCACGCGATATTATTACAATCCTGCAAGCGATTAAAGCCGCAGGTGCGTTACAAGCCGAAATTACAACGATGTAGGATGAAAAAATGGAAAATCTCGTAGGAAAAGCATCACCATCCGCCAGCTTTAATATGCCGTCCCTGCTCGCCAGTAAGGAAAAACTGGTGGGTACGGTCAAGGCCGCGAATGACGCCGCCAAGACAGCCAAAACAGATAAAGCAGCCCAAGATTTCGAAGCCGTCTATATCTCGGAAATGCTGAAACCCATGTTTGAAACGGTTGAAGTCGATGACATGTTCGGCGGCGGTAAGGGCGAAGAAGTTTTCCGCGGTCTGCTGACCCAAGAAATGGGCAAATCAATTGCCAAACAAGGCGGCTTCGGTTTGGCGGCACAGGTCAAAGCCGAATTGCTGAAAATCCAAGAACAACAAAGCAATACCATACAACAATAATAAAAGCACAGGAGAGACGCCATGACCCCACCAGCACACGCACAACATTCTGAATCCATGAATATGCCGATGCCCCCCGCGCATGAACAGGCCTTGTTATCTATGCTCAACAATATGGAAGAGCTGACGGAAATTTATAAAGCCGAGCTGGATGCAATTGAACTGCGCGACATGCAACTTTTCTCAGAACTTCAACCGAAAAAAGTAAGATTGGTTCAAGACTGCGAAGCCCATATGACCCAAATCACCACTCAATCCGCGCTCATGAAATCCGTAAGCCCCGCTCTCAAAGAACGGATTTACGCGTCCGAGGACAATCTGCGTGAACTAGCCAACAAATCACAACGCGCCTGTAAAATCCGCGCTGAAAGCGTGAAGCGCGTTCAGGAACGTCTTCTGGATGCCGCACGTCTTATTCTGGCGAACGACAAGACACTCTATAATAAACATGGTGTAACGGATCAAACTAAAATGAAACCTATATCGACCGCTATTAATCAAGCTATTTAATTTTTCATTCTGCGGAAGGACGACATCATGTCTGCACCTGTTATCTCGACAACTTCTACCTCTGCTGCCTCTACAGTATCAGGGGCAACTGGCGGAAATTCTTTGTTTAGCCTGAATCCACTAACCAACACCTTATTTGCAAGTATGCTTGGATCAGGGATCTCTGGCTTTACGATGTTATCAACAACACCTGAACAAGGTCAGAATGTCGCAGGCAACAGTACCATCGCCAATACAGACACAAAAAATACATTCGGCCTTCAGAAGGCTTTGCTTGTTTCTGCCGATGATCTGAATGCCATGTCACAGCAAGATTTAAAATCTCTGTTGGCAAATTTTGGCGATACGTCCAATGAGCTCACACCCAAAATTCTGGTCGCCCTCGCGCCAGGCGTTCCGGTTCAAGAAACACTTGATAATATTAAAGCAAAATTTGCAGATCTGGGGATTGATGCATCCGAACTCACGTCACTTACCTTTGCGACCAATATTCCAGCTGTTACAAATGACGCCTTGACCGTTGAAGCCAGTGATGCTGAGCAGTCGGGAAATTTCCTGCTCATAACAACTGGATTTAGCCCATCCGAGATGTCCAAACTTAAAGAGGCAATTAAGTCAGTTTCATCGAGCAATACAGACGAGCCAGCAATCGAGACTTCTGAAACATCCCCAGAAGATAACTCAGACGATGTCAACGCATCAGCCGCCATAGTGATGATGGTTTTTGTTACCCCCCCTCCGAAGCCAACCTATACAGCGACTGCAGAAGATATGAATTTTGACTTGTCTGCTTTGTCCGCATTCACACAACCAAACGGCAGTGACATGCCAGAACCAGATTGGACAAAAAAACTTTCGGACAAATTGGGGTCTATGTCGCTTACAGATTCTTCCGCCTCCCCATTTGATGACGAAATGAATGCAATCCTGTCGCCGACGACACCGAAAGAAATGAATTTGAGTTTCAAGGAAAATGGAGCCGCAACGTCAACTTCAAAAAACGATGGTAACAGCCTAACAGAAGATATTACGTCGGGGATTTCGCCACAAGCAACTCTCGCAACAAATCAGTTGACAGATCTGACATCCAAAGCTCATCAAACTGTAAATAGCGATGACCTGCTTATGATCAACGGGCTTATGGTTGCGGCACAAAATATGCCATCATCCATGACCAACCCGATATTTACGTCAGCATCTGCAATCGGCACACACCCGAGTATTCATGCGGTCGCCAAGATCATTGAAAAAGCTGCATCTGGTTCGGAAAAAGCATCGCAAGAACTCACCGTTCAACTCGACCCACCGGAATTGGGGCGTATGCTGGTTCAATTGAGTCTGGAAAAAGATGGCGTGATGAAGGTGCATTTGCTGACTGAAAATCAAGAAACCCTTAATCTTTTCCAACGTGACGCGCATGCTTTAAAATCTGCGTTAGATAATGCGGGGATTAAAATTGACAGCTCCTCTCTAACGTTTGATATGGCCAGTGGCGGAGATCAATCCTTCCAACAATTAATGGGCGGATCACAAAATAACAACCAATCTGGAAATGGCCAATCCTCACGCCTCATGGGGATCAGTGCGGGCGCAGTGGATTCCCAAGACTTATCCACCATTGATACCAGAATGGATTTCACCCCGAATTCCCTCACAGGAAATGTCCATTATTCATTCTGGGCATAGGGCTACATAAAACTTAACTTGTTATTAATATTTAAAATAGTATATTAGAGACTATATCTGCAAGGCGCAGGATCGCGCCCGTTTTTTACGACCCCAGAAAGGAGGTAGCGCACGATAATGTCTCTTGTATTTACATCCCCATTGCAAAAATCCCTGCCATCCCTCACTGCGACGATGACACCTCAGCATTGGGAAAAAGCCATTACCGATTTTATCACCCAAAAGCAAACTGAAACAGTCAGCCTCATTGACCGCTTGGATCAAAATATCCGCATTTTAGAAAATCAAAAAGAGAAAGCCACTTCTCTCATCCATATTCTGGAAGAAGCCGGCGGCTTAACCGTCCGCGCCAGAAATATGTTGACCACACCCGAAGACGCTACAAAATACACCACCCAGATCAAAGAAGTCGAAGAATGGTTTAGACAAGTACGATTAAAATTTGATAAAGCCGCCCTTGAATCCGGAATAGACGGAATAAATCTGATGAATGGCGACCGCTTGGAAACACCCTTCGACTCAAAGGGACAGAATAAATTGATCACCGAAGGTATGGTGTTATCATGCGCTGAACTTGGCATTCGCCCACCTGATTTCTCCACGGCATTTACAACTCAAAACGCCCGTATTGACGTGATGAACGCCATTGATATCGTTGTCACCGTCAGAAACACCATTTCCGCCCATATGAACGACCTGATCATCAGCCACGACTTTGCGATACAAGCGGTTGAACTTGCCAAAACATCCTATGCAAATCTTGGCTCTTCAAATATAGACACCGAAACAAAAGGGCTGATCAAACTTGGCATCTTAGGCGATAAAATCCTCGGTGAGGAAAAAATGGCCGACCAGATCCAGCAAGAAATTTTAAACAGCTTTGCAGCATCCCCAAATATGGAGGACATATAAAAATGGCTTTGATTATTGATTTAAAACCAGGTGAGAAAATTCTGATCGGCACAGCCGTGATGACCAATGACAACCAACGCACCCGCCTCCATATCTCTGGCGACACCCCTATCCTGCGCGAAAAAGATATTATGCAGGAGGCCGAGGCGACAAGTCCGTGCCGCAAAATTTATTTTCTATTGCAATGTATGTATCTGGCTCGCAACCCGCGCGATTACCACGCCAAATATTTTACTTTAATGAAAATGATCCAAGACGCAGCACCGAGTACGTCCATATTCTGCATGAAGATTAATGCGCAATTGGTTCAGGGCCACTATTACAAAGCCCTGCGCGAAGCCCGCGACCTCATCGCCCATGAAGATGAGTTGATAGCGAGTGTGTCTGCGTTAAAGAATTAAACGGATACAGCCAGTAGTTAGATAATTTTATAAACCATCTCATCACATTTCTTGCAATTACCTTGCAAGCGAAGATAACTTCCGCTTTCATCTGATACTTTCTCATCAGAACCGTACCAGAATCCCTTTTTATGCGTGCATAAAGTAAATTCACCACTGAGCAGTTTGGGAGCACGATTCACTTGCTCGGCTAAAGTTTTAGGCTCTGTTTTAAAGAAACCTGCAAAAGCTACTGTTAAGTCCATTCACACACCTCAATTTTTTATAATTTATAGTTTATAAAAACAGAGGTTAAGCGATTTGCCTAACCTCTGTCAATAATTTTCATAAACTTTATAAAAACTAGCCTACGATTTCAGTCCCTGCAAAGAAATACGCAATTTCAATTGCGGCATTCTCTTCACTATCTGAACCGTGAACCGAGTTTGCTTCGATGCTTTCGGCGAAGTCCTTACGGATTGTGCCGGCATCTGCGTTCGCTGGGTTTGTTGCCCCCATGATTTCGCGGTTAGCAAGAACAGCGTTTTCGCCTTCCAAAACCTGAACAACAACAGGACCAGAAGTCATGAATTTAACGAGGTCGTTGTAGAAAGGGCGTTCTTTGTGAACTTCATAGAATTTCCCAGCCTGAGCTTCGGACATCCAGATACGTTTTTGTGCAACGATACGCAGACCTTTTTCTTCGAAACGAGCGTTAATGGCGCCAGTCAGGTTACGACGTGTTGCGTCAGGCTTAATGATAGAGAAAGTACGTTGAACAGACATGGATTCGATTCCTTCATATAAAGTCTAGTAATGTTACAAATATGCCCTGCTTATAGGGATTCCCCCTGAAAAACACAAGCCCTATCCCATCTTTTTACAACTTCAAATTTAGCCATGCGTTTTTTGCATAGCTTTATTGTTGATATCACATAATTTTTGTTGCGTTGCCGCCAATTTAATGGAATTATTAAGTACAAATTCAGAATTTAAGGGTTGATTTTAACAGATTATTTCAGTTACCATTAGAAATAAGAAATATAAAAAATATAAACGGGGATTACCATAATGAAAACAAATAAAGAAACGAATGTAATCGACATAGGAAGAAGAAGGTTGGATTTATCCCGAACTTTTTTAATTACAAATGGCGCGCATATCCTGCCCCAAGATTATGAACAACCCGTAAACACTCCCCAAGCTCTATTTGATTTTGCAAAAGCCTCCGAGCCCCTTTTCCTTGAGGAAATGACCGATATCAATCGGGCGTTGCGGCTAAAAATTCAATACCCCGGTATTAAAAGTATTGGAAGAATTGCCCAAAAAGCGCAAGAAGAGAAAACAGGGCGTGTCGAACATATTTTTGATGCCGAACGTATCGCATTTATTGCCGATAGACCTTCCCAGATAAAAAGGGCGCTAGATTTCTTTTCCCCCAGCAAAAACTCGCGCGTTGTGGACATGGTAGATCAATTTGCTGTTCCTGATCCGGAAAGCAGAATCCGTCGTGCGAAAATCATCTATGCGTTGCCGAATGGCCTTTATACGGAGGTTCAAATCTGGGCATCGACCATGCTCAATGCCTTCGAAGAAAGCCATATTCCTTATGAACACCAAAGAAATCTGAAAGCAGAACTCAAAAATAGCGGAAGCACACTTCCCCACAAAACTTACGCACAGCTGGTGGCCAGAGAACGCATTCTTGGCTTAACACGTTGCGCCATACATGATGCAGCCGCAGAGGAAGCAGGTTTAAATAAATTTGTTGAAAAAAGAACATTTGCAGAAATTGGCAACACCCCCGTCGTAGCAGTGGAGCGCCCATTGGATACATATCCAACAATATTGCGTCCCGATGCCGCCTCAGGCATGTACGTTACCGATAATTCCTTATATGCAGAGTTTATAACAGGAAATTACCGCCCGACAACCCGCGAAGATTTCTTGAAAGTAAGTCACGCTCTTGCCATCAGCCATATCGCCGAGATGAAAGGGCAACAACAAGAACTTCCCGCCTCATTGGCTCATTACCGAATTGCGTAAAGATAACAGAACCCCCTTGCACTTTAGGGGGTTCTGTTTTCTAATACGGATATGTCGAATATTGCCCCGCTTCTTTCTGTTTCAAACCTCTCCGTTCGTTTCAACACGCCTGATGGTGTGTTTGATGCTGTGAAAAATATCAGCTTTAGTTTGGAAAAGGGAAAAACTCTGGCCTTGGTTGGGGAATCCGGTTCGGGAAAGTCGGTTACGGCTTTATCCTTAATACAACTCCTCCCCTACCCGATGGCATCGCACCCGACGGGGTCGATTATATTTAACGGCGTTGAATTGGTTGGCGCATCTGCCAAAACTTTAAATTCTATCCGTGGCGAAAAAATCGGGATGATTTTTCAGGAACCATTGTCCTCACTTAACCCGCTTCACACTATTTCAAAACAAATCGGCGAAGTGATTGAACTCCACCAGCCGAATTTTACCAAAGCCGAAATCAATGCGCGTATTCTGGAACTGGTTGATCTCGTCGGGTTAAACAATTTGAAATCGCGCCTCAATGCCTACCCGCATGAACTATCCGGTGGTCAACGGCAACGGGTGATGATTGCCATGGCACTCGCCAACACCCCCGACATCCTGATTGCGGACGAACCCACAACAGCGTTGGACGTCACGGTACAGGCACAGATTTTAGAACTTCTTCAAACACTGCGCGACAAACTGGGCATGGCGCTTATTCTGATCAGCCATGATTTAAAAGTGGTCGAGAAAATGTGCGACCATGTCTGCGTCATGAAAAAGGGCGAGATTGTCGAAAGCCAAAGCAAGACAGACCTCTTTGCAAATCCGCAGCATGTCTACACCAAACAGTTACTGGCCTCCGCCCCCCGCGCGACTCCGCTTCCTTGCAACCAGAATGCAAAAATCCTTTTGGATGCCAAAAATATTTGCGTGACATTCCCCACCAAGAAAAGTCTTCTCGGCAAGACGCTTGAAAGCGTGAAGGCCGTTGACAATATTTCCTTCCAACTGCGCGAAAAACAAACATTGGGTGTGGTCGGTGAATCCGGATCGGGCAAGACAACGCTGGCTCTGGCGATTTTAAAACTCGTGAAATCAAGCGGCACCATATCCTTTGACGGCAAAGACATTACAAATATCAATGGCGATGATCTCCGCGCCCTTCGTTCGGAATTACAAGTTGTCTTCCAAGACCCGTTCGGCTCCCTCTCCCCGCGGATGAGTATCGGGCAAATTATTGGCGAAGGTTTACTGGTTCACAAAAAACACCTTGGCAAATCCGAAATGGATGACTTGGTGGTTCAGGCTCTTGAAAATGTTGGCCTTGACCCGCTCACCCGCCATCGCTATCCGCATGAATTTTCGGGAGGGCAACGCCAACGTGTCTCAATCGCCCGCGCCCTTATTCTTGAACCAAAATTAATCGTGCTGGATGAACCAACCTCGGCTCTTGATGTCTCGGTTCAGGCACAAGTTGTCGAACTGTTGCAAAATCTGCAAGACCGCCTCAACCTCACCTATATGTTCATCAGCCATGATCTGCGTGTGGTACGCGCCATGGCTCATGAAATTCTGGTGATGCGTAATGGTCAAATTGTGGAACAAGGGATAGCAGAATCGGTCTTCGAAAACCCGCAAATGTCCTATACCAAATCATTGCTGGATGCTGCACTCCACCTTCGCACCCGCGCTTGATGCTACATAAAGCTTGGTAAAAGTGCAGGAGAGAACAACTGATGCCCTGCCTCATTCCCCGATAAGAATAAATAGGCCTTAATCGCAATCAGGTGAATGACATAAATTTCCAACGTGTACCGCCCGCCAAACTGAATAAGAGCCGTCATCGGACGGGGCAGCTTTTGTGTCAATTGCGGATATTCTGCCACTTTAAAATGAAACATCACAAAAGACATGGCACATATCATCACAACACAGGCAATGCTCTGTATCAGGGCGAAACGGAATATATGACACTCAAGAACGGCGATACTGATCGGGGCGACAATACAGAATAAAATTCTGATTTTATTACTGACCCCCAACTCATTTTTATTGCGAACCGCATATCCGAACATCGCAAACATAAACGCCAAAGTCCCATATTCGAACATATACCCTGTCGGTATCGCCAACAGAATAAAAGCAACAGTTGTGTAGAGTAAGATTTCCCAATTCGAAAACGACATCTTATACTGATGCGTCATAAAGATACGAATACAAATGAACGACACCAAGGCATTGGCAGGGAATAAATAATCGCCGAACATGACGCTGGCAAAAATCAAAATGCCTGCACCAACCCAAAGATCTAGCTTAATACCCTTATCTTTTGAATAACCGGCTAGAAAAAACCAAACCGGAAACCCCAATCGCCCGACAACACGCCACCACGTCTCATCCGGAATAAAATAAGCCCCGATATGATCGGCAAACATAAATAAGACCGTTATGAATTTCAAAAAATCATAACTGGTTAGGTTCGATGTCAAATTGTCTGTTCTTTTAAAAAACATATAAATCTCTATTGTTTATGGATGACATCCGGCTTATCAAATGCCGCCGTATTGTTGTTATTGGTATAAACGGTGCCATCTTCTGTCTGATCGTTTCTAAATGTATAAACAACATTTGTCATGTTATGCACATCCCCTGACCATCCATCAAAATCATCGGCACCCACAACTTGTCGCCCGTAATGAGGGAAGACACTTCTGAATGTGTTATCGAGACGCTTGGAAAATGAATTGTTAAAATTAGGCGAAACAATAAAATTTGCCACCAAAACCCCATTCAAAGCCAATGACTTTTTGACTTCCACAAAAAAGTTATGTGACAAAAGTTGCTCTGGAATATAAACGCGACTGGAAAATGCATCAATGACAATCATATCGAATTTAGTCTGATTAACCGCAAGATAGGCCACGATATCGTGCCCAACAAATTTTTTATTGGCTCCAAGTTTGTGTTTTAAGAAATCTTTTTCGGCAGTCGCTTTGATATCTGGATCAATATCAACATAGGTATAATCATTGTGACTATCCTCACTCCCAAGCGTGAATCCTGCCGCTCCTATAATAAGAATTTTTTTAGGTGGTTGTGTTAAATCTTTAGATATTTGGTTGAGGTAGTGTTTTTGAATATATTCAGCATAGGGGAATTTTTCACCATTCTTACCGATAAAAGATGAGGCGCTACCATTCAGGACGAGTATTTTCCCTTTTTCAACTTCTAAAATAGATGCTGTGTTGTAGGCGTTGCTGTAGATAATCCCGAGGCCACGCAGCATAGCATTTGAATTGGTATAAAGCATAAGCCCCGCAAGCAATAAAATTATAATTGTCTTGTCATTCAGAATCTTTTTGGACAAAAGAACAACCAAAAATGTCATCAAAACAAAAATCACATTCACGGCATTATTCACGCCAAAATAACGCATAATAACAATGGTTGTCACAACCGACCCGATGAATGATCCCGCAGTTGATACAAATAATATCTTGGCAGTCACCAAAGGCAATTTCTGGGAAGAAAAGTAGTTTGAAATCAGCGGCACAGTCTGCCCCAATAAGAACACAGGAACGACCAGAAAAATTAAAGAATAGACAGAAGTCAGCAAGATACGGTCCGATATGCCTACTTGGAATAGCATCGAAAAAAAGAAATCAATTGCAAGCGTACCGAGTGCCGGAATTAGAAAACAAGCTGCAATGACGACATTTGAAATTAACTTGCTACGAACAGAAATCCATTTGCCATTCCGTCCCAAGCGCGGCTTAAAATTACCCCCTACATAATATCCAAATGCCAGAGGCATCAGAACGGCAGCGATAATAATAGAGACAGTGTCTGCTCCACTCCCGACATAGGTCGTCACTTGCCGAATGGCCAATATCTCAGATGCCAAAACAATATATCCCTCCAAAAAAATAATAATGAACAAGATAATTGTCAGTTTTGACCATTTTAAAAACATAAACGCGCCCCTATAAGAAATTTTGCGGATCAATATCAATCACGACCCGTACGGATGAAGGTATTTTAAGTGAGCCAAGCCATTCTGCAATGAATTTCTGGATATTCAGGTTCTTTTCTGCACGGATCAGGATGCGTTGGCGGAATTGCCCGCGGATGCGGTACATTTGCGCGGGAGCTGGCCCCAACACCTGTACGCCCTCTGCCCGCGGGGATGCGCGTCCGATCATGATGGCAACATTTTTGGTCTGGGCTTCGTCCTTACCAGTGATAATCAAAGCGGCCAGTCTTGAAAAAGGTGGCATCTTGGCACTTTGACGCTCATCCGCCTCGGCCTCCAGAAATCCGTCACGATCATCTTCGGCAATCATCTGCATCACGCGTTGTTCGGCGTTATAGGTCTGAAGAAAGACATGCCCCTTTAATTGCTCGCGCCCCGCCCGCCCCGCAACCTGATGCAATAATTGATAACTACGCTCGGTAGCGCGAAGGTCGCCCCCACTTAACCCCAAATCCGCATCAATAATACCCACACAGGTGATTTGCGGGAAATGGTGTCCCTTGGCGATAATTTGTGTACCTATGATAATATCGACATCGCCGTTTTTAATTCTGTCCAACGCCTCAATCAATTTGTCATGCGTGTCGGTAATATCGCTCGCCAGAATTAAGGTGCGGGCTTCGGGGAAATATTCTTTGACCTCTTCGGCAATCCGCTCCACACCAGGGCCACAGGCGACAAGAGAATCCTTGTCATGGCAATTGACGCATTCGACAGGTGTTTTCATCGAAAACCCGCAATGGTGACATTGCAATTGATTGCCACGTTTATGTTCGACCAACCACGCCGTACATTTGGGGCATTCCATACGGTGTCCACAGGTGCGGCATAAAGTCAGAGGCGCAAACCCGCGCCTGTTTAAAAATAATAATGCCTGCTGTTTCGCGTCCAGAGTCTTCTGCACTTCATCAATCAACACAGGCGACATAAAATGTTGGCGTGTCGGTTTATCAATGCGCAGATCAATAATTTTAATCTCGGGCTTACTCGCGCCGCCGAACCTGTCAGGCAAAGATAATAACGTGTATTTTCCTTCCCACACATTTTGCATCGTCTCTAATGACGGCGTGGCGGATGCCAAAACAATCGGAATTTTTCCCTGATGCGCCCGTACAACCGCCATGTCCCGCGCATTATAAATAGTAACTTCTTCCTGTTTGAATGCGGGGTCATGTTCTTCGTCCACCACAATCATTTTCAAATCCGCGTATGGCAGGAACAACGCCGACCGCGCCCCCACAACGACTTTAGTCTGCCCCGTAACAATACTCCGCCACGTCAGACGACGTTGCGCGGGGGTGAGCGATGAATGCCACAACGCAGGCTTCACCCCGAACCGTTCCGCAAAGCGGCGGATAAAGGAATTCGACAACGCAATCTCGGGCATTAAAATCAAAACCTGCCCACGATTTTCGGCAATGATTTTAGCAATCGCCTCAAAATAAACTTCTGTTTTCCCTGAACCGGTCACGCCGTCCAACAGAAAAGTTTCAAACCCGCCTTTATCAATCCGCGCTATGATTTTCTCTGCCGCAATCTCTTGCTCGCGCGATAAATCTTTAGGTGCAAAATTCGGGTTAGGGTGTGCGCAAGGCGCTTTGGCAAAAATATCAACGGCCTGTAATACACCGTGCTTCACCATAGTTTTAATGGTGGACGCACTGGCGCCCGTCGCAGACGTAATTTCTGACAACCGTCTTGGCAATCCGTCTTGCATTAATTCTGTAATGGCTTTTGTCTTTTCAGGGTTATATTCACCGGCACCCAGAATATACCCCGTCATCGGCTGCGATGGCTCTAAAGCTTGCGGAACGGATAAGGCCATTTTTAAAACCGATCCGCGGCGTTCCATATTATAAGACGCCACCCAGTCGATAAATTTCATCTGGGTTGCATCCATGGGGGGTAAATCGTGTTTTTGAAGGACGGCTTTCATTTTAGACAGGGCGACTTCGCCCTCGCCGCCGACGTCCCAAACCACTCCATGAACAGCCCTTGGGCCCAGTGGCACGGTGACATAATCCCCCAGCCCCAATTCCATCCCTTCGGGAATCAGGTAATCATAGGCTTTTTCAACCGGAGATGTGACCAGCACACGACAAACAGGCATCTTGCATTCCTTAAACGAGATAGGCATGATGCCCTCTAAATTCAGGTTTGACAATAAAAGGACATAAAAAATGAAATTTTTCGTAGATACAGCCGACATTAACGAAATTAAGGACATGGCCGACAGCGGTCTGATTGATGGCGTAACCACCAATCCATCCCTGATTTTGAAATCAGGAAAAGACTTTTTGCCCCTCATTAAAGAGATTTGTGACGTGATTTCAGGGCCAGTGAGCGCCGAAGTTGCCTCAACCGACTATGAAACAATGTGGAAGGAAGCTGACAAACTCCGCGCCATCGCCGATAACGTCGTGGTCAAAGTTCCTTTGACACCAGCGGGTCTTAAAGTCTGTAAACGCCTCTCTGACGAAGGGACAATGGTCAACGTGACCCTTTGCTTCTCTGCGGCACAAGCTATTCTCGCGGCAAAAGCGGGCGCGGCTTTCATTTCCCCATTCGTTGGACGTTTGGACGATATTGGTCAAGACGGTCTGTCACTTATTCAGGATATCGTTGGTATCTATGATAATTACCAAGATTTCGAAACCGAAGTTCTGGTGGCCTCTGTTCGCAACCCGATGCACATTGTTGAATCCGCCAAAATCGGCGCAGATGTAGTGACTTGCCCATCATCGGTTATCAAACAACTCTATAACCACCCATTGACCGACAAAGGCCTTGCCGCATTTGTCGAAGACTGGAAAAAAACCGGACAATCTATTCTTTAATAATTGGAGAAAATAATATGTTTCGTACTCTTATGATTGTATTTGCTTTGGTGACCATTGCTATTGGTCTTTCCGCTTGCACCAACACATTCCGCGGCGTCGGCACCGATGTCGAGAAAATGGGGCAAGAAATCCAAAGATCAACACGTTAAAACTATCTTTTCGTCACCCCCGCACCAAGGAAAACAAGCGGGGGCTGACAAAAAACGAAATAGGCAACCATGTTTGAAATCATAATCTCCGCCCTCATCGGCTACCTCCTCGGCTCAATCCCCTTTGGTCTTATCCTTACAAAAATGTGCGGGTATGGTGATATTCGCGATATCGGGTCGGGCAATATCGGGGCTACAAATGTCCTGCGCACAGGCAATAAAAAGCTGGCAATTGCAACCTTACTGTTGGATGCGTTAAAAGGGGCGGTTGCAATATCTATTGTAAAGATAATGATGCCAGACTCATCTGTTCTAGACTGCGCCGTTCCAAATACTTGCGGCTACACCCAAGCGACTATCTATTCCGCCACCCTTATTACAGCCCTCTTCGCCCTCCTCGGCCACATCTTCCCTATCTGGCTGAAATTTAAAGGTGGTAAAGGTGTCGCAACAGGACTAGGTATTCTTCTCACCCTCTCATGGCCAACAGGTCTGGCGGCGGCGGCAACATGGGTCATCACCGCATTCCTCTCGCGCATTTCTTCGCTTTCGGCTTTGGTGGCGGTGTCACTTTCACCTGTTTTTGCGTATTTGTTTTCACAGGATGCAAAACTCACCATTCTTTGCGCCATTATGGCGATCATTATTGTCTCGAAACACCACACCAATATCAAACGCCTGTTAAAAGGTGAAGAACCAAAAATAGGCAAAAAGAAAGAATGAACGAACAAGAAAAAATCGATTGGCTCCGCCTCTCACGGACTGAAACCGTGGGGCCGATTACGTTTCATCGTTTACTTGCAAAATATAAAACCCCTGCGGCGGCTCTGGACATTCTGCCCGTTCTTACCAAAAATAAACCGATTAAAATTTGTGATGCGGCAACTGCCGAACGGGAACTGGAAACACTTACCAAACATCGCGGACAAATGATTTTTGCGGGGGATGAAAATTATCCTCTTGCCCTTACTTCCCTCGAAGACGCACCACCTGTATTAAGCGTCCTCGGGAACATTGATTTATTAAATCAACAATCCGTGGCCTTGGTCGGTTCACGCAATGCGTCTCTGAACGCCCGTAAACTTGCCCATAAAATGGCCTTCGACCTTGGCAAAGCCGGCGTGACGGTGGTGTCAGGTTTGGCACGCGGTATTGACACCTCTGCCCACGAAGGCTCACTTTCAACGGGAACGATTGCCGTGGTCGCGGGCGGCGTCAACGTCATCTATCCAAAAGAGAACACCGACCTGTTCCACAAAATATGTGAAAACGGCGCGGTCGTGTCGGAATGTGCATGGGGCATGCAACCGATGGCACAACATTTCCCGAAACGGAACCGCATTGTCTCCGGCCTCTCTGTCGGCACAGTGATTATCGAGGCCAGCTTGCGCTCAGGCTCCCTCATCACCGCCCGCATGGCGGCGGAACAAGGCCGTGATGTGATGGCTGTCCCGGGCTTCCCGCTCGACCCACGGTCAGAGGGTACAAATGCCCTACTCCGCGATGGTGTTGTACTGGTAAGGGACGCCGCCGATGTGCTGGAACAAATCAACTCATTCTTAAAACCAAAGCATCGCAACGAACAAATTTCATTTTCCGAAATTGTTGGCCTCGCCAACACAGAACTTTCGGAAAGCGTTGCAAATGATTGTTATTCATCGGAAAATCTATACACCCTTATTTTTCCAGAACTCTCATCAACACCCGTAGAGGTTGACGAAATCGTCAGGGTATGCAAATTGAGAAGCGCAGATGTGCAAGGAACACTTCTGGAAATGGAGCTTGAGGGCGTCGTCCAACGCCTCCCCGGCAATCGCGTTTGCTTAATAAGTTAGGGTTTGAAATGACAAATTATTCCAAAGAATCTGTGGCAGAAATCTATGATATGCCGTTTCTGGATCTGGTAATGCGTGCCGCAACCGTGCACCGTGAACATCACGACCACCACGAAATGCAGCTCTGCACCCTGCTGTCGATCAAGACAGGCGGATGTCAGGAAGATTGCAAATATTGCTCTCAATCCATTCATAACCAAACCCAGTTGGAAAAAGAAACACTCCTTAAAACCGACGAAGTTCTGGAACAAGCCCGTAAAGCCAAAGAAAGCGGATCAACCCGTTTCTGCATGGGCGCCGCATGGCGTGATGTCAAAGACGGACGCGGCTTTGACCGCGTGGTTGAGATGGTGCGCGGTGTAAAAGACTTGGGGCTCGAAGCCTGCTGCACACTCGGCATGTTAAACTATGACCAAGCTTTGAAACTCAAGGAAGCAGGTTTAACCGCCTATAACCACAATCTGGATACTTCCGAAGAATATTACGATAAAGTCATCACCACGCGCACCTATCAAGACCGTCTT
>MEMI01000047.1:53454-96209 GCA_001767915.1 Alphaproteobacteria bacterium RIFCSPHIGHO2_02_FULL_46_13 | reverse complement strand
TGGGCATGGGTGAGACCAAGGAAGATCGCATCGCCCTCCTTCAACGTCTTGCGAATTTAAACCCGCAACCTGAATCCGTGCCTATCAATATGTTAGTGCCCGTTGAGGGAACACCAATGGCCAACCAAGAACCGTTAGATATTTTCGAATGGATCCGCGCCATTGCCACCGCGCGCATTTTAATGCCTCAATCCATGGTCAGATTATCCGCGGGTCGTTTGACAATTAGCAAAGAAGCCCAAGCCTTGGCCTTCCTCGCTGGCGCAAACGCCATCTTTACCGGCGAAAAACTTTTAACAACACCTAACCCACAATTTAATGCCGATAATAATCTGCTAAATGACCTAGGCCTCCACGCAATGCCACCGCGCAAATGTTGTGCAGCCTAAAAATTTTTATATAACAATGAAGGCGTCATCCAACGCCTCCCGGGCAATTAAGTTTGCTTAGTATATGGATAGGAAAAAGAATAAATGAGCGCATCAAACGTCGTCATCGTTGAGTCCCCTGCAAAGGCAAAGACCATCAATAAATATCTGGGGAATGATTATACCGTATTGGCATCCTTCGGACACGTCCGTGACCTCCTCGCCAAAGACGGCGCGGTTAAGCCAGACGACGATTTTGCAATGACATGGGAATTGTCCGAACGTGCGGGCAAAACCATGAAAGATATCACCTCCGCAGTAAAGGCAGCCGATACTGTTTATCTCTGCACCGACCCTGATAGAGAGGGAGAGGCGATTTCTTGGCACATCCAAGAAGTTTTGAATGAAAAAAATTTACTGAAAAATAAAACCGTTCACCGCGTGACCTTTAACGAGATCACGAAATCCGCAATCAAAGCCGCATTCGATAAACCGCGTCAGGTGGATATGCCGTTGGTGGATGCCTATCTTGCACGCCGCGCGCTTGATTTTTTAGTGGGCTTTACCTTGTCCCCAGTTTTGTGGCGTAAACTCCCGGGTTCTAAATCTGCGGGGCGTGTGCAATCTGTTGCTCTCCGCATTATCTGCGACCGCGAAACAGAGATCGAAGCGTTTAAAACCGATGAATTCTGGTCAATCCATGCCAAATTGCAAACCCCTGAAGGCGCAACCTTCATGGCGCGTTTGACCCATCTTGCGGGCAACAAACTCGAAAAGCTGGATATCCCTTCACAAGAGGTTGCCGAGGCCGCCGTCAAACGCATCCTCAATAAATCTTTATCGATTCAAAAAATCGAAAAGAAACAAGTTCGCCGCAATCCGTACCCGCCATTCATTACCTCCAGCCTCCAAATGGAAGCATCACGGAAACTTCATATTTCCGCGAGCCAAACCATGCGCCTCGCCCAACAACTCTACGAAGGTGTGGACATTGGCGGCGAAACGGTCGGTCTGATCACCTATATGCGTACCGACGGGATCACATTGTCCGACGACGCCATCTTCCAATCCCGCGCACAAATCGAAAAAGATTTCGGCAAGAAATATCTGCCTGATAGTCCGCGCATGTATAAGAGCAAAGCAAAAAATGCACAGGAAGCCCACGAAGCGATCCGCCCGACCGACCTGTCACGCCGCCCGCAAGATGTCCGCAAATATCTGGATGATAAACAATTCGCCCTTTACGATCTGATCTGGAAACGTACTATCGCTTGCCAGATGGAAAACGCGATCATGGATCAAGTCTCCGCCGATATTTCTGACGGAACAGATGATGTCGTCCTCCGCGCCAACGGATCAACCGTTGCCTTTGACGGCTTCCTTGTTCTTTATAAAGAAGATACCGATGAACCCGATACGACAACAGGCGAAGACAACGACGAAAACCGCCGCCTTCCTCACCTCAACGAAGGTATGGATTTACGCACCAATGATGTGACACCCGAACAACATTTCACCCAACCTCCTCCACGCTATTCCGAAGCATCGCTCGTGAAGAAACTGGAAGAAATGGGAATTGGTCGCCCGTCCACCTACGCCTCCATCATGCAAGTGTTGCAAGACAGAAGTTATGTGACCATTGATAAACGCCGCTTCATTCCCGAAGACCGTGGTCGTTTGGTCACCACCTTCCTCAAAAAGTTTTTCGAGAAATATGTGGACTATGCTTTCACCGCAAATCTGGAAGATGAACTGGACGCCATTTCATCAGGCCAAGTGGAATGGAAAGCGGCTCTGCGTGATTTCTGGACAGGTTTCAAAACCGCAATTGACGGCACCAAAGACCTGACCATTACATTGGTTCTGGACGCGCTGGACGAAGAACTCGGCCCCCACTTTTTCCCAACCACACCTGAAAACCCTGACCCACGCAAATGCCCTTCCTGTGCGGATGGTCGCTTGTCTCTGAAGGTCGGTAAATTCGGTGCGTTTATCGGATGTTCAAACTATCCTGATTGCCGCCACACCCGCCCGCTCGTCGTTCAAAGCGGCGAAGCATTGGACGAAGCCAACGGCGGCGCATCACTTGATAACGCCCCGAAAGTTCTCGGTACTGACCCGGGCACAGGCCGCACCGTCACCCTCCGCAAAGGCCCTTACGGCCCATACGTTCAAATTGACGTGCCTGAGGGAACAGAAGATAAAAAAGACAAACCAAAACGCCAAGGCGTCCCGAAAAATGTTCCGGTGGATACCGTGACCTTGGAATCCGCTTTGAAACTTCTGGAACTTCCGCGCCTCATCGGCCTGCACCCTGAAACAGGGGATAAGATCGAGGCCGGCATCGGACGTTTCGGCCCCTACGTCAAATATCAAAGCAAATTCAAATCGATTCCAAAAGACGAAGACGTCTTAACAATCGGCATGAACCGCGCCGTCGAACTGTGCGCCTTAATGGGTGAGAAAAAAGCATTCACCCGCAAAGCCAAAGTCGCGCCCGCTAAAAAAACCGCAGCCAAAAAAGAGCCTGCTGAAAAGAAAACCACGGTCAAAAAAGCTGCCGCGAAAAAGCCAGCGGCTAAAAAAACCACGACGGTAAAGAAACCAGCCGTCAAGAAAACGACAACCAAAAAAGTGGCTTCGGAATAAAAGATGTCTCACTCTATACCCAGTAAAGAATTCACCGTCCTGATGGCGTTGATGATGTCGATTGTTGCCATCTCGATTGATGCGCTCCTCCCCGCACTTGGCCAAATTGGGAACGAGATGAAAGTGGCTCATGAAAATGATGTCCAACTTATTATCGGTTCTATCTTTGGTGGCATGGCCATCGGGCAAATGATTGCGGGGCCTTCGTCCGACGCCCTCGGGCGCAAACCGATATTATATGCGGGCATCGCCCTCTATCTTGTGGGTAGTGTCTTTTGCTATTTTGCGAGCGATTTTCATTGGTTACTTGTCGGACGTTTTATTCAAGGGTTGGGTGTTTCTGCGCCGTATGTCACGTCAGTCTCTGTTGTCCGTGACAAATATAGCGGGCAAAACATGGCGCGTGTTATGTCGATTGTGATGATGATTTTTATTATTGTCCCCGCCATCGCCCCGACACTTGGACAATTTGTGATGCATCTGGCGGGATGGCGGGCGATTTTCGGCCTCTATATTATTTATTCCATTACCATCGGAATCTGGATCTCCATACGGCTGGAAGAAACTTTACCCGCGGATAAACGCAGTAAGGTTGAATTAAAATCCTTCATTCGTGAATTCAAAACAGTTATCAGCAACCGCACCACATGCCTTTACATGATATGCATGGGGTTGTTGTTCGGGAGCTTTATTGGCTACCTCGGCGCATCGCAACAAATCTTTCAGGTGCAATTCAATGTCGGCGAAGATTTTGCACTTTATTTCGGTGGCCTTGCTCTTGTTTTTGGCGGAGCTTCACTGGTCAATGCAAAAATCGTCAGCAAATTTGGAATGCGCACAATTTGCCAATGGTCGATGGGGATAGTCATTCTTATCTCCGCTCTTTTTGTAGTCCTTCATTTCGTCGTTGATAGTGTTACCTTGCCGATGTTTATTGCTTATGCCATCCCGCTATTTTTTATGTTCGGCCTGATGTTCGGGAATCTAAATGCTATCGCCATGGAACCAATGGGCGACGTCGCCGGAATGGCCTCCGCAATCATCGGCAGCGTATCCTCCATCCTCTCCATCACCCTCGGCACAGTAACCGGCCAAATGTATAATAATACACTCATCCCAATTGCAGGAGGATTTGCCGTTCTGGGTGCCATTTCCTTATTATTAATGCGCATCGAACAAAAAACCAGCAGCAAAGAAAGCGACCACTAAAAAAGCCGCCCCTAAAAAACCAACGAAAAAAGTGGCCTCAGAGTAAAGATTCAGATTAGAACTTTTCTCTGAGTTTTAAGAACGGCGCCTCTACAAAATAGTAAAGTAAGGATGACAGGCCTAAACTTAACATTAAGTAGAGAGACGTAAAGAATAGAATAGATGAGTAATCACACTGAATACCAAATATTTTCAATGTGATTAGAAAAGTAAGTGGCCATAAAGGCAAGTGAATGAGATAGAGACTATAAGAGATTCTTGATAAGTATCTGATCGGTGAAACCGAAAGTTTCTTAGGAATCCCCCCCATGACCCCAGACCACACAAGACCGGCCATAGCCAATGAAATTAAAAATGGCTGCAATGACGCACTATAGAAATTAATATTCTCAAGCATGTATCCTTGCGCCATAAGTGCCATCAACAAAACAAGCGAAATAATAAAGACTATTTCCGCTGACTTTTTAAGATCGAGCTTTTTTTGATGATTATACTTTTCAAAAAAAGCAATTCCGACACCGAATAAAAATGGGTCTAAGCAGCAATGAAACGGAGATCTTGTAGATATAAAGAAAGCCGCATAGTCTGACGGCATACCCGCAAAATAATATGATGTAATACGAGAGATCAGACTCATAACAAGCAATAAAAGAATTATTAGATAGTATGTTTTATTATTCTTACGGCTCAGAAAAATTATGCCGCTCACCAGAATTGGGGCTAATATATAAAACTTTTCCTCACTCCCGAGAGACCAAAAAACAATATTTATATTCGAAGGCAAATAATCTTGCAGAAAAAGCATATGATACAATATGGTCTTGAAATACTCTCCCTCAGGTATCGCACTGGTATATGCCGGAAAAAATCCCACCAAGCATAAAATCATAACAAAATAATAAGCGGGAATAATTCTAAGCCCCCGCCTTATAAAATATGATTTAATACTTTGTTGGTCATTATAAATAAATGGTCGCGAAATCAGAAAGCCGGATATCGTGAAAAATAAATCCACCCCCACCCAGCCATTCAAGAAAAATGACAGATGCTCGGTTATCCATTTATATGTAGCTGTATCGGGAGAATAGACGCTAAACATATGTAAGGCATGTCGAAAGACAACCAGCATGACCGCCAACGCCCTCAGAAAATCGAGGGCGGGTATTCTGGGCAAAGACTTATCCATTTGCGGTTTGAGAGGGTTCAATATTCATGACTTGCTGATTCTTCTTAATGCGTGATTTCCAGATCATGGAATCGACTATATAGTGATGAAAATTAACAGCCTGAAAAGTCAGGACATAAAGCATCGCAATAGTCGCAGGTTGATTTACAAAAATTGTATCGTAAGTCAGTTGAATAGCCCCATAAAAAACAGTGGTTACCAATAAACACGTTCCAAAATAAGCAATAAGTTTGGTATATCCTTTTTGAGAAGCCCATGAGATCAAATTAAAACTTGGGAGTGGCTCCTTGCGATATTTGTTAGAATTATACAACCAAACAAACAATATATACTGGGCATTGTGCCAAATATTGATGGTAAGCCAACCGATGCTGATATCTGATATATAGATATACCCCACATAAAAAGCGACGAAATGTGAAAGTTGAAAAAGTGTTTGCGCCACAGGCAATGTGCCACTCACCCACGCGGCGATTCTACTGACCGCCCAACACATAAAAAGCGCACACGAAACAAAAGACGCTAGATACACGGCCTCATATGGTACGGGAGGAAGCCATATTTCCAGCCCCAGAAAATGAGTCCACCCTTGCTGACACCGATGAAGTATCCCCCAGATAGGGATTGACCAAATAATCGCCTGAGATAAAAATTGATTTTCTGGAACCTGATGAACCGCTTTGCGGCGATAATAGGCAGATATACCGTAAGATTGGCGTGTATAATGATACCATTGCCAGAAAATATAAATGGTAACAATGAGCCAAACCCCAATTGTCAGACCAACAGCAAGGACAGCCGCAAAAACAATCAACGGCAAGTAATAGATCAGAAATTTATTTTCTTTACGATCCTCAACGGTGGCCGCTAACTTTGTAAAGGTGGATATGACGTGGTGATACCCTAGAAACCATAGATCCAGAAAAATTACGATTGGAAACAAGTCTGGTTTATGAGCCACAACCAACCCACTGGTCAAGGCAAGAGCCAACACTCCAAATATGAAGAACAGATCAAAAGGGGCATCTCTTAACCATCCCCCTTCAAACTGTCTTTTTATAACGGGCGAAACATCCATGGCATTGCTTTGAAAGTAAAAATTTCGTTGGTAAATTGTAACATACAATCCCACTTAATACATATTAAAAAAAACCGCCCCCATATGGGAGCGGCTTTGGTTTCAGCTTTTTTGGTAACCTTATCTAACCAGTTTCTTTTTCTCTGCCGTGCTTCAAATAACTACAGTTTCAATTCACGATAAGCCAAGGCAATATCTTTGCCGAGAGCTGTATGGGGTGAAATTGTGCTATTGTTTACACAATCTTCTTTATGAGCCTCATTGAAAATACATACGCGTCCAGATGTCACATTCACCACTGCATGTCCCGCAGAATGATCGTAACTGGTTTCTCCATAATGCCCTCCATAGATAAATCTATCATTTAAATTAAGTGATTTTGTGAGTGTGTCAGCAGTCATTTCAACCTTTGTATCTTGCGTTCCGAAAACACCGTTTGCTCGTTGATACGCATAAAGGAATTCTTGTTTTGCTTTGCCGGCAACATCACCATATTGTGCGCTTGCCAATTTTATGTAGGCTGGTTTCGGGTAGATGGTAATTACATTTGCATCTTTGTCGTATGTAATACGCCCCTGATGATCGATGGATTTATCTTTAATTGCTGCAAACTCAGCTTTTAAAGATGAGTCTCGGGTTTGAATCGCCGACGAAATTTCCTTACGAATTAATTGAAGCTGGGCTTCTGTTGGCTCAGGTATTAGTAAAGGTTTATTGTCCTGATCATCTGAAGAGCAACCTGCCGCTCCAACCGCAACCATCATTGCAAATGCTACTGTTTTCAATCCTGATGCCATCTTATTCTCACTCCCCTAAAAAAACTGTATTATTTAATGCATGAGAATTAACACAAAACAATGTAATATGTCAAATAAAATATCATTCATAAAAGGAAAATAAGAAAACCGCCCCATCAGGGTGCGGTTTTCTTATTTTTAATGAATTTTAAATCTTATCTAACCAATTTCAACATCGACGCATTCATCTTATTGCCCTGCGCGGCTGATGCCAATGCAACCTCATTCAGCAATTTTGAATTGGTGAATTCCGACATTGATTTACCG
Organism: Alphaproteobacteria bacterium RIFCSPHIGHO2_02_FULL_46_13; assembly: GCA_001767915.1. Lineage (GTDB taxonomy): Bacteria > Pseudomonadota > Alphaproteobacteria > Micavibrionales > Micavibrionaceae > UBA1573. Next base: position 88,655 of record MEMI01000047.1, on the reverse strand, counting down.
ATATCTGCATCCATGATAGCGGACTGTGCCGACAAATCGCTCTCGATATTTGAATCAACAACCTCAGAGCGCGTGGAAACATTCGATTGAAGCGCACCGACCTCAGCGCGATAAGATGATACTTTGCGAATTGCGTTATCCAAGTCGGCACTTGCCGCTTTGGCCTCGGTCGGGGTTGATAATGCTGTTGCACTTCCTGCACCGCCTGCGGTGAAACCCAGCCCTGTTGATGAACTATCAATGCCTGTTAAATTAACGTTCAACACATCGGTTGCCGATGTTCCTGTCTGGAAATCATTGTTATATGTGCCATTGACCAATTGTTGGCCGTTGAAACTTGTACTGTTGCTGGTTTTATCCAACTCGGTTTTTAGATTCTGATACTCATCATTCACAGCCTTTTGTGAATTGACATCCAGCGAACCGGAACCCGCCTGTGTTGATAATTCTTTCATACGGTTAAGGATATTTCCCGTTTGCTCCAGCGATCCATCGGCTGTTTGCAACACAGATGACGCCTGAACCAAATTTGTACTTACCTGTTTTAAGGTCGACACATCGGATAATAACTGACTGGCAATCGCCAACCCTGCAGCGTTATCAGACGCCTTGTTGATCGCCTTGCCGCTGGACACCTGTAATAATGATTTGGTTGCATCGCGCTCTGATCGATTGACCTGTGACGCATAAACCCCACCTACTGTGGATGAACTCACCGAAACCATGTTGAACTCCTGTTTTCATGATCTGCTTTCCTCTGCTCTCTTCCGAACATATAAAAGCTAAAAAACGCGAATCCTTCTGGTTTCGACCCTTACCCACGTTAAGTGTAGCAAAATAAGGCTTCCAAATGGTTAACAGCCTTTTAAGAGAAAAACATTGCCATAATTATTAAAAAACTATATAAACCCTCAAAACTTACGGAAAGATTCCCAAAAAAAACATGACCGCCATCTTTTATGTGCAAGACTTAAGGACATATGACGAATTGGAACATACTCTTCCGTTCCTGAATCACCTTGAATCCATTGTAAAAGATTCAGCTCGGGCCAAAGGACTTGGCTTTAAGCGCCTATCTTACCAAGATAGGCAAGAAGAACCCCTCCCAAGCCCCCGCAGACTGGCATTGCGCTTAAAAAGTGAATTCTATTCCGCCCGTCAGGCATTAGCATGGAATGGTTCGATCATTATTGTCACCAACGGTTTTTCGTTTGGCGTTACGGTAGAAGCTTTGGCTCAACTCAAAAGCACCCCTAGGAGTATAGGACTGATTGCTCTTAATCCCCAATCAGATGTACTAAATGAACTTGAGCAAAAAATCCAAACCGATGAAGATTTTAGTAAATACGTTCCTCGCAATACCCATTTTCCACTCCTTTATCAATCGCGTGATAGAGCCGCTTATTTTAAAAGCGCAAGAAATTCCCGATTTGATTTTATAAACGTCTGTAGTGTTGCAGCTCAAAAACTCTCCTTTTGTGAGCTTATCCTCCCTCCGCATGAAGAAAATAGAAGGATTTCAGCCTCTATTTTAGATTTTTATAATGCCGCCAAAGGAATAGTGCTAAATACAGAGCTCAAAAAAGGCTGCACCTACAAAGACGAAAGCGCGGTCTTAAGAAGCAGTATTTATAGCGCAACAAAACAATTGAAATAAAGAACGTTGAAAATCCAAGATAAAATAATGAATGAACAAATAAATTAAAAAGGAAATTGAAAATGAGCACAGTAATTTTTGTACCAGGCCTCCAAGGCGAAAAAGCATTAAAATACGCATATACATCTGCCGTCGGAGCGAACGAGGCTGCAGTTATTAAGGCAGCCAGAGATACCGAATCCGCATATCAAAAACTTTCCTATCAATCTCCTGCACATAAAAACCCGACATTGTTCCAAATGGAATGTCAGGTTGCCGCCCAGCTCGACCGCATTGCTATGAAAGCAAAAGGTAGCCCCCTGATTTGTGTTGGCAGTAGTGTTGGTTTCGGCGTTTTGATTGGCGCCATTTCAAGATTACAAAATACGACCTCCCCAATCGCCTTGATCGGATTCAAGCCAGTTCCCGATCCTCTAAAAGCGATTGAACTTCAAATCAATAACCCTGCAATCGTCGCAGGAATTAAAAATGGCTCTATACCGAAAGCTCCCATGCCTGTTGAAAGCGCCGAAGGATTAAAAGACACATTTTTTCTCTCCGCTAAACATTTGAATGATAAGCGGGCAACAAGAATGCTCAGCGATAAATCTGGTGTTGCCAGATTAACTAATAACCACGCAATCGAGTCAGCTTCTATTATATATGGAACAAAAGATCACCTGACTCCATCCGCCCATATGTCCAGTTTTGCAATGGCTACAAATAGAATTTTTTACACCGACCTGACTGCGCTGGATGGCACTCATGCCACTGATTTTACAGATAGCCTGCACCGTGAAGTCACTCTTGCGGTTGCAAGGCTTGGATAATTGCGCTAAATATCCGACATGAAAATCGATACGCCGACCATGCACGACCGAATGATTATCCCTATGCCGCCCGAGGCACAGGGGAAGATGTTGTTGCATTCCTGTTGCGCCCCGTGTTCAGGCGAAGTGATTGAGGCGATGGCAAAATCAGGCCTAGAAATCACCATCTATTTCTACAACCCGAATATTCATCCGCGTCAGGAATATGATTTGCGGAAAGAAGAAAATATCCGCTTTGCCGAAAAATTGGGCATTCCTTTTATTGATGCCGACTATGACACCACCAACTGGTTCGCGCGTGTGAAGGGGATGGAGTTTGAACCGGAACGCGGCAAGCGTTGCACCGAATGTTTCGATATGCGCTTTGAACGCACGGCACTTTACGCCCATGAAAACGGCTTCCCGATGTTCACATCCTGCCTTGCCATTTCACGCTGGAAAGATGCCAACCAGATCAACGGATGCGGCCAACGCGCCGCCGCCCGATACGAAGGCTTAAGTTATTGGGATTATAACTGGCGCAAATCCGGCGGCTCCGCCCGCATGCTCGAAATCTCAAAACGTGAAAATTTCTACCAACAAGAATATTGCGGCTGCGTCTACTCCCTCCGCGACACCAACAACTGGCGCGTCAGCAAAGGCCGCGAAAAAATCGAGTTGGGTGTTCATTACTATGGGACAGAAACCGAGAGCCACGGATAATTCATTTATCTATTTTTTCGTTGGCGATAAATAACAATCGCCCGTATGATCATTCACCAACCCAACCGCCTGCATATACGCATAAATAATCGTCGCGCCTACAAAGGTCATGCCGCGTTTTTTTAGGTCTTTGGAAATGACCTCGGAAATTGCGGTTTGGGCAGGAACATTTTTGAGTGTTTTGGGGTGATTGATGATGGGTTTTCCCTGCACATATGCCCAGAGATACGCATCGAATGACCCGAATTCTTTTTGAATATCCAAAAACGCCACTGCATTTTTGCGAACCGAGAAAACTTTCAAACGGTTGCGGATAATATCGCCTGTCGTCAAAATGTTTTCTAATTCGTCATCGGTAAATTTCGCGCATTTTTTGACATCGAAATTTTTGAATGCTTTACGGTATCCATCGCGGCGTTTCAGGATGGTGTACCAACTTAAACCTGCCTGCGCGCCTTCCAGTATCAGCATTTCAAACAAATGCCGATCATCATGGACAGGAACGCCCCACTCTGTATCGTGATAAGCCGCATAATCCGGCTTATCATCTGGCACCCATGCACAACGCTTGCAACCCGTCATTAAGCCACCTGTGCTTCTAACCAAATCTCTTCCTGTTTTGCCAGTTCGGCAATCACGCCATCATATTCTTTTTGAATTTTGATAGACTTGTCTTTGTTCTGATAGAAATCTGGTTTTGCCATCACAACTTCTAAACTGTCTTTCTCGGCAGTCAGGCGTGCAATTTCTTTTTCGGCTTTCTCTGATTTCTTTTTGAGTTCGTTCAGGTTTTTGGGTGACACGTCTTTCACTGGCTCAGCTTTGGCGGCTGCTTTTTCTTTTTGTGCCGCTTTTTTCTCAGCCGATTTTTCTTCACGGCGAGACTGAACAGTAAATGCACGGTAATCTTCCAGATCACCTTCGAAATTCGTAACCTTCCCGTCTTTGACCAACCAAAGGCGGTCAGCCACACGTTCCAACATTGTCGGATCGTGGCTCACGATAACAACAGCGCCCTCGTAATTATTGAGTGCCTGTACCAAAGCCTCACGCGCATCAATATCCAAGTGGTTGGTCGGTTCGTCGAGAAGCAACAGATGCGGCGCATCAAAACTCATAAACGCAAATAACAACCGCGCTTTCTCGCCCCCGCTCAGGGCAGAAATTTTATTATCTGCCAAATCGCGAGAGAACCCGAAAGCCCCCAGTTTTGCACGCACCCGCGGTTCGGCAATATCGGGAATAGTATTGCGCATCAAGCGCATCAATTCTTCATACGGCGTACTGTTGACATCCAATTCATCCGTCTGGTGTTGCGAGAAATAACCGATACGGAGTTTGCCAGAGCGGAACATTTCCCCGCCCATGATCCCCAATTTTCCCGCAATCAATTTCATCATCGTCGATTTACCGTTCCCGTTTGCCCCCAGCAAAGCGATACGGTCATCATTATCAATGCTTTCATGCACGCCGCGCAAAATCGGTTTCCCTTCGACATAGCCGACATCCGCCTTTTGAATGGTGAGCATCGGTGACGGGATTTTCTCGGGGCTTGGGAAATTGAATTTAACGGCGCGTTCTGCGATGACCGCGTCCACCAAATCCATACGTTCCATCGCCTTGACACGGCTTTGCGCCTGTGTGGCCTTACTGGCCTTGGCTTTGAAACGATCAATAAAGGCTTGCATATGCGCGCGTTCGGCCTGTTGTTTTTCAAACATTTTTTGTTGAAGGCCGGTGCGAAGGGCGCGCTCTTTCTCGAACGCATCATAATTTCCGCCGTAAAGAGTCAATTTTTTCTTATCGACATGAATAATATGATCGGTACATTTGTTGAGCAGTTCACGGTCGTGTGAAATAATCATCATCGTATGCGGATACGAAATCAAATAATTCTCAAGCCACATAATGGCTTCTAAATCCAAGTGGTTGGTCGGCTCGTCCAGCAACAAGAAATCAGGCTCAAGAAATAAAACAGCGGCAAGCATCACCCGCATCTGCCATCCACCACTGAAGGATGAAAACGGCTCGGACAATTGGGACTCTTTAAACCCCAAGCCCTGCAACAATGTCGCGGCCTTTGACGGCGCACTATACGCATCCAGATCGGCCAAAGCCTGATAAATATCTGCAATCTTGTTCGGGTCTTCTTCGGTTTCTGTGGCTTTCCAAAGGGCTGCCATCTCGGTATGCGCCGCCAGAACGACATCAATCAACGCGTCATCCGTCTCGGGCATATCTTGGCGCACCTGACCCAATTTTTGTTTTGGGGACAGGCTGATTGATCCGCCATCATTGTGCAATTCGCCGGTAATCAGTTTGAACAGAGTCGATTTCCCCGCCCCGTTCAACCCGACGACACCCACGCGCCATCCGTCTTGTACGTTCATCGCACAATCTTCTAAAATCGTTCGGCCGCCCACGCGGTATGTCAGGTTTGCAATGCTTAACATTTTCTATGCCAATACTTTCTTCAGGAACATCCCTGCTTCGTGGATTCCCTGTTCATCAATTGTGTGTGCCATACCCGGTGTGGTGTGGCCTGATACGTCAAACCCCGCCTGACGCAAAGTTTCCTTTGCGTGGAAAAACGCGGCGACAGGAACCATGGTGTCCATCTCACCATGCGCCAAATAAACTGGCGGCCTTGTGATACTTGTTTGACCGATCAAACTTTCACCACCGATTAACCCACCTGAAAATCCGACAATCCCCGCCAATTGTTCTTTGCGGCGCGGGCCTGCATACAGACTCATCATCGTGCCTTGTGAAAATCCGACCAGCGCAACTTTCGATGCTGGCAAATTATATTTGGCCATTTGTTCATCAATAAATTTGTTCAGAAAACTGGTGACATGCTCTGCGCCTGACAATAACGCCATCGGTGCCCAATCGTGCAGAGAAAACCACTGAAAACCGAATCCTATTTCACAGGGGTTCGGTGCATCTGGTGACACAAAAACAGTGTCCGGTAAATCTTGTTTCCAGTACGGAGCAAGACCAATTAAATCCTCGCCATTCGATCCATATCCATGGAGCAAAATAACAAGCGATTTTGGGGCAGCACCAGAGGCTGGATCTTGGGTATATACGGTCATTTTAAAGCCTTTAATGATAAAAAAGCTAACCTATACAGTAAATGGTGGAGGTCAAGGAAAACTACTCCCAAGCCCCTTATTTTTCTCTGCTTTCCACTGGAAACCCATGAATATCAACGGGAATATCACCAGAGACTTCCCTCCCCCATCTTTGGATCATAGCTTCTTGAGCTTTTTTAATACTCTCCATGCGTTTTCGGCCTTTTTGAACCATCATACTGGCAACAAACCCCGAAATGGTCCATTCAATCAAATAACCGGCAAGTGCGCCGCCATACATAATAGTAATCGTCATAGGGTCAGATATAATAGCAACCGCATTATCGAATTTATGCCCCTGTTGCATCAGTTTGAACCAGAACGGAAAACAACTCGCGAAATTCATAAATCCGACAGTCATCACACGCGCTTTTTGCTTTGACCGATCCGACAAACGAAGGGCAATGGTCGGCATCATCCCAATGAAGAAAATAACGGTCGTCGGTAATAAGGCAATCGAAGTTAACACCATGAAGGTGAGCATCAATTTCTTTTGCCCGCTTTTATTATTTTTAGATGCCTTACCCTTTGCCATTAAAAGATACTTCCCCCGCCACCATTTGTGAGTACAAAAAAGAGATAGATAACCACAACAATTGCCGATATAAGCCCAGACACAAGAGCCGCAGCCTGTTTACCGGCCTCAATCCCAAAGTTCTTGTTGTTGTCCAGCTCTTGCTCCAACATAAAATATTCTTTCTTCAAAGCCTGATATTGCTGCATCTGTTGGGTATAGATAATTTTATCATTCATTGCCTCCTCATAATTATTAAAGAGCGCAGCTATTCTTTCAAGACTACCGTAAGTTTTCATTTTTTCCAGCTGTTCGCGTATAGCCTTACGTTTTTCGCGATCATGATAACGGTCAACCAGATTATCAAGCATCCCGACAACCCATTGTGAAAGCCCTGGCAGGGCGCCCATCTTGTCCCGTTTCTGGATTGTTGCCAGCATCTTCACCATCCCCTGACGTTGGCGATGTTTCTCCGAAGCCGCTAAATCCGGCAAAAATGGCTCAATAATATTTTTGTCTCTCACCAATAAAAATGCAATGATGTGCCTATCTAAAAACCATTCCGGTCTGTTCTTCTGAGACGACATTTTCTCCAGAGCATTCAAAAAGTCTTCGGCTGATCTCACATAGAACTGCTCTAACTTTTCGCTAAAGCATGGCGCATTAGGTGACAGATAATAGACACATCTCTCTAACCCTGATCCGATCATACTTTGTTGCATAAAACTTCTGCAACTGCCCATACGGTTGATCGACTCCGAAACGCCGCGGGTTTGCATTGTTGTGGATTTCCCCCAGAATGCAATCATATTGCCCTGCATAACATCAACGAAAGGCCCCAAATCTTTTTTAGTCTGCGACGCATCTGCCAACAAAGACCCAAAGCCCATCGGAGAAAATTTTAAATCTTTATAAAAGATCGGGTTATCAGGTTCTAATGCAATGGCCATGATGCTGGCTAATCTATCGGCATAATTGCTACTGCCGACCTCACGCTTGGCTTCAATCAACCCTTCATCATATCTCGTTTCCAATTCTTTATCCTGAATGGAACGGTTTAGCCAAAGACTAAGATCTCCATTTTCAACCAATGGCACAACTTGGCTAGGGTCTTTTGAAAGTGCAACCGCCAACAACTCCGGCTTCAGAAATTTACGCCGCATAAAATCCAAAGGACGGGACGCTTTTAAGGTGGCAAGTGCCGTCGTTTGCTTGGCGGATACGCGGCGACCTTCTGCCCATGTCATGATGTCATCAAATGTCCATCTCGACTCGGGGTCATCATTTAAGGCACCACGAAGGAATTCTAAAATAGCGGCCGGAAAGCGGCTTTTACCGACAATAAAATTGAATGATCCAACCTCTATTTTGGCCGTAATAATGTCTTCATCCGACATTCCTTCGGCGGGGTCATATGTCCTGATTAATGTCGCAAGCGTTACACCCAACGCATATATATCATCCGATATTTCCGCAAGGCCGCGCCCCAATGGGTGGCATAATCCGCGTTCAATGGTTTCATAAATGACGGGTTGCGCATATCCGCTGGGGGTCGAGAGCATTTCTCCCAGCATGGCGTTTTCAAAAGTTGCCGTACCGCCATCAAATATATTTGTCGCCCGAATATTCCCGTGTGCAATACCCTTATCACGCATTGCCCGCATGATCTCAAGAAGGTTGCGAAAGATTGTAGAAATAACGTGCTCTGCTTTTATCCCAACCGCAGCAGGATTTTTACCCGCGGTAACGGGCAAGCCCATTTTATCTTCATATAAGAAAACCAACCGCTCTTTAAAATCAACACTCCATTCAACAACACCACAGGCCAATAACTTTGGCAAATGGGGTGTAGTAATACCCGCATATTTGTGAACAATTTCTGCTTGGGGAACAATGTTCTTTTCACAGACCAAAGCAAAAGCCTGATTACCGCTTGCCGTTAAGGCCTCATACGCTTTAACGGCACCTTGGTTATATTTGGGCAAAGGCCTGTCGGGGAATATTTTAATTTCCCCTTTGAACAAGACCATGGGGTATGACTTTGCCTTCGGCTCTTCCACTTTTGGGGCTGGCGCTATTGAGGCCGTATCTTCGGGTGGTTTTTCTTGGTCAGCGGCCATAAATGAATGTCATCAGTCGGGTCAAGGTTTGCGCAAAGGGAAGAACGCAGGGCGACGCCCTACGTTTGATTCAGAAGTTTGAATCATACCCTTTACAAGAAGAAATGTAAATTCAGTCTATTTTAGGAAAAGAACGGATCTTGAACCAAAATCGTATCATCACGTTCAGGGCTGGTGGACAGTAAAGTCACTGTGGATTCAACCAGTTCTTCCAGACGTTTAACGTATTTGATGGCTTCCGCTGGCAATTCCGCCCATGACCGCGCGCCGCGCGTAGATTCTTTCCAACCTGGCATGGTTTCGTAAATTGGCGTGACTTGCGCTTGCTCGATCTGCGAAGCAGGATAATAATCCAACCTCTGACCATTTAATTCATAAGCAACACAAACCTTTAATTCATCGAATCCATCCAATACATCAAGTTTGGTCAGCGCCAAACCGTCAATCCCGCCGACCTTAATCGCCTGACGAACCATCACCGCATCAAACCAACCGCACCGACGCTTGCGCCCAGTGGTCGTTCCGAATTCATGGCCGCGACGTCCGAGTGTTTCACCTTCTTCATTCAATTGTTCAGTCGGAAATGGCCCTGTTCCCACGCGAGTTGTATAGGCTTTGGTAATCCCCAGAACATAACCAATCGCTTTCGGCCCGACACCCGACCCAACAGCAGCAGCCCCAGACACAGTGTTGGATGATGTGACAAACGGATATGTCCCGTGGTCAACATCCAACATTAAACCTTGCGCGCCTTCGAACAAAATACGTTTTCCGGCATGGCGTGCCTCGTCCAACACTTTCCAGACAGGGGCAGAGAACGGCATGATTTTCGGCGCAACCGCCATTAATTCTTCAAAGGCCTGACCAACATCCAATGGTTCAGCCCCAAGACCTTTCAGCAACGCATTATGATGCATAAACAGATTTTGTAATTTTTCCCGCACCAATTCAGGATGTTTCAAATCGCACAAACGAATCCCGCGACGCGCAACTTTATCTTCATACGCAGGGCCAATGCCGCGACCGGTCGTCCCGATTTTCCCCTCACCGCGGGCGGCTTCCATGGCTTGGTCAAGAAGGCTATGGATCGGCAAAATCAGATTGACGTTTTCCGCAACTTTGAGGCTGTCAGACGAAATTTTCACGCCTTTTCCGCTCACTGTTTCAATTTCTTCAAGCAATGCCCAAGGATTAACAACGACCCCGTTGCCGATAATGGATAATTTGCCTTCGCGAACAATTCCCGATGGCAACAAATGGAGTTTATACTCAACCCCATCAATAACGAGCGTATGCCCTGCATTATGCCCGCCCTGAAAGCGTACAACAACATCGGCACGACTGGACAACCAATCCACAATCTTGCCTTTACCTTCATCACCCCATTGAGACCCAATGACTGCAACATTACCCATTTTTATATTCCTTTTTTTAGTTAATTAAATTGCTGCTTTAGTGATGACATCGCATAAATCATCAACCACTTTTTCGACCATTTTTTGATCATCGCCTTCGGCCATCACGCGGATTAACGGCTCTGTTCCGGATGCCCGTACCAATAAACGCCCTGAATTAGCGAGTGTTTTTTCGGCTTGTTGTAAAGCGTCTTGCACCTCGGCTTTATCCAATGGTTTTGCGCCTTTGGTAAAGCGGACATTTTTCAAAAGTTGCGGGACGGGTGTATAAACATTCAACAATTCCGACGCTTTTTTACCGCTATATTTCAACACAGCCAACACCTGCAAAGCCGCCATCAATCCGTCGCCCGTGGTTCCGAAATCGGACATCACAACATGACCGGATTGTTCACCGCCCAAATTGAATCCGCCCTCGCGCATTTTCTCAACCACATATCGGTCACCGACAGCAGAGCGTACCAATGTCATGCCGTTGGATTGCAAATAACGCTCGAACCCTAAATTCGACATAACCGTTGTCACCACCGTATTATGATTGAGACAGTCGTAAGATTTCATATAAGTCGCAAGTAATGCCAGAATTTGGTCACCATCAATCCGTTGACCGCGTTCATCAACAAGGATCAAACGATCAGCATCACCGTCGAGCGCAATGCCAATGTCCGCGCCCTCTTCCACCACACGCGCCTGCAGCGCATCGGTATGGGTTGCCCCACATTCCAGATTGATATTTTTACCGTTGGGGCTCACGCCCATTGAAATAACAGTAGCCTCAAGCTCCCACAAAGCCTGCGGAGCAACTTTGTAAGCCGCCCCATTGGCACAATCGATCACGATTTTAAGACCCGCCAGAGTTTTATTGCGCGGGAAACTTCCCTTGGCATATTCAACCATCCGACCGACCGCATCATCCATACGGCTTGCACGACCTATTTTTTCGGGCGTTGCCAAACCTTCGTTCATCAAGGCCGGATTATCAATCCATGTTTCAATTTCTTTTTCGGTGGTGTCGGGTAATTTATATCCGTCTGCGCCGAATAATTTAATGCCGTTATCTTCGAACGGATTATGGGACGCGGAAATCATCACACCAACATCGGCACGCATCGAACGGGTCAGAACAGCAATGGCGGGTGTCGGAATCGGCCCCGTCAAAACAACATCCATCCCCATCGCCAAAAATCCGGCGGTCAAGGCTTGTTCCAACATATAACAGGATATGCGGGTATCTTTGCCAATCACCACACGACGATGACCAGAATTTTGCCCAAGCACACGCGCAGTCGCCATAGCAACTTTCAAAGCAATATCGGCGGTCATAGGATGCTGGTTCGCCCGCCCGCGAATGCCATCAGTTCCAAAATATGTTCGTGTCATAGGGATGGTTTTAGTAAGAACGAACCCAAAAGTAAAAGGAAAAGGATAAACTATTCAGAAGAAGTTTCGGGGCAACGATACTTATATATATGTCAATCACCTAATTGCTGCACCACAGCTTAAAAAATTTGATTCTTGCCACTCAATCTCCTATCCTGCGCCCATGAAAAAATACATTGCATCCAAATTCACTGAAAACCCCGCAAAAACCAGCAGTACCATCACTGTTATCCTCGTCCTGCTCCTTGTCGTGATCAAATCGATTGCGGTTTATATCAGTGGGTCGGCGGCGGTTTTGTCGGCTTTGATCGATTCGCTCAGTGACATCGGCCTGTCACTGATGACCCTGATTTCCGTGCAATGGGCGATGAAACCTGCGGACGACGACCATCGCCACGGCCACGGCAAAGTCGAAGGGATTGCAGCGCTGATTCAAGCCGTGATGCTTGCGGGCGGCGGCATGTTTCTGGTGATGGAGGCCATCGGGCGGTTTGTTCATCCCGTTGAAATGACGGATCATGTCCTAACCATGCTGTTTATGGGTGCATCCGTTATCTTGTCCATGGCGATTGCCAAGGTTCAAAAAGCTGGCGCCCACCATTCGGAATCCTTGGCGGTGGAGGCAGATTCCCTACATTACAGCGCAGATGTTTTGATTAACGGATCAGTCTTGCTCGTTGTTTTTGCTGACTATACTGGCCTTTTTGGACATTGGCTCGACCCGCTAAGTGCCATCGGCGTTGCGGGGATTATGGCGCGGACAGCTTACCAAATCGTCCTCAATGCCTTCGGCATGTTGCTCGACCAAGAATTACCGACAGAAATTCGCGACCAGATCATCGCCAAGATCAGATCCCATCCGTCTGTTTTGGGGTTGCATGACTTGCGGACAAGCAAATCAGGCACGAAAAACCTGATTTCCTTTGATATTGAATTGTCAGCTGAATTATCATTATGTGCAGCGCATGATATTTCCAGAGAGATTGAGACCTCCCTTTTGCTCGACTTCCCCAATTCCGAAATTATGATTCATATTGACCCCGCAGGCGATATTCTGGATAGCCGCCATCAAAATCTCTGATATTTAGCAATAAATTCAATATTTTGGGCGCAACATCTTCCGTTTTTGCATCATTTGATATATATAGGTAGACATGATTTGGCATAGACTAGACAGGGATCAAACAATTGACATGATCGGCCGTGTAAAAAGCGCGGCCGAAGCGATGCTCTTTACCCCTGTGACCAGCGAAGCAAAATGCACGCGCCTCCCTTTTTTCAATAGTTTCCTGCTCTATCGCCTGACGAATTTCTCGTCCCTGCCAACCTTTTCCATGGATTTCATCAGCAACGGCGAAAGCTTCCACTATATGGACGGCGCCGATACAGCGATTCGTCACATGGTCGAATCCGGTGAACTGGTTCTGAATGCCGAAACCATTCTGCCGTACCTCAATTTCTATTATTGCTATGTGCGCCTGCCGGAGGGTGAGATTATCTTGCTCAAAAATGCCGCCGAAGCCCCGCATATCGACCTCTACGACGAAGAACGCCGCGAAGATCTGGACGTTGTTCCCGAAGGCGTACAAATCGAACAAGACCCTACAACCGGCGATTTTCTTGTATTGGCGCCCGCCCTCTATGACAGCTCCCCGATGGAAGTTTTAATCACAGTGTCCGCAGACGGTCAGGTCACCACCTCCCCGAAACGCATGCTCACACTTGAAAATATGCAATAGGATAATAGGTTAATTATATGAATGATGTGTTGAAAGATTTCGGGTCATCGGGGGCGGTTCAAGCCCCGAACCCTTTGTCACACCCAATGGCAGATGCGATTCGGGCAGAATGCATTTCACTTCTCGAAAAAACAAATGAGGGCAAACGCCTCCTTGAATTTGCCAATCAATATTCGATTAAAATTAATGTCATTACAGGTCGCGAGCCAAATTACGTGACTTATACCCGCGATGAAACAACCTTGATCTGCCCTGCAGTCACCAAAGCCGTCGACCTCGACGAAATGGCCTGTAACCTCGCTATGGGGCTGCGGGAGTGCGAGTCAGGGTATAACGGCGTGCCTTTGACTAGTATTAATCTGCCTCAGGCAGACAAAGATTGGTCGAATTATAGAAAAACACTTGACTCTTTAACTGTAATGTGTAAAATAGCTTATGAGTTTAGTCTTGTGAATAACAATACAAAATTAATTGACTTAGTTAAAAAACTGGGACATTATAAACTATACGAAGGTGTCTTATCCGGCCTGAATGACGAAGAACTAGGAAAGATACTAATTACTACGGTTAATGAAACTAGAACAAAAGGGTGATTAATATGAGAATTAGAAGCGCAGCCAGCCTAGCAAGATCAAGTTTTGTATCACATGTGCCTATGGGTCTATCTACCCACGCACCTTCCAGCCAACCTTAATATTGGCTTAGGTCTATTTTTTAGCTTCTTTCTCAAAGGCCGCATTGCGGCCTTTTGTGTTTTTGACCTCCGCATTTCTACAGGGCAAAAGTTAACAAACGATTAAGCCCGTATCTAAACACTCACCTAAATTCACAAAAAACCAAAAACGAACTGATAGATACATCCCTCGCCCCTTGGGGGAGAAGTAAAAAAAGCTTCGCTACCGCAAATATGAAATTGAAAAACGAACTGATAACTCTGGCGTTATTCCGCGGTTTCCGGCTCTTCCTGCGGGTCAATCAATTCCTTCCAAACGGCAGGAATATGCCCTGCAAGGTCGGATGAAATCATCCCTGCCCCCGCCAATTCCGATGCCCGCGCATGCATCCATACGGCGGCACAAGCGGCCTCGAACGGGTCGAGCAACCCACGGGCGGCAAGCCCCGCAATCATCCCCGCCAGCACATCGCCTGTGCCAGCGGTGGCCAACCAGCCTGACCCATTGGAATTAATCACCAAACGAGAATCGGGGGAGGCAATAATCGTGTCCGCTCCTTTCAGGACAATGACCGCCCCGCTCCGCTTCGCGGCGGCAAAGGCGCGTTCGGGCTTTGATCCTTTGATGTCAGGAAACAACCGCGCAAATTCCCCTTCATGCGGCGTTAAAATACAATGCGCGCCCAATACGGACATCAGGATTTTTGTATCGCCCTCGAACACCGACAACGCATCAGCATCCAGAACACAAATTTTTTGCGGGGTCGCCTGAACAGAATCGAACACGATTTTTTTAAGCGCGCCGATATTATCCAACCCCGCGCCACATCCGATCAGAACGGCATTCCTGCGTGGGTCTTTGATATGCTCTTTAAACCGTGCGAGTTCCCCAATCGGCTCGACCAACAAACTCGGGTTTTGTAATTGATGAATGATCGCGGTATTTGCGGGGGCAACAACCGTCACCAACCCCGCCCCCATCCGCAAAGCGGCACTGGCGGCCAGACTGGACGCACCCGTCATGCCGCGTCCACCCAAGACAACCACATGACCATGGTGATATTTATGGGCATAAATCGGCTTATCAAAATCCGCCTCACCCCATGGCAACTCGCTGGAATTCTCCATCATAAACGGGCCAATCGGCGGCAAAATATCGTCCGCTATACCAATGTCGGCAACGATAATTTCGCCTGATGCCTGACGCCCCGGCAATAATAAATGCCCGGGTTTTTTCCGTGCGAAAGTGATGGTGATTTCGGCCTGCGGTGTGCAGTCCTGACATTCCCCCGTATCCGCATTCATGCCGGACGGCACATCAATCGCAATGATCGGGCAGTCTGTTTCGCGGAGGCTAATTAGCGTTTCATATATTTGCCCTTCAACAGGACGCGATAATCCCGTGCCAAACACAGCATCGACAATTAAACCTTCTTCGGGAATTTCCAAATCTTCAAATGTGATAATATCATCGCGCCATGTCTCCGCCGCGCGGGACGCATCGCCCTGTAAATCATGGGTATCAACGGCGCAGGCCAGAGTAACATCCCAGTTTTTCTTTTTAAGGGCGGCAGCAACGATAAACCCGTCCCCCCCATTATTGCCCATGCCACACAGGACAAGAACAGGCTGTTTGGAATAACGCGATATGATCTCTTCGGCAACAGCTTTGCCAGCCCGTTGCATCAGGGTAAACGATGTTGTTTTCCCTGTGCAAGCCGCTTGTTCGGCCAGTTTCATTTGATGGGTCGATAATATCTCGGACGTCATGGTTCATATTTATGAACGATACGTCCTGAGTCGGCAAGTGACTATCTCTTAGGCTTCAAAAGTAATAAACGCCGATGGATGCGTATGACTTCCAACGATCAGCCCAATGACTTCTTTCTCTTGCACATGAGGCTCCTCTTCACCATCTTCCAAATGGTCAGGATGGGTGGTGACTGGCACTTGAGGATTGGTCAAAGCTTTAAACAGATCAGCAATTGATGCGTCATCGTTGGGAGCAAAACCACAGGTCAGCAAATTAACTTTGAATTCTTTCTTTTCACCATTCCATGATGCCGCCCGAACAAAGCGGAGCGAGGCTACTTTATTGCCCTCAGGATTCGGCCCATTGAGCTCCAGATCAATCGGCAAATCAGGAACATGACTTTGGAGGCTGGTACGGAAAGCATTAACAGCAGCCCTTACGCCATATTGAACTTCAATTGATTTATAATCAGCTACGCTGTATGTAATTTCTTTCATTTTACCCTCTAATAATTTTAAGTTTATGGCAATAATTCTTTTCTCGGGATTATGCAAGCTTTTGATGCATAAGCCTTTATTTTTGAGTGGTTTAGTATATATTTAAGGACATGGAAGGCTTAATTCTCATTCTCTTAGCGTTTGCCCTGATTATTGCCGAGGCGCATGTCCCGTCCTTCGGGATTTTGGGCATTGCGGGCATCATCACCCTGCTGGCTGGCGGGAACATGATTATCGAACAGGGCGGTATTTTCGGCTATCAACTGGACTGGCCTTTCTTTCTGGGTCTTGCCACTGGCACAGCCATTCCCCTCTTTTTTGCAAGTTATGTTGTTGCCAAACATCGACGAAAAAAACCAGTGGCAGGCATTGAATCCATGATCGGTCATGACGCCAAAATCATCGACTGGTCAGGGAAGTCTGGCCGCGTCCATGTTCAGGGCGAATTATGGGCGGCCCATTCCACCCACGAACATCCCTTTGCCGAAGGTGACATTGTGACCATCTCCGGCGTCCACGATATGTCACTTCATATTCATTCAAAAAATACAGGAGCCTAAAATGGGATTTATTCCAGTCGTACTCGTAGCCCTTATCGTCTTGGCCTTGGCCTCGATCCGTATCATCAAGGAATATGAACGTGGGGTTGTCTATACCCTCGGGAAATATACCGGTGCGCGTGAAGCTGGTCTGCAATTCGTACTGCCTGTCATCCAACAAATGCAAATCGTTGATATTCGCGTCCGCACCGATGATATTCCTGCACAAGATTTGATTTCCAAAGACAATATCTCCGTCCGCGTCAGCGGTGTTTTGAACTACCGCGTGGTTGACCCGGGTCTTGCGATTAACCGCAGTGAAGATTTCCTGTTCCGTACCAACCAATTGGCACAAACCACCTTGCGCTCTATCCTCGGTCAACATGAACTCGACGACATGCTCCAAAAACGTGGCGAGCTGAACAAAGCCATCCAAGCCGAACTCGACCAACAAACCGAAGGTTCGGGGATCAAGGTCATCAGCATCGAAATCAAACATGTCGATATTGACCAAAGCATGATCAAAGCCATCGGACGTCAGGCAGAAGCCGAACGCGAACGCCGCGCCAAAATCATCAACGCCGAAGGCGAGCTTCAAGCTGCTAAACAATTGGACGAAGCGGCCGCTATTCTCTCTCAACGACCAGAGACAATGCAACTCCGTTACTTGGGAACACTCAGCGAATTCGCAACCTCGAAAGGCGCAAGCACGATCGTTCTGCCACTTCCGTTGGATATGTTGAAAAATGCCGCGGACTTGCTAGGAAAAAGGTAGAATGTTTCTGCTTCGCTGTAAAACAAGACTTTTTTCCTTCTTATTCATACCAATATTGCTATTAAAAACGATCACGGCGTATGCTGCTGCTCCCGCCATACCTTTTACCATTAACATGTCTGAACCTGTCGCCATCACAGGTAATCCGCGTATTATTTTGGATGTTGACGGCAGCACACGCTATGCAACATATTCTTCAGGAACAGGAACCTCCACACTAACATTTACTTACACAGCGACCATAGGGGACGTCGATTTAAATGGGATCAGCATATCCTCTAACTCAATTGATTTGAATGGTGGCACAGTTCAAGATTTAAGTGGGAACGCTCTTGCAAATCTAACGTTCACGGCCCCCAATACAACCAATATCAAAGTAAATTACCCATCACTTTCTATGGATTTTGTGTATGATGCGGACGGGCGCTACACCCTCAATGGAACAGCCTATAACGACCTTTCATCTTTTCTGACTGCAGTAGGGGGAACTTATGGGCGGGGGTCACAAGCCACCTATTATGATTCAAATGGGGTCATGCAAACGGCATCTAATAATGTTCCAAGATTCGTTTATGACCCTGTATCTCATGTTTTTAAGGGAATTCTTATCGAAGCCAACGCAACAAACTACATGAGAAGATCGGAGGAAATAGACAACGCCCTATGGACTCCACAAAATGCTACAGTCACATCAAATATAACAACGTCCCCCAAGTCAGCAACAACGGCTGAGGCCGTTATTCCAGATGGCACAAACAATACCCATGGGGTAACATATTCAGGCGTAGATATTAGTTTCACTTCCAACTTTACCGTTAGTGTTTTTGCAAAAGCTGCGGGCTATAATTATGCTTATATAAACGTGTTTGAAAATTCTCTGAACCGTTATGCGGTCTTCAACCTATCAACTTGTACGGCAGGCACAACAAAGGCTAACATCACAACAACCTTTACTGAAACAATTGGAAATGGATGGTGTCGTATTGGCTTTTCAATGCCAACACCGACAAGAACCACAGCAAACATTTCCTTAAATGTAACCACGGGTGACAATATTACCCCCTTCACAGGCGATGCCTCTTCTGGTGTCTATTTCTGGGGCACCCAACTGGAAGCTTATGCAACAAAGCCAACTTCTTATATTGCAACAACAACAAGCACGGTATCTCGCAATATTGATAGCCTGATCATACCATCTGGTGGTGCATCATGGGCAAATGGCAATACGAACACAATATACGCTAATTTCTATCATAATGGATACGGATTTGCATGCCCTACCATGATTGATAACGGGGCATTTTATGCTCAAATATTCACAAATGGTTTAACCAATCTTTGGAATCGTATCAATACAGGTGGCGCGAGCACAATCTTGTCAAAAACTGTAGCCGGAGATGATCAGACCATAAAAAATGCTTATGGTTGGAATACAACCAGCGTTGCCTCATCCATAAATGGTGCTGCCGCAACAACTGGTACGTATACAGGCCCACTGGGATTTTCCAACCTCTATATTGGCGGATGTGGTATATATAACCAATTGCAACGAGCGATCGGCAAAGTTAGTATCTACCCAGTAAAAATTTCAAACACCCAACTTCAATTACTTACTCAATAATATCTAAGGTAATAAGGCAATTTAGATTGGATAATTTAAATTCTTTAAACAAATCGGCGCTAGGCCTTGCCTTCTTTTTCCACTCCCGATTGCAAGTAATGTCGCGCATACTGGCAATAGCAATTCCTTGCTTCATATTGTTGTACTTTTCATCCTTTGCATTGGCCGCGACAGCAATCCCCTTTACTATAAATGTATCAAAGCCTGTGAATGTAACTGGCTCCCCCCGCATTGCCATTGATGTCGGCGGAACAACTCGGTATGCCACTTATAGCTCGGGTACCGGAACGTCAACACTCATTTTTACTTATAATATGGTGGCTGGTGATGTTGATCTTGATGGAATTACTATTGTTCAGGACATTCCAACCTCCACTTATCTGATCGATTTGAATGGAGGAACAATCAAAGACTTGGCGGGTAATGACCTAACGCCTTTGACCTTTACCCCTCCGAATACATCAAATGTAAAGGTTAATTATCCATCCCTCAGCATGGATTTTATAGCTGATGCAGATGGACGATATACTCTGAACGGGACAGCCTATAATGATTTGACTGCATTTCTAACTGCCGCAGGAGGTTCATATACTCGACCAAGCGCAGGCACATATTTTGACAGTACAGGCACACTTCAGACCGCCGCCTCAGGAATACCACGTTTTGATTATGACCCAACAACTCTTGTAGCAAGAGGCATTTTGATTGAGGAACAAAGAACAAATTCTATCAGAAACAGCACCATGTCTGGAGCAGCAGTCGGAACACTCCCTACCGGCTGGGGAACATTTATCAATCAAGGTGGCGGAAGTATTGGCATATCCGTTGTTGGTACAGGAGTTGAGAATGGCCTGAATTACGTCGATATAAGAACCAACGGGACAACCGGGACATCAACCTACATCTATATTATCCCCTCAAACGCCAATCATATTACCGCCGCAGTTGCCGATAATTGGAACTTTTCAGGTTATATCACAAGATCCGCGGGATCAGCTACGGGCGTTGCATCAACCAGCCTGACTATATATGAACTCAACTCATCTTCAGGCTATACTGCTGCAGGAACATATTCGGTATCAATCTCCGCATCCAGCCTTGCGTCTCAGAGAAAAACTGCGTTGCGAACATTAACTGCTGCCGCCACTGCTTATGTCTGGCCGTATATCATCGTTACATTCTCAAACAATACTGCTATTGATGTTACATATAGAATTGCGGGGCTCCAGATGGAAAAAGGAAGCGCCCCCACATCCTACATTCCAACAACATCAGCGGCAGTAACAAGATCAGCCGATACACTCACAATTCCTACGGCCTCTTGGTATAATAATTCTGCAGGAACAGCTTATCTCTCTGCCGTAAAACCTGTCTCAAGAGGAGTATCATCAAGATTTTACTCCTTGTATCCATCTGGGAGTGGAGAAGTATCAGTTATAAACCACAGCTCTGCCGGATCTCAAATCGTGCTAAATGTTGCTGACTCAACAGGCGCTTCAGTTGTCGGGACAAGCATTACAGGGCTTAACGTGGGGAGCATATTTAAATCTGCTTTTGCCTTCAATCTGAATGATTTTGCCGCAAGTACTAATGGTGGGAGCATTACAACAGACACAAGCGGAAGCTTTCCGACTATGACCACCCTTAGAATTGGCGATTCCACTACATCAAACAGAAGCATTAACTCAACAATTGAAAAATTCAGATATTATCCATCCCGTGTCGGTGATGCCCAACTCCAGCTTTTAACGCAGTAAAATTCTGCGCGAGAGGATCAGTCTTTCTTACGACGAAAGACCTCCACACCAATCTCATCAAGGCTGGTGTTTTCTTTGCGGGCGATTTCTTTTTGCTCTTCGTCTTCGCGCTGTTCCTGAATGATCTCGGCTTTCTTTTGTTCCGAGAAAGCTTCGCGCATTTCGTCTTGGGCTTTCAGGATACGCGGCTCCATCAATTCAACCAGCATATTCAATTTTTGAATCTCGGTATGAACGCGTGCGGCATAGGCCACGAAGGCAAACATGGCATCAATGGAATCTGATTGTTCTGCCAAAGCCTCCTCGCGCTCCATATCAGCAAACAGAACACGCTTCCGCCCCTCAAGCAATTCAGCCTGACGGAATAACTCCGCCAGAACTTTCTGCTTTTCTTCAACGCGATATTTGCGAAGACGGATAAGGGGTTTTAAATCAGCCATAAGGCTATTCTAACACAAAATTGAAGGTTTGTGGATTGCTTATGAGGTATATTCCATGCCCAGAATTTCAGCCAACCGCGCAAACCCTTCATCTATGGTTGTATGGTCGCCTTTGTTCTGGGTGAGGAATTCTTCGATATCGCCATATAACATGATCGCTTCATCCACTTGGGCATCACTTCCCTTGCGGTATGCGCCGAGACGGATAAGCTCGGCCATGTTTTCGTAGGATGAAATCAACTGTTTGGCTTTTTTGAAAATGGCTTTTTGTTCTTCATTAAATGCGGCAGGTAACGAACGGGATACGGATTTCAGGACGTTGATCGCTGGGTATCGCCCACGGTCGGCAATGGCACGTTCCATGACAATGTGACCGTCCACAATACCGCGAACAGAGTCGGATATTGGCTCGTTATGATCGTCCCCTTCGACAAGAACGGTGAACAACCCAGAAATTGATCCCTCACCCACCACACCGGGGCCCGCACGCTCGAGCAGCCTTGCCAATTCTCCGAATGTCGTTGGCGGATATCCTTTGGTGGTTGGCGGTTCACCCGCGGATAACCCAATCTCGCGCTGCGCCATCGCAAAGCGTGTCACGGAATCCATCATGCATAAAACTTGTTTACCTTGCGCCCTGAAATATTCTGCAACGGCAAGGGTCATATAGGCCGCTTGGCGGCGCATTAAGGCAGGTTCATCACCTGTTGCCACAATCACAACAGACCGCGCCAGACCTTCGGGGCCCAAATCATCTTCTAAAAATTCCTGAACCTCACGACCACGTTCACCGACCAGACCGATCACCGTCACTTCGGCCTCGGTATAACGCGCCATCATGGACAGGAGGACGGATTTACCAACACCCGACCCCGCAAAGATACCCATACGTTGGCCTTTGCAGACAGTTGTAAATGTATTAACGGCACGAACGCCCAAATCAAGTTTCGCGCCAACCCGTTGCCGCGCATGCGCGGGCGGAGCTGCGTTTTTAAGCGGAATGGCCGTCCCGCCCAACCGCAATGGCCCCAACCCGTCAATCGGTTTACCAAGCGCATTAATGACGCGACCCAACCATTTCTCGGACGGGAAAACAACAGGGCGATTGGTCTGAATAACCGCCATACATCCCAACCCGATGCCTTCCAGCGCACCGAATGGTAGAAGTAAAGCCCGATTATCCCGAAACCCGACAACCTCACACGGCACATCGCGGTCTGGTTCAGGGCGCAAATGCACCATCGACCCCACCGCCAAATCACGCCCGAACCCCGCAATTTCAACCAACAACCCCAATACCTTCGTCACCTGACCATAAACTTCGTGGTCGGGAATGGTACTCATTATCGCGGCGGCTTTATTGGCTAATCTGTCCATTTATAAAGTTTATCACAAAGAGGTGTTTCAGGGTAACGAATTGATTCATAAAGAAATATACTGAACATATTTTTCGCAGAACTAATTTATTGACATAAAATATTCGAAAATTTATAAGATTAATTATGTATAAAAAATGCGGCATTCTAGAAAAAACCATAGCCCAACTCATGCAACGGACAGGTCTGCGTGGGGCGCTGATGATTGGGACGCTTTTCCTTACGGATGATTTTAAACGGTCAGCAAACAATAATAGCTTGAGAGCTATAACAAATACGTTTTTAAGCGCTCTTCACCATCAAGATGTTCACGATCTGACAACCGCCGTCAATATGATCGATGATCGGGTTGATTCCTCTCCTCCAGATTGGATTCTAAAAATTGGGAAACCTCATTTGGGGATAGCCCCATCATCCTTCCTAACATCTGAGGAGACATGCCCAAAAGAATTTACTCACGCATTTAATAAAGCTGTCCATTCAGGATTAACACAAAGAGATGTTGGAAATGCCTTTAATAACATTCTGGCTTACGAACTTTTCAAAAGGGCAAAATGTGATGAAAATTTTAGGGCAAACCCTAGTCTTGAGAATCGTCAAGCTCTTCACGATGCCAATATGCGCATAAGCGAGGTTTATACTATTTTTATTTTTCGCTGTTTGACTAAATCAAAAACTGTTCCAGCCAACCTAGAATATCTAAATTATGCGGATGCCGTCAATCATATGCCTGAAATTGCTCATATCTCAGGCATACTCCAAATTTTTGACGATGTGCGCGATGTTTTAATTGATATGGAGGCAGAAATCCAAAAGGGCGTTCCTACATCCAACTGGCTAGTTCTGAAGATGTCTGAAAACGGAGATTATACAACAAAACATTCTGATAAAGATGCCATTGTTACAAACTACGTAGAGAGATTATCCCAGCAACAAGAAGTGGATATGACCCCTCCGCAGTTTATAAAAGCAGCCCTCAAAAGAACAGAACATGAAGTCAGCGCAATGATTGCGGATGTTGAGAAACCCATAACGAGAACCATACTTTCAATTATATTGGATGTTGTTCTAAATTCAGGACTAAGATCATCATCAAACCCAGATGTCATAGAAAAGCAAAAAAGACGGGAAGCTGAATTTCTTGCACTGAAGCTAAAATACGCATAACCCCAAATTGTCATATCTGCAAATGCTTATCTTTAAAGAATAGTTTCATGTTTCGAGACGAAACAGAATCATCTATGAATAAAGGATGTTTAAAATTGATCTCATCGTTGTTGGAAAAGTCAAAAAAGGGTCATGGTATGACCTGATCGCAGACTATGTGACCCGTACCAAATGGGCGTTAAATGTTATTGAGGTTGAAAGTAAATTCACCGATGCCAAAGCCCAACAAGCGCATGAGCAACGCCTGATCCTTGAAAAACTGGATGAAGATTCATTTATTATTGTCATGGACGAACGCGGGGATGGATTACGCAGTCTGGATTTCGCGCACACCATCCAGAAAATTCAAAGCACGGGCGCAGACAAAATCACCTTTCTGATTGGTGGGGCAGAAGGCTTTACTGACGAGATCAGGAACAAAGCCAATATGATGCTCAGTTTCGGGCAACAAACATGGCCGCATGTGATGGTGCGCGTAATGTTGCTGGAGCAAATTTACCGCGCCCAACAAATCATCGCGGGACATCCGTATCACCGTGAGGGATAGCATGGCAACAGAATTGAAAAATTTATTTATCTGTTTATTTATCTGTCATCCCCGCGAAGGCGGGGATCCGGTGGGCGATGTTTTTCAGGAAAAAATAAGAAATATTTTGCAACGATCATTCCGGATCCCCGCCTTCGCGGGGATGACAGTGTTGCTAGTGTCCGCCTTTCTTACCCTATCCAATCCCGCCCTTGCCGCCGAAAAGATCGCGCCAAAGCAAGAGAAACTCAAGGAAATCGAGAGTAAGGTCGAGGCTGAGAAAGCGCATCAGGAAGAATTAAAAGCCGCGGCCGACAAACTCGAAAAAGATATGAAGGGTTTGAAAAGCAACCTGATCGACACCACAAAATCCGTTCAGAAAAATGAACGGACATTGCAAGACATTGAAAATAAAATTGCCGATCTGCAAAAACAAAAACAGGAACTGGAAGACACATTAAAAGCAAAACGCGCATCCCTCGCCAATTTAATTCTGGCATTGGAACGTATTCGCCGTCTGCCGCCCGAAACTTTAATCGCCCGCCCCGATGCACCGTTAGAGACCGCGCAAGCCGCAACCGTCATGGGATCAATTCTGCCCGAGATCAATAAACGCGCCAATCAATTAAAAACCGATTTGCAAACCTTGTCCGAAGTAGAAGCCGACCTGAATAACCAAAAAGCCGAAGTTGAAAAAGCCACCGCCACATTAAAATCCAACAAAGATAAAATGGATAAATTGGTGGCGGATCGCTCAAAAGCGTTGGAAACCACAAAGAAAAAAGTTGCTGCCAAACAGCAAGAAATTGCCAACCTGACCAAGGAAGCGACTGATTTCCGTGACCTTATCAAAAAACTTGAAAAGAAAAACCGTGAAATTGATGCGCGGACAGGTAATAGTTCAAAGCGTGATAAATCATCGGACACCGGCCCTGCTCTTGGCACAGGTCGCCTACCCGTTTCCGGTATTATTAAAACCCGCTATGGCGAAGCCGATGAAATCGGCGCGACCAGCCAAGGTATTATCTTTTCTGCCCGCGAAGGGTCGGTTGTTGTTGCTCCGCTCGGTGGTATCGTCCGTTATGCGGGAACATTCCGTAACTATGGTAAAATCGCTCTCATCGAACATAAAAATAAATTTCATAGCCTAGTTGCAGGTTTAGGGAAAGTTGATACATTCGTGGGGCAGCGCGTTGAAGCGGGTGAGCCGATTGGTACACTTCCCTCATCTTCTGGCCGCCTCTATTACGAACTCAGATACCAAGGGGACCCTGTGAACCCGTCCAAGAAATTTTCGAAACTCGATTAAACCATTACTGGAGTATTATTAATGTTGAACCGCTCTCTGTTACTATCAACTGCGCTGATCGCCCTTTTCTCTTTCTCGAATATTGCTGTTGCCGAAGATCAAAAAGCCGATGCTCCTGCGGCTGCGCCTGAGAAAGCTTTAACCCAAGAACAGATGAACGAAGAAACCTACAAACAACTCTCCCTATTCGGTGGAGTTTTTGAAACGGTTCGTGAAAAATACGTTGATAAAATTTCCGATGAAAAATTGATTGAATACGCGATCAAAGGAATGCTCACCAACCTTGACCCCCATTCCGATTACATGACCGCTAAAGATTTCGACGACATGAAAATCCAAACCAAGGGCGAATTTGGAGGATTGGGGATCGAAGTTACTATGCAAGATGGTCTTGTGAAAGTTGTGTCCCCGATAGATGATACGCCAGCATTTAAAGCTGGTATACAAGCAGGTGATTTTATTACTCATCTAGACAAAAAACCAATCATCGGCATGACCTTGGCCGAAGCAGTTGATAAAATGCGTGGAAAAGTCGGCACATCTATTGAACTCACCGTCCGCCGCGAAGGTGTGAGTGAGCCGATGTTCATCAACATTAAACGCGAAACCATTAAAATCAAATCTGTGCGCTACCATGTAGAAGGCGGCGATGTCGGTTATATCCGTATCACTACATTTAGCCAGAACACATATGACGGTGTAAAAGAAGCCTTTGATAAAATCAAAAAAGATACCAACGGCAAATTGGTGGGTTATGTTCTTGACCTGCGCAACAATCCGGGTGGTCTGCTTGACCAAGCGATTGCCGTGTCCGATGCTTTCCTTGATAAAGGCGAAATTGTCTCCACACGCGGACGCAATGACGAAGCGATTAAACGCGACAACGCCCTCCCTGGTGATCTGGCGGATGGGCTTCCTGTTGTTGTTCTGATTAACGGTGGCTCTGCGTCTGCATCCGAAATTGTATCGGGTGCGTTGCAAGACCATCACCGTGCTGTCCTGATGGGTACAAAATCATTCGGTAAAGGCTCTGTGCAAACAGTAATCCCGACACCGGGTGATGGCGCGATGCGTTTAACAACCGCGCGTTACTTCACACCGTCTGGTCGCTCAATTCAGGCCAAAGGAATTGAGCCGGACATTCTGGTTGAACCAGCCAAAATTGAAAAACTGGATGAAATGCGTATTGGTGAAGCCGACCTGAAAGGTGCAATCAGCAACCCTGACACACCAAAAGCATCAACCCCTGTCCCAACACCGGCAGTTGTTGAAAATGTCAGCAAAGACGGAAAAGATGCACCAAAAGATAAAGATGCCGCAGAGAAAGATCAGGCGAAACAGGATTATCAATTGGCACGCGCCCTTGACCTGTTGCACGGTCTATCTTTGATCAAAGCCGGAAAGCAATAATCTATGGCAGTGCTATCGGTTACACAGATAAAAGATACGGTTGATGGAATTTTTCCATTAAAAACCTTTTGTCTTTCGTTAGCCCTGCTCATCATTGCTCTATTTGCAACGGTTGGTATTTATCAAATATTTATTGCCGAACCTGTTGAAGATATAACGCCGACAGGCAAGGTCATGGCAACTCTTGAAATTGCCAAGAAGGTCGAAGACCAACCGATCCAGACAATTGTCGAAGAACCAAAAGACACACCAAAACCTACAACAGATGAAGGGGATACCGCCCATCCTCTGACCGCCGAAGACCTTCCCGATGCAACCGAGCCAGAGCCTACTGAAATAGTAATTGAAGATTCAATTGCGGGGCTCACCGAAAAAACACCTGACGGTTTTTTACCAATTGTGCGTGCATCGGACGGACTAAAATCATTTGATGCATATAAAGCACCGTTCAAATTAAGCCCAGAAACCAAAGGGGTCATATCATTGGTGATGGTTGAGTATGGCCTGTCTGATAAACTCGCCAAACATGCCCTTGAAACTCTGCCCGCCGCCACAAGTTTTGTTGCATCTTCCTATTCAAGCAATCTTCAGGCAAAGCTATCTGCCGCCCGTTCCAAAGGGATGGAAGTGTGGATGGGCATTCCGATGCAGGGTGTCGCAAATGACACAAGCATTATTAATATGGGCCCCAATACCATTCTCTCTGGCCTCAATACCAAAGAAAATGTGGCGCGCCTTAATACCCATTTAGGCAAAGCCACAGGGTATGCGGGAATTGCCTTTGATGTAAAACCAAGTTTTGACGAAGCCTCTCCAGACTTGAAATCCCTGCTCAATACCGTATCGCTCAGAGGCTTAGGCATTACGCAACTCTATCCGAAAGATCCTGTCATCAGTATCGCCGCCACCCAAACCAACGCCCCCTATATTAATGGCGATTTATGGATTGATGGTCGCCTTACAAAAGCAGATATTACAAATGCCCTCAGTGCCATTGAAAAAATATCTCTGGATAATGGTCATGCCGTTGCGGTGTTTCATCCGTCGATGCTGACCGCCGCTATCATTTCGGAATGGCAAAAATCATTGGCGGCAAAACATATTCAACTGGCTCCGCTCACTTACAGCGTTCATATCTCTGAAAATGCACCTGATAAAAAAGAGCCTGCACCAGTTGAAAAAGCTGAAAAAGTCGAAGAAAAATCGAATGACACAAAACACTAATCTCCCCTATCGCCCTTGTGTTGGCTTGGTTCTCTTTAATCAAAACGGCCATGTTTTCATGGGGCGTCGAATTGATAATCCCGATGGATGGCAAATGCCCCAAGGCGGCGTTGACGAAGGCGAAGATATTCAAACTGCCGCACTGAGCGAACTTCAGGAAGAAGTCGGCACAAATAAAGTCGAAATCATCCGCATCGCAGACCAAAGAATTTGCTATGACGTCCCCATGGAACTCTCCACCAAACATTGGGGCGGAAAATATCGCGGACAAGAACAAACATGGGTTGCCCTGAGATTCACAGGCGTTGATACAGACATCAATCTCAACAGCCACACCCCACCCGAGTTTGACGCATGGAAATGGATTCCACTATCCGAAACCGTGGACGCCATCGTCCCGTTTAAACGGGAGACTTACGCGAAGGTTATTGAATTGTTTAAGGATATAAAATAATTAGCCTAGTTTGACTGAATTATTCCGATTAGCAGCCGAAGCTCTTCTGGCATTTTCTTCTGCAATAGATTTTGTAGCCCACTCTAAAGTAAGATCAGAGAGAACAGCACAAACACAAGCCACCGTTCCACATACAGCCGCCATAGGCAGTGAGCGATTTGCGATGTAGAAAGCTGCACTCAGGCTGAATAGCGATGCAACAGCATTAAAAGAAGATAAAAATTTTGCTCGAGCTGCAACCTCATATCCATTTCGTTGCCGCTCATTCTCTTGCTGAATAGTCGTTTGTGTATTGCTATCGGACATTCGGAGATCTCTAATCTTTTTAAATTCTGCAAGACAGACTCTCATAAAAATATAATTATGTCAAACATTTGTTTATTGCTTAAATTACAACACCCCCCCCCTCTTTCGAGGGGCTTTTAATTAAGGATTCAAAGGCGACCAAGCAGGGTCTGATCCGTCGCCGTTGGTTTTCAGGACATGTTCATTGTGTCCTGTCAAATCAATGCTATAGACTTTGGATGTGCGACCGTTTGCCCCTGGGGATTCTTTGAAATACGCGATCACGCGACCATTTGGCGCCCATGTTGGGCCTTCGATATGGTAGGCGCTGGAAATCATACGCTCTCCTGTGCCGTCTGGTTTCATCACGCCGAGGTAGAATTGGCCTTTTAACATTTTAATAAAGGCAATCAAATCGCCGCGTGGTGACCAAACTGGTGATGCATAACGACCTTCACCAAACGAAATGCGATGTTGATTTCCACCCGATGCAGACATCACATATAATTGTTGTGTGCCGCCACGGTCAGATTCAAACGCGATTTGTGATCCGTCTGGCGAATAGCTCGGCGCTGTATCAATCCCCGGGCTGTTGGTCAATTTTTGTGGGTTCCCACCACCAAGGCTCATGGAATAGATATCGCTATTACCGTTTTGTGATAGGGACATCACAACTTTGTTCCCGTCAGGTGAGAAACGTGGCGCGAATGTCATGCCGGGGAAATCGCCGACAACTTCTTGGCGACCGGTCTCAAGGTCATAGATATAAACGCGTGGTTTGTTGTTTGTGCCGTATGACAGATAGGTAATCGTTTGTGTGCTTGGGGAAAAACGCGGGGTCA
This sequence comes from Alphaproteobacteria bacterium RIFCSPHIGHO2_02_FULL_46_13, assembly GCA_001767915.1. Classification (GTDB taxonomy): domain Bacteria; phylum Pseudomonadota; class Alphaproteobacteria; order Micavibrionales; family Micavibrionaceae; genus UBA1573. The sequence goes on along the minus strand of MEMI01000047.1, from coordinate 58,534 downwards.
ACACCAAGGCCTGACCACTGGTCAAGAACCGTTGGTTTGCACCGTCCTGATCCATAATTGCTAAACGCTTGATCCGTTTTACACCCGGGCCAGATTCCGCAACATACACGATACGGGAGTCAAAATACCCGTTTTCACCAGTCAAACGTTTGTAAATCTCGTCAGAGATAATGTGTGCAATCCGTCTCCAGTTTTGCGGAGTGGTCATATAGGCCATACCGGACATCTGGGTCTGCCCCAACACATCAAACAAACGGAATTCAACGCGGGTACGCCCATCAGGAAGTTTGGTGACAGTTCCGTTGACCAAAGCCTGTGCATTAATCGCTTTCCATTCGTTAAAACGAATTTGGGTTTGCATCGATGCCGCGTCTTGAATGAAGGATTGCGGATTAATCAGTTTGAACAACCCAGTACTTTCAAGGTCAGACGAAATAACTTTCGGAATATCGGTCGCAAATTGATCGTTTGACCCATCCTTCGGTACAAATTGTGTAATCGCCACCGGAATGGGATCCATCGTTCCTTTATTGACGTCAACACGCAATTCGGCATGTGCCATCGAGGACACGACAGAGATAGCAACAAACAAGAACGAGTACAAAAATTTAGTCATTTTATTTACTTTCCTTTTCCGATCATCTGATCATTCGATCATCCGTTAGAACATTTCTTTAGGGTCAAAAACGATAGTCATTTGGTGCCATTGGCTATATTTATTGGGCGGCACGTTCAGTGGTGTGCAAATTGGATTACGCAATGCTCTCATAGCAGAATCCGCGGCGGCACGGAAGAAGGGATTTGAATTATACTTGCCTTGATCGACAATTTTGGCGTTGGCAACTGTTCTATCCTCATTGACCGTGACAGAAATTTCCACCACTTGATCCGCAGCATTGGCTGCCCCCGCCATGACGCTCCAGCATTGGCTTAATTGTTGACGTAACGCATCCATCTCGCTCATGCTCAAAGTATCCGCGAACCGACTAACATTCGGGGCTGGGGTTGGTTCCGTCATTTTTTGGGCAACTTCATCCGTATCCGGTTGTTGCTTTTCGGTCGGGGTTAAATCTTTCAGAAGCGAGTCAAAATCATTTTGCTCGGTTTTTTTCGGTTTTTCTTTTTTGGGTTCAGGCTTTTTCTCGATCTTTTTCTCAGCCTTATCATCCACTTTTTCAACTGGCTTGTCGGGCTTTGGCGGGTCTTTCAACACTTCTTCAGCCGGAGGCTCAGGCGTAGATTTTTTCGGCTCAGGCGGTTTTTTGGGTTCTTCTGTTTTCTTTGGAGGCTCTGGCGGCTTTTCCTCTTTAGGTTTGGGCGCATCCACCGGTTTTTTATTGGTGGTGGTCATCTCACCAATATCGGCAACCAATTCAATCGGTACGGGCTCGGAAATCACAGGTTCAGTTCTGAAATGAGGCAGTCCGAAAATGATCAACAAAAAGACAACCAAATGCAGGCTGATCGATATGATCAACGCTTTCTTTGATTTGGGAGGCTCGGTGACCTCGGGTCTATTGTGATCGACAACCATTTGACTCTATTACTCGATATCTTAATTTTTAGACGGTGTTGGTTCGGTGATTAAGGCGACCTTTTTATATCCCGCTTTGTTGATAGAACCGAGAATTTCCATGACCTTGCCATACGCCAAACCTTGGTCGGCTTTGATAAAGACACGGCGTTCTTTATCATCACCTGTAATCGCGGCTAACTTGACTAATAACTCCGCCGCGGTCACTTTGGTTTCCCCGATATAGATATCGCCTTTTTTATTTACGGCAACCTCTAACGGTTTATCATCTTTCTCGGATACGGATGCGGCCTCAGTCTTCGGCAGATCAACAGGAATCCCCGCACTTAAAAGCGGAGCAGTCACCATAAACACGATGAGTAAAACAAGCATCACATCAATAAACGGCGTGACGTTAATCTCGGACATAGGGCGATAGGATTTGCGGTATCCCCCGCGCCCTCCGCCGCCGCCCCCTGATTGAATATTCATTCCCATGGTTGATTATGTCCCTACTTTTTTGGTGCTTGCACTGGTGCGCTCTGCGGCTTCTTGTCCGTCCAGATGGCGGGACATGATCGCGGAGAATTCGGTTGCGAAATTATGCAGCCTGTCGCCATACCGCCCTAGGGATGTTGAAAACACGTTGTAAGACACCATCGCAGGAATCGCCGCAACCAACCCAGTCGCCGTTGCAAACAAAGCCTCGGCAATACCAGGGGCGACAACCGCCAGAGACGTATTATTCATTGCCGCAATCGCGGTAAACGAATTCATAATCCCCCAGACCGTCCCGAACAACCCGATAAAGGTTGCAGATGAGCCAGTGGTGGCAAGGAAGGTCATGCCGCGTTCCATCATGTCCATTTCACGAACAATCGCCAGTGACATGGCGCGTTCAACACGTTGTTTCAAACTGGCCTGAAGGCTTTCCGATTTCGGAATACCTGCGGCAACGCCCGCCTGCCATTCTTCCATCCCTGCGGTAAACGTCACCAACATCGGGTCGGGTGCAGATTTACGGACGCGCTGGAATAATTTATCAAGGGATTCACCAGACCAGAAAGCCTCTTCAAACTTTTCCGCACGGCGGTTTAATTTTTTAAGAGTGAGGCGTTTGGAAATAATAATCGTCCAACACCAGACGGACATCGAAATCAAAACCAACATCACAAATTGCACAACAAAGTCGGCATGCATGAATAGCCCGATAATAGACAAATCATGTCCGCCAGAGACGGCGCCATTTGCAACATTTGTAATAGCGTCAGAACTAACGGGAGTTGTGGCTGTTTCTGGTACTGGCATTTTTATAGTCCCTCATTCAAAAAAGAGTTTTTAACGGCATCTGGTATCTTACTGGGTCGCCCAGCCTCATTCACACAGACCAGAACGATATTCATGCTGAACACACATGCCCCATCGCGGATGGTTTTTTGTTCCATCACAAAACTGGTATTTTTAACGGATAAAAGGCGGGTTTGAACAATTAGAAAATCATCAAGTCTTGACGGAGATAAATACTCGGCTTCAAGCGATTTGACAACAATAATGATGCCATGTTCGTCACGAATTTGCGTATTTTCAAACCCCAGACTTCTTAAGTATTCCGTGCGCGCCCGTTCGGCAAATTTCAGGTAATTGGCATGATACACCACCCCGCCCGCATCGGTGTCGTCATAATAAACACGAACAGGGAAATCATGGGTGATCATTCTATTCCTCTGCAAATAATCCGTTTTGAATATTCTTGGGGGTATTGAGACCCAAATATCTGAACCCCTCGGGCGAGACCATGCGCCCGCGCGGGGTGCGGTTAATCAAGCCTTGTTGTAATAAATAGGGTTCCACTACATCCTCGATCACATCTCTTTGCTCTGCCAATATAGCGGCCAATGTCTCAATTCCAACGGGGCCGCCATTGTATTTTTCGGCAATGGTACGGAGATAACGGCGATCCATACTGTCCAACCCCGCGGAATCGACATCTAATCTCGTGAGGGCGATATCGGCGGCTTTGGCATCAATCACAGCCCCCGCACCCATCACCGATGCAAAATCGCGCACGCGGCGGGTCAACCGCCCAGCAAGACGCGGCGTTCCGCGACAACGCTTGGCAATTTCCATCGCCCCGTCATCCGTCATATTAATATTTAACAGGCGCGCAATCCGCGTCACAATCAGGACAAGTTCATCAGGCGTATAAAATTCAAGCCGCATCGGAATTCCAAACCGATCCCGCAACGGATTGGTCAGCAACCCGCTGCGCGTCGTCGCCCCGACCAATGTAAAGGGCGGCAAATCAATCTGGACTGACCGCGCCGCAGGGCCTTCGCCAATAATCAAATCAAGCTTACGGTCTTCCATCGCAGGATAGAGAATTTCCTCAACCGCAGGGTTTAAACGGTGGATTTCATCAATGAATAACACATCAAAAGGTTGCAAATTGGTCAGTAACGCCGCCAAATCACCCGCCCGTGCAATCACAGGCCCCGAAGTTGCCCGAAACCCGACACCCAATTCCCGCGCAACGATCTGTGCCAAGGTTGTCTTCCCCAAACCGGGGGGGCCAAAGAAAAGGACGTGATCTAACGCTTCTTTTCGCCCTCTGGCCGCCTGAACAAAAACATTAAGATTGGCGCGTAAGTCCTTCTGACCAATGAATTCTTCGATGGTTTGCGGACGCAAAGCACCTTCATCGCCCTTTTCTTCTTCAAAAGGTACGGCAGACAGGTCATTCTCTTTCAGGGCAGTCGTCATAATTATTTCCGATTCGCTTGATTTTCTTAGTTTGCGATAAAGAAAAACCCTAGGCAAGCTGGTTTTTTAACTAATTTATGGCAGACTCTTCCTTTGGGGGCTTTTTCAAACTATAGTGGGCAAATCTTATATCTGCGTTCCCTCATATATTAAAATATTACGACATAATTTTTACAGGGTCTCTATGGCTAACGATAATGACATTAAATCTCAGAGGGATCGTTTTCTCGCGTTTTCGTTCGCCAGCGCTGATTTATTATTAGAAATAGAAAAAACCGGAAAAATCGTCTATGCTCTTGGGGCAACCAAAGCCCTCCTCGGAATTGATGACAAAGAACTTTTAGAAACCCCCTTTCTGGATATTTTCGCGGAAAATGACCGTGGGTTAATGTCGGTCATCCAGACCTCCGATACTGTTTCCAGTAAACAAGGCCCCTATCTGGTGACGCTTGCATCCCCCAAAGACAAAACGAAAATCAAACATGTCTTTTTGAATAGTTTTAAATTATCCCCTGACGGCAATATCAGTATCTCTATTTCGCAAGGCGATAGCCTTTTGAAAATGATGGGGCTTGAGGATAATGGAACCAGTATTAAAAAAATTATGGATGCGAAAGAGTTCGAACAAATCGTTCGCAAAAAATTATCCGAACGTATGTCCAAACGCCAAGACACCAATATCCAGATGTTACAGTTATCAAACATAGATGATTTTAAACAAGGTATGGAAGATAATAGCTGGTCAGAATTTGTGAACGCCCTTGGGCAAATCATCATGACGGCATCGATTGATGGTGAGAGCGCCGT
>MEMI01000047.1:0-53446 GCA_001767915.1 Alphaproteobacteria bacterium RIFCSPHIGHO2_02_FULL_46_13 | reverse complement strand
GTGATGGAAAATATATGATGCTCAATGATCAGGCATCGGACGAAGCCGTCCTCCATGAAAAAATCGCAGCTCTCGCAAAAAGCTATAACATTGAAATTCCGCTCGACCTGAATACACGAGATATTACAGCCGATCCAGACGCCCTGAACGCGCGGGAGACAACGCGTGCGATCATGTACACCCTGAATAAAATGGAAAAATCCGGCATCGATAGTTCACCGGATAATCTGAAAGAAGCCTTTGGTAATTTCCTTCAGGAAAATGCAAAAAAGATTGTGAATCTAAAACGCATTATTTCACATCAGGAATTCAAAATCCATTTTCAACCGATTGTGATGCTCACTGATAAAACGATTTCCCACCACGAAGTGCTGATCCGTTTCGACAGCCACACATCCCCCTATGACATGATTGTGATGGGGGAAGAGGTTGGTATTTCGCCCGACATTGATTTATCGGTGTGCAGGCAAACGATTAAATATGTCGATATGAATAAAAGCAAACAAGTCGGGCAACTGGCCGTCAATATTTCGGGTGCCTCCATCCAGAACGATATTTTCCTCGATAAACTTTTATCGACTCTCAAAGAATATCCGAAAGAGTCCCAACATATTATTTTCGAACTCACGGAATCGAGCGAGATTAAAGATCTTGAAAAAGTAAACCAGTTTATCCAACAACTCAGAAAAACAGGTTACTCCGTTTGTCTGGACGATTTCGGGGCTGGCGCCGCCTCCTTCCAATATCTCCAGAAATTAGAGGTCGATGGCATTAAAATCGACGGTTCCTACATCAAAACCATCATGGAAAAGCCGCGCGACGCCACCATGGTCAAAAACATCACCAAAATGTGCCACGAAATGGACGTTTACGTCGTCGCCGAAATGATCGAAACCCAAGCCCAAGCCGACTACCTAGAATCCATCGGAGTCGACAAAGGCCAAGGCTGGCTCTACAGCAAGGCCATGCCGGATGTGGTGGACGTCATTAAATAAGATTTTTCGAACAAATCTCACAAATTATTTGCATAATACTTTTATCTTGTGATAAAAACCTCCCCATGGCTCGGAAAAAAGAAAAAGGCGACGTTTTAAACCCCTATGCACTCGATAGAGTGACAGGGCATTTTGTAATTCCCAATGCCTCTGGTCGTGTGGACGAGGATGGAATTGTCGAGTTTTATGATCCCGAAAAACATAAAGGCCACCTCACCTGCCCAAAATGTGAAAAACCCAATCTTCATTTTAAACCTGAGCGACCAACCGCAGGAGATAAAAAAACCAGAAGAGATCATTTTGCGCGCAATGCTGGCGAAGATCATGACTTGTTTTGCGAGGTTGGCATTATGGCTTTGGAATATCCCTCACAAGACAGAGTGATAGACCACGAAAAAGCCCCTTATGTTTACATGAATGCCTCTAATCTTACAAAACGCCCCCCTTATAAATCTGTCTTTAATAAAGCCGCCGCCTATATCCCGCAAAAATCATTAAGCCTTATTCCCACTTGGTTGAAGGCAATAACATATACAAAAAATAATCATGATTTTGATTCAATCGGGAATGCCGATTTCAAAGACCGCCCACGTTTAAATCCCATCACAAGCGTGAAAGATTTTATAAGAGTGATAAAGACTCTCACTCCTCAGAAGCTACAGGATACATGGGTTATCAATAATGGTGTCGCCGTCAAAATATCAAACATGATTGTGCGTGCAGGCCAAAAATCCATGCTCCGGTCAGATGATGATATGCAAGCATCACGCGAGAACGCTGGCCTGCCCACAAAATTTTTGATGGCCCGCGATGGACAGTTTGACCGTTTTGCAGCGCTTCTTCATACGGAACAACTGGATATCAAGTATCCTGTCCTCCTTCATTTTAAAGTCGAGCATGCACCAAAATATATGGAACAGGGCAAAGATAGGCGGATGAGAATTGATCTGCCCAAATTTATGGTCGAAAATCCTTTCAGAAAGTCGAATACCCCTGCCCGTCTGGCGCTTCCGGAAGTTGCGGTTGTTCCCTATGTCCACATTAAAGACCCAGCCATATTTGCATCCATTAAAGAGGGTGATGAATTCTTTGCAATTGCACACCCTTACCTGTTCAAAGATGACGGGCTAAATGGGGCGTACCGCCAGCATTTTGACATCCTCCGCCCATGTGACATAATCAAAATGACACAACAAGAACTCGCAGACGACATTAAAAAAGCCACCAAAGCACGGGAAGCTCACGCGTTAAGAAAGGCTGAAAAGGCCAAATCGCCAACATCTGCCCCAACCTCCGACCCTGCCCCTATCCCCGCATAAATTTTTACCATTTTTAACACCTATCCCCTTGACCTTTAGGGAAAAAAGTCCGATCTTCTAGGCACAATAAACCTTTAGATTCAGGATACAAAAACCATGTCCCAAATTCTCGTCCCAGCCCTTGGTGAGTCAGTCAGTGAAGCAACCGTTGCAAAATGGTTGAAAAAAGAAGGCGACGCCGTCAGCGTGGATGAGCCTATCGTGGAATTAGAAACTGATAAAGTAACCCTTGAAGTCAATTCTCCTGCCGCTGGCGTGATTGTGAAAATTGCTCAAAATGTTGGGGCGTCTGTGAAGGTCGGTGAAATCCTCGGCGAAATCGCTGCTGGGTCTGGCGCTGCGCCTGCACCGAAAGCTGCTGCACCTGCTGCTCCTGCGCCTGTTGCCGCACCTACTCCTGCACCTGCGGAAAAATTGGCACCATCCGTTCAAAAAATCACTGCTGATAACAACATCAATCCTGCTGATGTGACTGGCACTGGCAAAGATGGTCGTGTGACCAAAGGCGATGTCATCAACCATATGGAAGCACCGAAAGCTGCCCCTGCTGCACCAGTTGTTGCCGGCCCTGCCCGCGCCGCCGGCCCACGCGAAGAAAAAGTGAAAATGTCACGCCTTCGTCAAAAAATTGCACAACGCTTGAAAGAAGCACAAAACACTGCGGCGATGCTCACTACTTTCAACGAAGTGGACATGACTGCCGTCATGGAAATGCGTAATCTGTATAAAGATGTGTTCGAGAAAAAACACGGCGTGAAACTTGGCTTCATGTCCTTCTTTGTGAAGGCCGCAGTCAATGCCCTCCGTGAACTTCCTGCGGTGAACGCAGAAATTTCAGGCGATGAAATCATCTATAAAAATTACTATGATATTTCCGTGGCCGTCAGCACACCACAAGGTTTGGTTGTGCCGGTCGTAAAAGACTGTGACATCAAATCCATGGCCGAGATTGAGAAAAATATCGGTAGCTTGGGCGTCCGTGCTAAAGACGGAAAATTGACAGTTGAAGAAATGATGGGCGGAACATTCACCATCACCAACGGCGGAACATTCGGTTCACTGATGTCCACCCCGATCATCAACCCACCACAATCGGCCATCCTCGGAATGCACAAAATCCAACAACGCGCGATGGTCATGCCAAACGGTGACATCAAAGCTCGTCCGATGATGTATCTGGCTCTCTCCTACGACCACCGCATCATCGATGGTCGCGAAGCTGTGACCTTCCTTGTGCGTATCAAGGAAGCACTGGAAGATCCACAACGTCTTATTCTCGATATCTAATTAAAAAGCCCCGCAATTCGCGGGGTTTTTTCTGATGAAGCCCCACTATTGAAATTGCCAAAACCCTGAAAATCCGCTAAACATAATCATCATGACAAATACAAAACAAAAAGTTCGCACACGTTTCGCCCCTTCCCCGACCGGTATGTTACACATTGGTAACGTCCGCACCGCATTGATTGCTTGGTTGTTTGCCCAGAGCAATGACGGGTATTTCTTGCTTCGTATTGACGACACGGATACCGAACGCTCGAAACCAGAATATGAAGCCGCAATTTATGAAAGCCTGACATGGCTCGGCATGAAATGGGACGAAGTTGCGCACCAAAGCAAACGCCTCGGCAGATATAACGAAGTGATTGAACAGTTGAAAAAGGCTGGACGTTTATACGCCTGTTACGAAACACCCGAAGAATTGGCGTTGAAACGCAAATCCCAATTATCACAAGGCATGCCGCCAATTTATGACCGCGCAGGATTAAAACTCACCGCCGAACAAAAAGCAAAATTTGAAGCCGAAGGCCGCAAACCGCACTGGCGCTTCCTGATGAATGATGCCCCGATTGAATGGAATGATTTAATCCGTGGCGCAGTCCATTTCGAAGGCAAGGATATGTCCGACCCTGTTTTGATCCGCGAAGACGGCAACCCTCTTTTCAATCTTTGCTCGGTCATTGATGACGCGGATTTCGGCATCACGCACATCGTCCGCGGCGAAGACCACGTCTCCAACACTGCCGCACAAACCCAGATGTTTGAAGCGATGGGAGCAACCATGCCTACTTTCGCACACTTACCATTGGTATCAAGTGCAGAAGGCGCAAAATTATCCAAACGTGAAGGCGCCTTAGGTGTCCTGGAATTACGCGATGACGTTGGTATTGAGCCGATGGCCATTCCATCCCTCCTCGCACGCCTCGGAAGCTCTGATCCGATTGAGGCCTATGACAGCTTTGCCCCGCTGATCGAAAATTTTGACATGTCAAAATTCGGACGCGGTTCACCGAAAATGGATCCTGATGAATTTTTACGCCTCAATTCTAAAATCTTGCACGGCCTTGATTTCGAACGCGCAAAAGTTCGCTTGGCACAAATCGGGCTTGAAGAAGTCACCGAAGAATTCTGGAACATCGTGCGCCCGAATTTGGAAACCATCAAAGACATCAAAGAATGGTGGGTCGTTGCCAATGGCCCAGTAACCCCGATTGTTGCCGATGATGCATTCGCCGCAAAAGCAATTGAGTTTATGCCCCCCGCCCCATGGGATTCCACAACATGGAAAAGCTGGACAGACGCCATCAAAACCGCAACAGGACTTAAGGGTAAAGAGTTATTCATGCCCCTGCGTCAGGCTTTGACAGGAATGGATCACGGCCCAGAACTCCGCGATTTACTGCCTCTGATTGGCTCTGAAAAAGCAAAAGCCCGCTTGTTGAAACAAGCGGCCTAACTACTCGATCACACCATTCTTTTTAAGAACATATTCCAGCCGCCTTAGTGCGGCTGTTTTTAATGTGGTCTCGCTGGATGACGCACTGCCCTGAATAGAAATCTCGGTCATGGTCGCTGTGTCCATGGCCGTGACTTTTACGAATTGTCCGATGGTGTGAAATTCGATGAAAACTTCGCGATTAGAAATCAGAGTCGTCAAGACTTGCCAATCCTGTAAAGGATGTCTGGCTTGCCCAGAAGCGTTCCAGTTGTTTCATGGTGTGGTTCAGGTCAACCAGATCAGGATTTTCGATGCCGATTGATTTCAATTTATCTTCATGCTTAACAAACATTTCATCAAGAGTTTTGCAAAGGTCTGTTCCTTTGGCGGTCAACTTCACACGAATGGAACGCTTGTCATGGACAGAACGCTCCTGCGTAATATAACCATTCTCGGTCATCTTCTTGACGTTATAAGACACGTTTGACCCGAGGTAGTATCCACGCAATGTCAACTCGCCTACGGTCATTTCATCACGACCAATATTGTGCAAAATCATGGCCTGAACGTTGTTGATGTCTTGCAAGCCTTTTCTATCCAACTCTGTTTTCACAACATCAAGGAAATAGCGGTGCAGTCGTTCGATCAGTTGAATTGACTCAAAATATTGGGAAGTCATGTATAAGGCTCCATAGATAGTAAGATTTACGCGTCACAGAATAGTAACATTGGATTTTAACCCGTCAAAGGTAAATATCCCGTGAACATATTTTCCGAAATCACGAAAGCCCCAAAAACTCCAACTGCCATTTTAAGTCGGCCTCGGATAAAGGATAATCTGTTCCGCCGCGTGGATAAATCAATTCCGTGTGCGGAACCTTTGCCATGTCTTGTTGCAGACGTAGCGCAAACCGCATCGACAACCCCGCCTTCCAACAAATGGCCACAACAGGCTTTGCCGCCCCCATCGCAAATATTTTATCAATATTGGCTTTATTGGTTTTTAGCAAAACAGCCAACCCTACACTCACAAAATCTTTATCGCGCATCGACAAGGCATCGCCAAAAACTTCGTCATTTAATTTTCCGGTTTTGTATAATCTAAGGGCGCGTTGCTCCAATGTTTCGTTATCCGCTTGATCCATATAATCCATGCGGCGTTGAACGGTGGACGATACGTCGTCCATCAATTCCGCATCGAAATCGGTTCGTTCCATCAATATGTTGCGGACAGATAAATCGACAAACCCAGCTAATTCACGCACCAATTCTGGCGGCAATGATTTTTTCATCGCAATCGGTTTTTGCCATTCCGGATATTGTTTTGATTTTTCGACAATGTCTTTCAGTGTCTCAAGCGAAATATCCGCGCCTTTGTTTTCCATCAATATTTGTCCGGCGGCAACATCGTTCGTATCAATAACCGCCTGTGATACAGGGGCGGCAATGCGCGGACGTGATGCCACGGCCTGTACCGCCCATGACGCAGGGTGAGATTTTAAAATATCCAGCAAATCATCATCTGAGAGAGCAATACAAAACCGTAAAATCGGCTCAGACACTTCGCGTTCCACGTCCCGCGCCAATTGCCCCGCAACACTTGGCGGCGTATCGGCACATTCTTTCAGGGCAGATGATAGCGCAACCCGCACCTTCAACACTTCATCCAACGCTAAATTCCCTAGAGCATCAACCGCGAATTTATAAAGCTGCCCCTGCTTATCACTTGATAAATCAGGCAGTAATGCCGCCAACCGTCCGGCAAGCGCCAAGCGTACATCTTCGCTTTTGTCTTTGGATAAAACACCGCTGGCCTGTACGGGCGTGGCTTTATTCCCCGCAACCGCCAAACGGACTTCGGCACTACCATCTGTTTGTGCCATATAAAATAAAATCTCTTGATGGGTCTTGGGATTTTTGGCGACCTTCAATCGGTCTTTGACATTATCGGACAGGGCAATATTTTTTTCGGCCTCATAAATTTCAGCCTTACTTTTCTTGCCGAATATTTTAGAAAAAAATCCCATTGCTCTGTATAAATCCCTTTTCTATCACTCATCATACTATAAAAAATGAGTTATAGAACAAAATTCTATAACTCATCCCAATCCAGCAGATAAAAGTATTTTGCCACTATTTCCGATTCAAATAAGCCTCACCCTGCATTTCCAAGAGACGGGAAATCGTCCGCTGGAATTCAAACGCATGGTCATGCCCAGTATAAATTTTATGCGGCGTGTCTTCTGCGGTAATCACTAAATTGCGATGGTTATCATATAAAACATCAACCAAGGTCATCAACCTCTTGGCCTCATTACGACGGTCATATCCAAGGACGGGGATATTTTCCAAAAAGACAGTATGATACCGCTTGGCCAATGCCAGATAATCTTCTGCACCCAATGGACGTTCACACAGTTGTGAAAAACTAAAACGAGCAACGCCTTTTGCGGCAATCGGTACTTGAATGGTGCGGCCTTTAACACTCACCAAATCTTGCCCGCCCTCTTGGCCTTCGGCAAGGTTCAGGAACAAATCATCGGCGCGCTTTTGGCTTTCGGCATTGAGGGGGGAGAAATAAACCGACATTTCTTTTAATTTACGGGCGCGGTAATCCGTGGGGCTTTCAACCGCGACCACCTCCATGCGTTCCTTGACCAATTTGATAAACGGCAAGAAACGCTCGCGTTGCAATCCGCCTTTATATAAATCATCGGGCGGCCAGTTACTGGTAATCACAACGGTAATACCTTGATCAAACATGGCGGTAAATAACCGTGACAACAACATCGCATCCGCCACATCTGTCACATGAAACTCATCAAAACATAAGACGCGCGAACGGTTGGAAATCACCAAGGCCAGTGATGGCAATGCGGCATCCATATCCTCCAACACGCCATCGCTTTGGCGGGAATGGATATAGTCATGCACCTCGATCATAAATTGGTGAAAATGCACACGACGTTTTTTAATGCCCAATGGAATAGAGTCGTAGAAAATATCCATCATCATCGACTTGCCGCGTCCGACAGGGCCATGGAGATACACACCACGCGGCGGCATCTTTTTTGCGACCTTCAACAGAACTTTATATTTCCACCCCTTGCGTTGCTCTTCATAATTCAAAACGTCATGATAAAGGCGATTTAAAACAGACGAAGCCGCCTCCTGCATCGGATCAGGATCAATCACGCCCTTCTTCAAAAGAGAATGATAACGGTCAGATGGTGTAGGGTTCATCAGGGGAGACATCAGGATTTATATACCGAACCAGAAGAATTGAAATTTCATAAAGTGCCAGAAGCGGCACAGCAAGAGAGAATTGGCTTATCACATCAGGCGGCGTTAAAATTGCCGCCACCACGAATATCCCTACTATGGCATAACGGCGTTTGGATACAAGGGTCTTTGCGGTAATCAGTTTTGCCTTGGCCATAAAGGCCAGAACGACAGGCAATTGGAAACAAATTCCGAATGCAAAAATCAACACCATAACCAGATTGAGGTAATCCCCCACTTTGGCCTCTAACATAATCGGCAAAACGGTTTCATCGGCGGAGCTTTGAAAACCCAGAAAGAATTTCCACGCCAGCGGCAAAACCAAATAATATACAAGCGCGCCCCCAAGAATAAACAAGGTGGGCGATGCAACAAGAAACGGAATAACCGCTTTACGCTCTTTCGGGAACAACCCCGGCGATACAAATAACCAAATTTGCAAAATCAAAAACGGAAAGGTAAAAAACCCGCCTGCAAACATGGATACTTTCAGATACGTAAAAAATGCCTCGGTCAGGTCGGTGTAAATCATCCGTTGATTTGCCCCCTCACCCATCGCATCCGCCAAAGGCTTTACAAGGAAACCATAGATGTCTTTAGAAAAATGATAAGAAATCATCGTCCCGATCACCAACGCCCCAACCGCCCACAACAAACGATTGCGCAGTTCGGTAACATGTTCGAGTAAATGTTGTTTGGGATGGGTATCAGTCATTTTTCACCAGAGGAGGATGGCTAGGATGAGGGGCAGAGGCCTCAGCCAATTTTTGTTCTTCGGCAATTTCATCCTCCTCAACACCATTATGCAGTGCGCCGTCGAATGTCATCTTTTTGAAATTGCGGATTTCGTTGAGGTCGGCTTGTTCCATGAAATCTTCGAACTGTTTGGACAGAGCAAATTTCATATATTGCAAACGGCGGGCAACGCGACCCAAACCGTATAAGACTTCAGGCAACTGCTTGGGGCCAATCACAATCACGGCCACAATAATCACCACCAAAAATTCAGACCATGCAAAGTCCAGCATCAGGGTTATCTATCCCCCTGAACTATTCTTTTTTGTCTTCAATTTGTTTTGATGGCTCGTCTTCCTTCATGCCCTTTTTAAAGGCTTTAATTCCTTCGGCAACATCGCCCATGAGGCGTGGGAGCTTCCCAGCACCGAACAGTAAAAAAACAACAATCGCAACAATCGCCCAGTGTGCTAATGACATTATGCGCTTTCCTTTTCTTCTATGGTTTCATCTTCTGAATGTTCTTCAGAAATTTCATCGTCCATTTCTTCTGTAGCTTCCAAAACAACATCTTCCAGAACTTCTTCCTCAACGGCGTCTGTTTCCTGATCGAATTCTCCGGTTGCTTCGTCTTTTTCTTCACCTTCAGGTAAGGCGCTATCGCCATTTGCAAAGAGGTCGGCACCCACAATATTTTCAATTGCCGGACGTGTGTCAAGTAAGCCCGACGCTTTCAACTCTTGCAGCCCCGGAAGGTCAGTGAGGAGCGAAATACCAAATTCATCAAGGAACGCATTGGTCGTGATCCAAGTGACCGGACGCCCCGGAGTTTCTCTGCGGCGACCCGGTTTAATCCATCCTGCCTCGAGCAATACATCGAGCGTCCCTTTATTGGTGGCAACACCACGGATGTTTTCAACTTCGGCACGGGTGACAGGTTGGTGATACGCAATGACCGCCAATGTTTCCAGAACCGCACGCGATAATTTTTTCTCTTCTTTTTTGGTCAGTGCCAGATAAGGCCCGACATCCGCCGCCGTCCGGAACGCCCAAGCATCCTCAAGACGCACAAGGTTGACCCCGCGTTTTGAATATTCCTCCTGAAGTTCCGTCAGAATAAACCCGACATCCGCCGTCGCAGGCAAGCGGCTTTGAATAGCTTTCAGGGCAATCGGTTCAGGTGACGCAAACAACAACGCCTCAATCAACCGCTTTTGTTCAGCAGGATCATCAAGCGCCACAACAGGCAACGGCTCAACCGCGACATCATCCGCGGGAGCATCGTCCATGACTTCCTCTGCTTCAGCGCCTTCTACTTCGTCTTCAGGAATTTCAGATTCAATTGACTGTGACATTTTCTTTTTCTTCTGTTTCTACTTGATTAGGTTTTTCATCTGTAACGGGGTCGCGATCAACGGCGCGCAAATAAATCGGGCGGAATGTGTCGTCCTGACGGATTTCAACCTTGCCCTGCTTCGCAAGTTCCAACGCAGAGGTCAGGAGTGATGCAATGGATGACCGTGCAAATAGCGGGTCTTTAATCGCCTCAGGCACAAAACTGGTGAGTGTTGCCCAAACGGACGCAACGCCTGCCTTCGGCAACCGCCCGAGCATCTTGACCATCCGCGCCATCGCATCTTCCATCGACATCACGGGGAAAGTCAGTGGTTTATAATGGCTACTGGTTTGGCGTTGGGTAATATCGCCATAGGCTTTTAACAACTGGTACAAATCAACCGCATATTTATCGGGAGTTGCCGCCACAAATTTCTCACGCTCACCCCGACCATACACGGTCAATTGATGAAGCATTTTGCCTTTCATTTTTTTGGCAACCGCTTGGAAAGCTTCGAGACGTAACAACTGGAATGACAAGGCTTCGGCCATCATTTCGGCAGACGGCTCATCCTCGTTCTTTTCTTCGCGCGGAAGCAACAAACGTGATTTCAGATAGGCAAGCCAAGCCGCCATCACCAGATATTCGGCAGCCACATCAAGCGATAATTTCTGTGCCTGATCAATAAATGCCAGATATTGCCGCGCGAGTTGGAGAATTGAAATTTGCGTCAGATCAATTTTCTGGTCACGCGCCAGTTGAAGCAACACGTCGAGCGGTCCTTCGAATTGATCCAGTTTCAGCAATAACAATTCAGTCGAAGTCGCCTCCTCCACCACAGCAGAAACCGGCGCAGGATCCTCAACAAAATTTTGTGCGTTTTCAGTCATTTCAATCAATCTCTATTCTGTCATACCCCGACTTGTTCGGGGTATCCATGGATTGCCCGAATAAATCGGGCAATGACGATAGTTTTATTTGCCCACTAAAAGCGACTTTTCCCATCGCATCCACCCTTTGGCGGACAATGGGGGCAGACTTGCTGCCAGTTGTTCCATCACGTCTAGTTTAGCCCAACAATATAAAGCAATATCGCAACCGGCTTGCAAGGAAAGATTGGCTCTTTCTGGAATTGTCCCATACTTTTCGAGGGCTTTCATGTCCAGATCATCCGAGAATAACAGGCCGTCAAACCCGATTTCTTTACGGATTATGTCATCTATAATGGTTTTAGACAGGGTGGACGGTAATTCAGGGTCAATCTGGCTGTAAATAATATGCGCGACCATCCCCCAGATTTTAGGCGCAAGCGATGTTCTGGACAGTCTGGAAAACGGCAAAAAATCGGTTTTCCGGAGGTCATCAAAGCTTGCCTCCACCACCGGCAAATGCACATGACTGTCCGCCGTTGCACGCCCATGTCCGGGTAAATGTTTCATGATCGGCTGCACACCCATATCCAGAAACGCCTGACAGGTGGACAACGCCGCCGTTGCTACAATTTCAGGGTCGGATGAATAAGCACGATCCCCGATCACCTGATGCGTTTCGGGAAACAACACATCACACACAGGGGCGCAATTTGCATCAATGCCGATATCTTTCAGCATTTTCGCCATTGCCGTCATATCGCGGTAAAGGTCTTTTCCTCCCGCCCCACTGGCAATCTGATCGCCAAAAATTTTTGCCGCAGGAAATTCAGGCCAGTGCGGCTCGCGTAACCGAGCAACCCGCCCGCCTTCCTGATCAATCATAATTGGGCAATTCCATCCGACAGCAGTCCGCAATTGATCGGTCAGTTTTTTAATTTGTTGAGGCGATACGCAATTCCGCCCAAACAAAATAAACCCAAACGGCTGCGCCGCCGAAAACAACGACTTCTCACCATAGGTCAACGTCTCCCCTTCAACGGAAAAAACACAAGCCAATGGTAAAGGCAAATCTGACATACTTAAAATCCGCTCAAAAAATCTTCCGTCATTGCGAGGAGCGTTAGCGACGTGGCAATCCAGGATTTAGATGACGATCGACATTCTGGATTGCTTCGTCATTTCATTCCTCACAATGACGCTATAAAAAATACTACTTCGCAATAATACAATCGCCCTTAGCAGCTTTAATCTTGGCACAGATGCTTGTCGCATTGTCTGCGGATGTTGGCCCCGCTTGAACGCGATAAAAAGTTCCTTTCGCGCCTAAATCAGCTTTTTGGACTTTGAGTGACAAAGACGACAATGAAGCATATTTAGATTTCAAACTTGCCCATTTTGTTTTTGCATCGGCTTCAGATTTCACAGAGGCCAATTGGATGTAAACATTTCCTTTTGCTGCCTTTGCAGTTTCAGGTTTTTTCGTGCCTGCTTCTTCTTTCAACGCATCAATGATGTTGATTTTCTTAGCTGGAGCTTTCACAACCTCCTTTGCAACTTCTTTTATAACAGGTGTTACCTCTGCCGCTTTAACATCTGGTTTTGTTTCAGGCTTCACATCTTCAACGACCTTTTCCACCTCACCCGCGCGAACAATAATCGGATCATCCTGCTTTTCTTCAGGGATAACTGCATCCCCTTCAACAAAGGCTTCTTCCTTTTTCATCGGCTGTTCGGAATCTTCCAGAAGGCTTTCAACTTTTTTCTCTGGTTGCGCGTCATGGTCCATTGTCTCGAAAATGGTGCTGTCTTTATTTGGGATAATCATGCCGCCTTTGTCATCCGGCTCAACCTTATAATCGCCGGATTCAGCGCGCACAATCGGCACGTTTTCATCGGACGTTTTATTCCCACTCGGCCATACTGCCCACGCGATCAAGGCAACGACCAACAAAACGCCACCACCGATAATCACTTTAAACATTTTTGCCATTGAATCGGGCATCGGCACACTGTCTTTGCGTTTCATCAGGCTTTCAAAGAAACCTTCATCATCATCAAAATCACCACTATTTCTTGCCATTTTATTTTCCTTTCAGACGTTTCTTTTTTTATTTTAAATCCCAATATAGGTCGAACATGCGTTCATGTTCGCGGATCGCAAACCTGTCGGTCATGCCCGCCACATAATCACACACCATGCGCGCGCGTGCCATTTTATCATCAACGCCGCCCGCCGCTTCCACGCGCCGTTGCCAATGGTCGGGCAGTAAACGATACTGACTGAAAAACGCATTGAATAAATCAGGGAGAATCCGTTCCACCTTCAAACGAATACGCTCAACCGTGTAATGACGATACATGCGGTCAAACAGGAATTTGCGGAGTTCGGTGACATTCGCCTCCATCTGCGGTGAAAAGCGCACAATCTGCTCCCCCGCATTCGCGACATCTTTGGGTGATTGCGGATTAATGCGTTTGATATTTTCAATACTGGTATCCAACACATCTTCAACCATCTTGCCAATCATCCCGCGCACCATTTCGGCGACCAATATGGTGGGGGTAATATTCGGATAGGTTTTGCGAATTTTTTCCAATGGTTCTTTAAACAAAGTCAGTTGTTCGATTTCGTCCAATGTAAAGAACCCCGCCCTCAAACCATCTTCAACATCATGGTTGTTATAGGCAATGTCATCTGCAATCGCTGCGGCCTGCGCCTCCATCGACGCATATTTATCCAGTTCCATATCCATTTTCTGGGACAACTCGAACAACGCAACAGGCAGAATATCGCGCGTTGGTTTTTGCCCTTTCTGAAGGACAGGCCCGTTATGTTTTGCAACACCTTCCAAAGTTTCCCAAGTCAGGTTAAGGCCAGACCATAACGGATATTTATGTTCCAGTGTGGTGAGGATACGCAATGATTGGTCGTTGTGATAAAACCCTCCCAAATCTTTCATACAATCTTTCAGGGCATCTTCGCCCATATGGGCGAACGGTGTATGCCCCAAATCATGCGCGAGTGCCACGGCTTCGGATAAATCCTCATTCACCATCAACGCCCGCGCAATGGTGCGGGCAATCTGTGCGACCTCAATCGTATGACTTAACCGCGTGCGGTAATGGTCGCCTTCGTGATACACAAAGACCTGTGTCTTATATTTCAAACGGCGAAAGGCCGATGTGTGAATAATGCGGTCTTTATCACGTTGGAATGCGGTGCGGTGTTTACTCTCGTCTTCAACCACAATGCGCCCCCTCGACAAATCGGGACGGCAAGCATAAGCAGCCAGTGGCAAAGCGCAGTAATTATAAGCAAGTGAAGAATCATGGGACATAAGGGCAGTCTAGCCTTCTCCCGCTCCAATCTCAACCCAAAGAGCAAGAAAAATCCCGACATTCTGTCGGGATAAAAGTAATCGCTATCTTTCCTTACGACGAATAATCAGGAGAATTTTTTAAGTCGATCAAGACGTGCGCGGAGGATGATTTCCAACTTACGGGCATCATGGTCATTGGATTCAGGCCAAATGGATTTCAGGGTATTTCGATACGCATTGGCTCGCCCAACCATCAATTGGTCGAACAGGGTCATTTTGCGGGATGTTTCTAATTGGGAAAAAGCTGTGACAATGTCAAAACCATTGCCATTATCTTGTTTGCCGTTATTTTGTTGGGACGGGGGTTGGTGCAAGTAATCCATATTTGTGGCTTCCATTGACTAAATCCTTAACAAAGTGTGAACGCTTATGGTCTTAATATATCCTTAACTTTCGCATTTGTCAAATTTGGTTATGAAAATGCAATGCGCAACCTCATTTTTTCTTGTGTTTCAATAGATTATACGGCAAAGCTTTTTTCCATGACGCAACAAATCACGCAACCAATTATCATTCTGGTCAACCCGCAAATGGGTGAAAATATCGGCGCAACGGCGCGGGCGATGCTCAATTGCGGGCTGACGAATCTCCGTCTGGTCAATCCCCGCGACGGCTGGCCGAGCGAACGGGCAGACGCCATGTCTGCAGGGGCATTAGAAGTCATGCCCCCTGTTCAGGTCTTCGCAAGCCTTGAAGACGCGATTGCCGACTGCCACACTATTTACGCCACCACCGCCCGCGCCCGCGATCTGGTCAAACCCGTGATGACGGCACGAAGTGCGGGTGTCGCCATGCACCAAGACATTACAGAAGGCCAGAAAATTGCCATTCTGTTCGGCGCGGAACGCTCCGGCCTTACTAATGACGAAGTCATGATGGCGCATAAACTCATCACCATTCCGCTGAACCCCGATTTTTCATCCCTGAATTTGGGGCAATCCGTGCTGCTGGTGTCCTACGAATGGTCACAAGGCACGTTTAACGCCCCTGAAATCGCCGTACCCTTGGGCAAAAGCAACCCCGCCCCCGCCGAATTATTCAACGGTTTCTTTGACCGTTTGGATAATGAACTTCAAACAGGGGGGTTTTACCGCGTGGCAGAGATGAAAGACATCATCTCCCGCAACATCCGCTCCCTCTTCTCCCGTGCCCACCCGACCGATCAGGAAATTAACACTCTGCACGGAATTATCACGACACTTTTAAACAGCCATGATAGAAAAGACGGATAGAACGAGGAAAATAAAATGAAATTTACAGTCGAAATAGAACCAGAAGAATTCGGCCAATTTATTGCAGGATTCCCAGCAGAGGTTCGTCAGCAATTTATTGACTCCGCCATCAAGGCCTATCCAATGATGATGTCCGAAATGATGAAAAACTCCGCCTTCAAATTCCCGCAACAGGACTCCGATTTCAATCCGTTTGATCCATTCGGCCTAATGAAACAAATGACCAAAAATTTCAAAAAATAACCCACCCCTCTAAGCCCTCTCCCCTCGGGAGAGGGTTGGGTGAGGGAAAGCCCCACGCACCAAACACAGCCCCCTTCACCACAAAGCCAAAAAGGACGCGAAGAATCACAAAGTTCTTCTCCCCCCGTCCCCCGTCATTCCGGCGAAAGCCGGAATCTCTCTTCCTATATCACATTTAAGAAAGCTAGATTCCGGCTTTCGCCGGAATGACGATAAGGGAGAACTTAGTGGTCTTAGTGTCCTTAGTGTCTTGGTGGTGAAAAAATTTTCCAACACAATAAAAAAAGCCGCTGGAAAATTCCAACGGCTTTTTTGAATATCGTATAACAACTAACGTGAGTAAAACTCGACCACAAGGTTCGGTTCCATCGCGACTGGGTAAGGAATGTCTTCCAGTTTTGGTGTACGAACGAAAGTTGCTTTGAAACCGTTGTCTTCCATGGACAAGAATTCAGGTGTATCGCGTTCAGCAGATTCACGAGCAGCCATGATAATTGCAACAGTGCGTGATTTTTCACGAACTTCGATGACGTCACCTTCTTTAACTTGGTAAGAAGGAATGTTCACGCGTTTGCCGTTTACTTTGAAATGTCCATGGGACACCAACTGACGGGTTGCGAAAACAGTCGGAGCAAATTTGGCGCGGTATACAACTGCATCCAAACGGCTTTCCAACAAACCAACCAAGTTTTGTGAAGAGTCACCGGACATACGAATGGCTTCGAAGTAATATTTGCGGAATTGTTTCTCGCCGATACCACCATAGTAGCCTTTTAATTTTTGTTTAGCGCGCAATTGCAGACCGTAGTCTGTTGGTTTGCCGCGGTTAGCACCGTGTTGGCCTGGGCCAGTTTGACGAGTGTTATATGGGGATTTTGCGCGACCCCAAAGGTTACAACCAAGGCGGCGATCAATTTTATGTTTACTTTCAAGACGCTTACCAGCCATCTTTAACTCCATTTATTATTGTTGTTGTCCCGATTACCTTGCGGATTGTTATGACCTTCTAAAGAAGGAAATTCAACGTCCCCACCGTGGGAACTTCTCAGGAATGGCGGCAATATAAGGATTCGTGGGGAATTGTCAAACATATTTTCAGTCCGCAATGAATGAAAAGTGCTTTGAGGGCAAAATATATGAAAAAATGAATGCAAAATCCTGTCTTATGCAGGCATTGCGCTAAAAACATCATTTAAAATAGGAACGCCTGTAAAGACAGAGAAGCTTCTAGTTGGCTCTTTCCCCTCATTTTTGTGGAGATCTGCGTTCGCTTTAGCGACCTTTTCCTTTAGTGTTTGAACTTGCCCCTCATTCAGATCAACTATAAAGCACGCATGCTCTGCCGCATTGTTAAATTTTCTATGAGTTCCTTCAAAAAGACTCTCGAGAATGACTTCTGCCGTAATTTTCAATTCAGCAGTGTTTTTAAAAGAAAGAAGAATTTCCATACTCAATAGCTCTCAAAAAATAAAAAGACAGCCCTTCTTACCAACTTACGACAAATATGCAACAGAATTTTTGTTCAGTTAAAATCCACCAGAGAGAACCCAGAGAGAACAAAGAGCTGTTTTTTTTATGACACCAACGGAGGAACATAAGCGCGAGCTGTATCCCACGGAAATCTAACCCATGTATCCTGCGGCACTTCTTCGGCATAATAATCGACCATGGACAACCCTTCAGGTTTTGCGAACAATGTGACAACAACGGGCTTCACCAGACTTTTTTTCAATTCTTTCAGGGTACGACCAGTATCAGCCAAATCATCAACCACCAAAACATTGTGGGAAAATCTCTGGTTAAATTCTTTTAACACCTGAACATCGTTCCCCTGCTCCATCCCGTTATAAGATTCCATACCGACGGTTTCAATTAACTTGATATTCAGTTCGCGTGCCAGAATTCCCGCAGGGAAAAGTCCGCCGCGTGTAATCGCCAAAATACGGATTAAATCCGGCCTGTCGTGATGGATACGAGCCGCCAACATGCGGCAAAGAATTTGCACCTCGTCCCATGAGACGTATTTTTCTTTTTGATAGACACTCATGGTTCTTGTTTTAGACAATTTATAGGATCGCTGTCCATTTAAATTTACGAATAATCAATGAAATCCTTGATATTGAAGCCCATATGGTTACAATCTTTGTATGGAAGATATTACTCAAAACGCACACTCGTTCACTAACCTTATTCCCTTACTGATTATCTTTGCGATCGCAGGAATCTTCGTCCCCCTTTTTCAACGCCTGAAACTATCTCCCGTTCTCGGATACCTGATCTGCGGGATTATCGTTGGACCTTATGGGGCGGCTTTGTTCGTTGATAAAATCCCGTTCCTATCGAAATTCATTATTTCTGACATTTCAACCGTTTCCCTGATCGGTGAAATCGGGATTATCTTTCTGATGTTTATGATCGGCCTTGAACTCTCGTTCAGGCGATTGATGGAGATGCGGAATCTTGTTCTGGGACTTGGGTCACTGCAAATTATTATTAACGCCATCGCTATTGCCCTCATTGTCCTATTATTCGACAACAGCCCGATTATCTCGATCTTGGTGGGTATTTCCTTCTCGCTATCATCCACTGCCATCGTCATGCAATTGTTGGGCGAACAACACCAAAATAACCGCCCTGTCGGCAAAATCTCTTTCTCGATTTTACTGATGCAGGATCTGGCGGTTGTCCCGTTGCTGGTGATTATCGGCGCGATGTCACTTGCCGATAGTGACACCTCCCTCCCCCTCGTTCTCCTCAAATCCATGTTGATTGCGGTGGCGGTGGTCGGAATCATCTATGTTGTCGGTACAAAATTGCTCCGCCCACTCCTCGGCGTTTTAAGCATTAGCAAAAGCCCAGAATGGTTACTCTCCCTCGCGATTTTCTTGGCGATCGGTATTGCAACCATCACCCACAGCGCAGGACTATCCGCCGCTCTCGGCGCGTTCCTTGCGGGCTTATTAATTGCCGAAACTGATTTCCGTCACGAGATCGAAGTGATGATTAACCCTGTCAAAAGCCTCCTCCTCGGCGTCTTCTTCCTCTCTGTCGGGATGATGATAGATCTGCGGGCGATTGGAAGTCATCCGTTCTGGATTCCCGCCTCGGTGATTGGCCTGTTTGTTATCAAAACAATCTGCACCTATCTGGCGACCATCCCGTTCAAAATCAAACGCAGCAAGGCGATTGAAGCCTCCATCCGCCTGGCGCAAGCGGGTGAGTTTGCGTTCCTGATTTTGGGGCTTGCCGTGGCTGGTGGGCTTATCCCGAAGGAGGATCAACAATTCTTCCTGTTGGTGGCTTCTCTCTCGATGTTCTGCACACCGTTTTTCACAAAACTTGCACCGACCATCATCAAAACTTTCCCTGCTGGCGCAAATGCCGAATATCAATCTGTCAGCCCCGAGAAAGATTTATCAGATGCGCCGAAAGTCCTGATCGCGGGTTACGGTCGCGTGGGTCGCCTTCTTGGCGCAACGCTTGAATCGCGCATGGTTCCCTATGTCGCGATCGAGAATAATTTCGACAAAGTCAAAAAACTGCGCGAACAAGGCCACCGCGTAATTTTTGCCGACAGCCGTAAAATAGACATCTGGCGTCATTTAAATCTGGACTCGGTTAAGGTGATTGTGATTGCGATTGATAATCCTGAATCATCCGAAATGATTTTAAAGGCTCTGCGCACCGAATGGCCGCTCATCCCGATCATTGCGCGCACCCATGACACAGAACATATGGAACATCTCTATGCGCTTGGGGCAACCAGTGCCATCCCCGAAATTCTGGAAGCCAGCATGAAAATCGCAACAGAAGTATTAGAAAAAGTGGGCGTTGATGAATACGACATCGAATGCGAAATCGAACGCAGCCGCCAGAACGCAATGCTTCAACATACGGATACGGTTTAGAAGCCCAGCCCCGTAATTTTTTGCAATTGTTCTAATTCTCCGTGACGAAGCATTTCGAACAACGGCACATGCACCTCAACCATACGCCCTGACGGATAATGTGGGCCGACCAGAGTAATACTGCGCCCCGTATTGCTAATATCTGCATATTCGCCAAATCTACGGCGAGCATCCAATATGTCTTTGCGGTAAGCTTTCGGGACGTCTTTTAATTCACGAACCTCACCCACCTTAAACCCATGTCCCAGCAAATAATCGAGCGCTTGCTTAGCGGATGTGGTGGATGTTTGTTTTTTAAAGTCGTTCCCCATTATGATTTCCTAATTATGCCATACGCCGTTCAGGATTGGGATGAAGTTGAGGAATTCCAGTTGCCTTATACAAAGCCTCAAGCTCTCCAATCCCAACCATATTGGATAACTTTACACGAATATTACTCACAGGACACTTGTTTTCAACATGTCGCCCCTGAAAGAAAACAGACTCCCCAGTGCTACTAATATGAGCAAATTCACCAAACTGTCTTTTGGCTGATCTGACGGCACTCCCGACACTTTTCTTTTCCTCAACAGGTTTTGCCAATGTTTGCACGGCAAAATTATATGCCGCCATCAAACTCAACACTTGCGCATTGGATATGGTGGATGATTGTTTTTCTAATGGATTAAATCCTTTTTTAGACATTTTTTATTCTCCCTTACTCAGTTATTATATTGTTTATACTCTATTTATTTTTTCCCGCTGACTAGCCGATTTCAACTGCCCGCACGCCGCCATAATATCACGACCGCGCGCGCGGCGGATCGGGGCATCGAACCCTGCATTTTCTAAAATCGCCGCAAAGCTTTCAATCCGTTCCATCGGGGAACAAACAAATCCGCTATTCTCCCACGCATTAAACGGAATCAAATTTACCTTACACGGAATATCAATCAATAGTTTGACTAGTTCCCGCGCATTGTCATCACTGTCATTCACGCCGTCCAGCATCACATATTCAAATGTAATGCGGCGCATGGCGGATACACCGGGGTATGTGCGGCATGCGTCCAGCAGATCAGCCAGCGGGTATTTATTATTAATCGGCATAATCTCTGAACGAATTTCATCATTCGGCGCATGGAGCGAGATCGCCAGATTAACCCCCAACTCCTCACCACATTGATGAATCTGCGGCACAACACCCGACGTCGACAATGTAATGTGACGCTTGGAAATCCCTAGGCCGTCCGGATGCATACAAATTTTAAGCGCCTTGGCGACGTTATCATAGTTATAGAGCGGCTCACCCATGCCCATCATCACGATATTGGTCAGGTCACGCCCTTCCTTCTCGCCCGATGACGGCCATTCTTCCAGATGGTCTTTGGCAAACATCACCTGTTGCAAAATTTCATGGGGGCCAAGGTTCCGCACCAATGGCTGTGTTCCCGTATGACAAAATTTACAAGTCAATGTGCAACCAACCTGTGATGACACGCACAAAGTTCCGCGTTTCGGTGTCGGAATAAACACCATCTCCACCTGTTGACCATCCGACATGCCCAGCAACCATTTAATGGTTCCATCTGACGATTTTTGCTCGGTAATTAATGCAGGTCGGTCAATCGCGTAATGTTCGGTCAGGATCGCGCGAAGCTCTTTCGGCAAATTGCCCATGGCGTCAAATGTTGTCACACCGCGCTGATAAATCCAGTTCCAGATTTGCTTGGAACGAAAATTCGGCAAATTATGCTCGGCCAAAACCGCCTGCATTTCCTCAAGGCTTAAGCCGACCAGCTGAACACGCCCGCTCGCATCCTTGCGCGGGGCAGAAAATTTCTCGGCATGTTTTTGAACACTCATCTTGCGATCACTTTTTGTAAATTATCTTGATTTTCAAGCGTTCTACCACAGCAAAGTGCAGAAAAGATAGTTAATTTATTAATTATGACTATTTAAAGTGCTGGCACGAAACTTGCTTCGTACAAATGTCGAGTTTTTTACAGCGGGATCAAAAATGACAGCCATAACCAGCCTATCGCAATATCTGAATTCCCAGACAAGCCAATCCAACTCGGGGTCGGCCTCGGCATTTCTCGGCAATAGTTTAAAAAACTCAACAAGCTCAACAGGGGCAACCAGTTCTTCAACTACAGACGGCGACACAGTGACTTTAAGTGCCGCAGCTCAGGCCTTGCTTGCCAAATCTGCGGATTCCACCTCCACGAAAAAGAATTACGGCTTCACCCTCACCGCCAAACAGCAAGAACAGCTGAAAGCCGTTTTAGAGAGATATAAGGACAAACCGCAAAATCAGGCCAATTATGATGCCATTCAAAAAGATCTGAAAAAATACCGTTTAGACACAGTGAATATGGCCGCCAAGGATAGTGCAAAATCCTTTAATATTAAAAGTATTATGTATTCTATTTTGGGCGGAAAAGACGTCAGTAATGGAACTACCGAACGCGCCCAAGCGTTAGCCACGAAGAAGAGTGCTTATGCGGTGCAAATCGTGGCTGATTGGAAAAACATAGGGGAAGCAGCCACCACCACTTAACAGAATCCTGCCCCGCACAAAAAATTTACAATTTTTTAAATTTCTTTGTAACTTTTAAGTACCTCCTCCGAATACCGTTACATGGACACAAAAAAGTCCTGTGTTTCAAAGACATTCTTCGGAATTGTCGTTTGAACATACAGAACCAAAATAGTCCGATATTATAAGAAGGGTAATTAAAATGGCTTACATTGATGACGCTAACACACAAAAAGCAAACATGGGATACATCCGGTCATCCATGAATGAACCGATGTTGGAACGCGAGCATGAATTTGATCTGGCGACGCGCTGGAAAGATCATGGCGATGAAAATGCATTGCATGAACTCATCCGTTCATACACCCGCCTTGTGATTGCGACAGCCGCGAAATTCAAACATTACGGCCTGCCGATGGGCGACCTGATCCAAGAAGGAAACCTTGGCCTCATGCAGGCCGCCAACAAATTCGAACCTGACCGTGATGTGCGTTTTTCCACCTACGCCACATGGTGGGTGCGCGCCTCGATTCAGGATTATATCTTGCGTAACTGGTCAATCGTGCGGACGGGTACAACTGCCGCACATAAATCCCTGTTCTTTAATCTCCGCCGCCTCCGCGCAAAAATCGAAGGTGCAGAGGACGAGAACGGCCTGACCACCGACGGACGCATTAAGATCGCAACCGCCCTCGGCGTGCGTGTCAAAGATGTTGAGGATATGGAAGGCCGCATGAACCGTGGCGACCAATCTTTAAACGCCTTGATTAGCACCGATGGCGAAGAAGAAGTCGGATCATTCTTGGCAGATACGCGCCCCAACCCCGAAGACGTCGTGATCGGAATGAAAGATTCCCAAACACGTTCGAAATGGTTGAATGACGCGCTCAAAAAACTAAGTGAACGCGAACAACATATCATCCGTGAACGCCACATGCAGTATGAAACCGTGACTCTCGAAGAGTTAGGCAAAAAACTGGGTGTGAGCAAAGAACGCGTGCGCCAACTGGAATCACGCGCCCTTGAAAAACTCCGTGATAATTTATCTGCAAATAAGCAAGATTTATCGAATTTCGTGGGGGATATGGTTTAGCTCCACCGTTATACCTATGTCACTCCACAAGAGAGACATCTCCCCTAACGAACTTGCCGGATTGTCCCCCAACAATCCGGCATCCTTTTTTAACGAACAACCTTATAACTCCGTCCCGCCACAATCGGCGTCGCTGGCGTCAACCCATTCAATGCCACAAATTGTTCCACTTTAGCTTTATCAACCGCCATATTTGCGGCAAGACTTTGCGCTGTATCCCCCGCTCTTGCAGTTACCAAATCCACTTGATATGGACGAACAGAATTACGTTCCCCCTCATTCATTCTGCGGAAGCTGTAACTGATCCGTTTCAAATCATCGACGGCGGCGTTTGATGCCCCGCGTGGAATTAAAATCTGCATCCGCACAAATTCAGCATCCGACCATTCAATCGCAATCAATCTGATCTCGGCGGGTTGATTGTTGATATTCACGTTGACCGCTGTTGTCGCGGCGGGCATTCCACCCACAGTAATGGAATCAAGCGCCTCCGTTCCCTGTCCCTTTAACCATACGCCCGACACATAATCTTCGGCATTGCCTACATTATTGCCACGCTTGGTCATATCCAACACCAAGACAGTTCCCTCCTGCCCCTCAATCGCAATGCGTTGTGGTTGGTTATCAATGTTGAATGTGGGCGGAATGTTAAAGGTGAATCCGATATCGGGATGATAAAATCTACCGTTGCGAACAAACCCTTGCGTGGCACTCTCTCCATACGGCATCCCGCGGATCATGGACAGATAACGGTTCTCGTTGCGTGTTGGTGATGATTGAACAGGATATTTTGAAATCTCGTTTCGCGATTGTTGCACACGTCCTGCGGTATCGGGGTGGGATGAAAAATAACTGAACTCCTTCTCGTTCTTTCCCTCAATCTGCGCGTTGGTCGATTGATACAGATTCATATCGCGCAGGAAATTGGACATCCCCATCATGTCATATCCCGATCTTGATAAATACCGCACGCCCAATTGGTCGGCCTGCGTTTCCTGATCGCGAGAATAGGATGACATGTATAAATTTGTTCCCAACCCGATCGCCTGTGACGCAGCAGGAACGCCAATCGCCGCACTTAACACCGATGCGCCCAACTGGGTCAGGACACCTTGCGAATACCTCGCGGCCTGATGACGGGCGGCAACGTGCCCGATCTCATGCCCCAACACAGCCGCCAATTCTGCTTCGCTATTGGCAACCGCCAAAGTTCCGCGTGTAACATATACATACCCACCAGGCAACGCAAACGCATTCACAACGGGTGAATCCAGAACCGTAAATCGATATTGCACATCCTGACGTTCACTATACTGCGCCATTTTCTGACCTACTTCGTTCACATAGGACTGAATGGCCTTGTTATTATAGACCCCGCCATATTGCTTGATAATTTCCTCATGTTGCGCGGCGCCGATGGATGCCTCCTGTTGCGCGGGCATTAACCCTGTGAATTCGCTTCTGCCGGTCATCGGGTTTTGGGTGCAGCCGGATGCAAATAACAGTGTAAAAAAGGATGCGCCTAAAACTGCAGCCTTGCAAAAACGATGATGATCCATGATGATGTCCTTATGCAAAAAATCGGGATTTTATTTTTGTTACTCATTTTATTGGGTGGGGTATCTTCTCAGGCGGCTGACGCAGTGTCAACTCCGCCTGAGGCAAAGCCCATTGCCTTTACAATAGATAACAAACGCGAAATCCGCCAACCTGCCCCCGTCCGCATTAAAAAAGTTGTGGATTCAACGGCTCTGTTATCCGAGGCAGGTGATATTTATTCCCTCACGGGTCTCGATATTCCCGATGATAATGACACCGCCCCCAAAACCCAGAAACGCCTGACCGAACTTGCCGAGGGGAAAAAATGTACCCTCTATCAAACCCGCTCGGAAAAGGTCGGGCGCATTAACCGCATGAACCAGATTGTCGGCCATTTCACCTGTGGCAAAGATGATAACTGGATTCAAGGCACTTTGCTGTCCGAAGGCTTGGCGCGTGTCCGCACTACCCCCGACAATAAAATCCACGCGGCAGAGATGCTAACCCTCGAACAACAGGCGCGTGATAAAAAATTAGGTCTCTGGGCACTGCCCATGAATGCCGTCCTGACACCGTCCACAGCCGCACAGAGAATAGATAGTTTTGAAATTATCGAAGGCAAAATTTATTCCACATCGCAAAACCGCAATGCAATCTTCCTAAATTTCACATCCGACTGGAAAACAGATTTCAGTATCGGCATCGCGTCCACCCTCCGCAAAGATTTCTCGAAACTCCGCATTGATCCGATGTCACTCAAAGGCAAAACCATTCGTGTGCGCGGCTGGTTGCGTAATTATAACGGCCCCTATATCGAACTTGACCATGTTGAACAACTGGAAATCATTGCCGATAAACAGGCCACACCCGCCCCTGAAAACAAAGCCGCAAAAATTATCGATGACATCGTCAATTCAACACGCCCAACCGATGAAAAACAACAACCAGACTTCATGCACACCATCGGCGGCAAAAAAACGCAGGATTTATCCGCCCCCGAACCACCGCAAATCGAAGAACCAAAATTGCCCGAAATCAAAAAACCCGTATTGACGCCAGTTCAACGCCCAACAAACCAATAGACAAAACCGCCAAACATCGCTGGCGGTTTTTTTTATTCTAAAAAAATATATAATCTTATTTAGGTGCAGACGCAGGTTCTTGGTACGTTGCGAGACCATAATTATTCGATGAATTTTTACCAACTTGAGCAGTAGGATTAACTGCAGTTGCCTGTTCAATTTTTTCCGCGCTAACCTTACCACTCATGATATCATTTGCATGTTTTGCCAATGGCTTTGGGAATGCTTCGAGAAAGGCTTGTGTTAACCCACCCACACCAACTGCAAACGCTAAAAATCCGCCGACTACATATTTGTTCATATTCACACCTTTTGAATTTTGTTATTTGACCATCACCATACATTATAATTATGAAAATAGTCAACAGTTATTCTCCCCGTTCTACAAAGATTCCATTTAATTTCCAACCTTTTTCCGCTAACTCTAATGGATGGCCAAACAAATTGACCTTTCTTTGACGGCACCGAAATCTCTGAGCTATGCCTCGGCGATGCATCCGCGCCCGATGCGTGAATTATTTGCACCCCTCACCCCCTATTCCCAAGGCTTCTTATCGGTTGATGATGTTCACACAATTTATTGGGAGCAAAGCGGTAATCCGGACGGCGTGCCGATCCTCGTTGTCCATGGTGGCCCCGGTGCTGGCGCTTCATCGATCCACCGCCGATTTTTTGACCCTGCCTTCTACCGCATCATTATTTTCGACCAAAGGGGCGCAGGACGTTCGCATCCGCTCGGCAGTTTGAAAAATAATACCTTGGCACATCTGGTTTACGACATGGAATTACTGCGCAACCATTTGAGGATCCCGCGCTGGCATTTATTCGGCGGATCATGGGGTAGCACCTTGTCCCTCGCCTACGCCTTAGAACACCCCGAGTATTGCATCAGCCTGATCCTCCGTTCCATCTTCCTGATGGAGCAAAGCGAAATTGAATGGTACATGACGGGCATGAAAAATATTTTTCCCGAGGCGTGGGATGATTTCGCGCGCGGATGTGATGACGAGAAAAATCTTTTGAAATTCTACTATGACCGCCTCACCAGTAAAAATGACCGCGAAGCGATTGAGGCCGCAATGCAATGGAACGCCTATGAAACAGCCTGCGCGTCTTTCTTCCCGCAAAAAGAAACCATTGTATCGGACGACCAACGCTATTACGCCCTCGCCATGGCGAAAATCGAAGCCCATTATTTTTATACGCAATCGATCCCCGAAGGCAAAAGCCTGCTCACCGAAATCGATAAAATCCGCTCAATCCCGACCAGCATTATCCAAGGCCGCTATGATATTATTTGCCCGATGATCAGCGCCAACCGCCTCCACGCTGTGTGGCCCGAAGCCGACTACGTCATCGTCCCCGACGCAGGCCATTCCTTCCTTGACCCGACATTACGCACAAGATTGATCGAGGCAACAGAGGCTGCGAAATCTCTAACCTAATGTACTGATCAAAAACAACTGGGATTTTATTTAAAGCCGTCTCTCTGGGGCTGTGGCATAAGCCAATAACGCTTCATCATCACGCACCGCCCGTTCCCCTCTGCGCATTCTTCGAATAATAACCATGGCGATTGCCTCTTGCTCATAGCAAGATTTATCTTTGTATGCCCGCATAACGGATTTTAAAACATCGTTATATTCGGTAATGTTTGAAATCTCTTGTCTCATAGTGGGGCTTAATAAAGGGAAAACATCCGCAACCAACTGATCCCGAATTTCGCGGGATGTGCGATATTCATCCGCCTCTATGAATCGGTTGGTGAGTGTTATCAGCTTATGAATGACTGTTGTCGCCATCACGATGTTATCTCCCTATTTTTTATGATGATGATAACAACATTATGATGAAATTTTGCAAGAAAATCGCTCACAATCCACGCCTATATAGCTAGACAGGCTCAACTGTTTCGGAATCTCTATGCCTATAAATTGTAATGGGTTCGCGGCGCCCCTTGGACTTTTCGTCTAGTTTTCGTTGTTCCCATTCTGTTTTTTGCCTCAAATATTCAACATATTGAGCAACCTCTTTACCCTTCTTGCTAAGGTCAAAGTAATGGGGATCGTTTGCATCGTTGAATGCTTCAAAAGGTTCATGGGCTAAGACAGTTGATAAGACAAATCTCTCAAGCAACGATACATGAGGAAATAATTGATCGATCATCACCTTGCGGCTTTCCCGATCATTTGCGAAGGGCTGATCTTCTGAAATCATTTCGGCATTTTTCATCTGATTTTTAGCATATTTCATGAAAACCTCCCCTTAGGAGAATTAACATAACTAATATTTATTTAAATTGCAAGAAATATGTCCCGCTCAGAAGAAACAACCCTTTGTGATAAGCCCGAAAACCACACAACCACAAAGGCACAAAGGACACGAAGAATCACAAAGTTACCTCTTCCCCCGTCATTGCGGCGAAAGCCGCAATCTCACTTTTATCAGAGGGGATTCCGGCTTTCGCCGGAATGACGAATATCTATGCGTTCCCTTGCGTGCCTTACGTTAAAAATTTCTTTCACCACAGACTCCATAAAGATCACAGAGAAAGCCACAGAGTAAAAAAATCTGTGACCTCTGTGTTAAAAAACTAACTTTCTGGATTGCTTCACTCCGCTCGCAATGGCGCCGAAAAGAAGAACTTTGTGATTCTTCGTGCCCTTTGTGTCTTTGTGGTTGTGTTGCGTAACTTTTCGCACCAAAACCCTTGACATTTTAGGATTTATATCCTACAATATCCTCATGGAAGCTGTACCAAAGCCCCGCCGCAGGGGGCAGAGATCTTGGACAGATGCACAACGCGCCGAACAGGCCGCGAAGCTCCGCGCCCGTAAAATCTGGCTTAAATCCACTGGCCCTAAAACAGAGGAAGGCAAAGCCGCATCCTCCCAAAACGCCACCACCCACGGCTGTTACGGAATCGAATTCAAACAAATCTGCCTCTGGTTACGCATGCAACGCCATTTTATCCAAACCCTTGTTTTTATGGAGAAAAACGGCTTTTTTGAGGACGAAAACGAATTTCAAATTTCTGGGAACGAACTAATAGATCCTATGGCGGATGATCGGATGATCTGTTTATCAGATGATCAGAAAATATCCGATCAACCGATCATCGGCTCATCTGATCATCCGCGAAACTGCAAAGAAGCTTGCACAATATTGTCGAAGCCATTAAAAATACCCCCGTACATCAACGACAACATATATAGGGATATACTCATGAATTTTCAGGCTCTTAAAAATATCGATGTTAAAGGAAAAACCGTTCTGCTCCGCGCGGATTTGAACGTACCTGCCGAAGGCGGCAATATCACCGACACAACACGGATCGACCGTTTGAGCCCAACCATTGATTTCCTGACCAAAAACGGCGCAAAGACTTTGGTTATTTCCCACTTTGGTCGTCCAAAAGGTGTAACCCCTGAATTTTCTTTGAAATTCATGTTGCCCGCCCTTGAAAAATCATGGGGCGTGAAAGTCGGTTTTGCTGATGACTGCATCGGCGCACCGGCAGAAGCCGCAAAAGCTGCCCTTCAAAACGGTCAAGTCACCTTGTTAGAAAATGTTCGCTTCCACGCAGAAGAAGAAAAAAATGATGTTGGCTTTACCAAACAACTCGCATCCCTTGGTGACATCTATTGTAACGATGCGTTCTCTGCCGCACACCGCGCACATGCCTCCACCGAAGGCCTTGCCCACTTCCTGCCGTCTTGCGCAGGTTTCCTGATGGAAGCAGAGTTGAACGCATTGACCGCAGCCCTTGAAAACCCGCAACGTCCGGTGATGGCAATTGTTGGCGGGTCAAAAATTTCGACCAAAATTTCCGTTCTCGAAAACCTTGTGAAAAAAGTTGATTTCCTGTTTTTGGGTGGCGGCATGGCCAACACTTTCCTGTTTGCCGACGGTGTTGAGGTTGGTAAATCCTTGTGCGAACGCGACATGGTGGACGAAGCAAAACGTATCCAAGCCGCCGCAAAAGCATCCGGCTGTGAAATCCTTTTGCCCGTTGACCGCGTGATCGTTGATAAATTCGGCGCGAACGCTCCGCATGAAATTGTTCTGACGGCGGCAATGCCAGCAGACCGCGAAGCAGTTGACGTTGGCCCTCAAACCATTGCCATGCTGACCGAGAAATTGGCGGGTTGCAAAACTGTTCTCTGGAACGGTCCATTGGGCGTGTTCGAAGTTACACCATTTGACAAAGGCACAACTGCGGCGGCTCAAGCTGTTGCGGCTGCGACTGCAAAAGGTTTGGTGTCTGTTGCCGGTGGTGGTGATACGGTGTCTGCGTTAGAACACGCAGGATGCGGTGATAAATTCACCTATGTATCAAGCGCGGGCGGAGCCTTCCTCGAATGGATGGAGGGTAAGCCCCTGCCCGGCGTTGATGCACTTTCTTCCCAGAAAAAGGCAGCGTAAGATACGCACCTGTTTAGTATTAAACTTTACTCCTGTTCATCAGACGTTTCGCAACGTCTGGTGTAATCCGGTCGTAGTAAGCCAGTGTTGCGCCCACATGACTTGCGGATAAATAATCCTCACCCATGATCTTACGGGTGAAATTAAAGATCATCAGAAAATCTGTTTTATCAAGATCATTAGCTTTCGACGCAATCGCCAAACTGCGACCATTCTTTTGTTGTAACATCGCAATCACAACCGCCACTGGCAGCCCTGTGAATTTCGAGAACAGCGCAATAAAGGACGCAATCTGACCACGTTTCAAAGTGTTCAACATCAATGTCTTGTTGATCTTGCCCTGCTCCATGAATAACTCAGCGGCCTTAATCATGGATGCACTCGGCATAAAATGATGTGGGGTCGGCTCGGTGAATTCCATCAGGACTTCATCCAATTTGCGCGATACTTCTTTGGACAATGATCCGCAATTCTCGGCAATCAATTGTTTCAGGGCATCGCCCGCATACTCATAAATCTTGCGGGCAAAATCGCCTCGTGCGGTTTGGCTACGGTTGATCAAGCAATCATTCAGGACATCGGTCTCACTGGCAAGCTTAGCAATTTTACCCAGCGCGTAATCAGAAAAGATAACACTTGTGTTCTCAACCAACACTTTGGCGGTTTCGATATCCTTTGTATCAACCAAAGTCTCGACAACATTCTCGCCTAAATTCTGACGTTCGGCAATCGCCTGCCAGAATGGGGAGTCTCTCGACTGGATAATATAAAGCAAATCAAGGTCGTTTAAGACTGGACTGTTTTTCAGTACAGATCTGGCAACCCCGATATCATCATTGATAAATTCTAAAATCAGGCGTAGCGGTGCTTGATCCAATACAGAAAGGCGCTCTGCGACAGCTTGTTTCAAATGGGTTTCGGCATGGCGCAATAAGGAAAGGAGGATATCTGTCGCCATTTCGCGATCACTGGGACGACCTGCCGTCTCGATCAAATAGGTAACGTCATCACACAACCCAGCGCGATCTTCCGCTGGAAGGTTGTTCATCGCCTCGGCACGAATACCGTGGGTCAGATATAATTTAGCCAATACAGGATTTGCAGCCCCGGATTTGAATGCCATGTCAGCATTATTATAAGATAAGTTACTCATTTCGGCGGACCCTAACGTGTCACAGTGTTTTCATTTCTTTTTTATTTGTCCCGACACCCGCCAGAGTTCGGAACGTGACACACCCTAATATTCTGGATTGTGACAGCAAAAGATTTACAAGTGGTAAATATAGAAAATGAATTTTCGTTCATAACTTTCAAAGCTTCGTTAATCATTTTGTATTACTATTAAAGATCAGGGAATATGTGTTAACGGTAATTTGGGAAAAATGATTACAACAAACCCTCCTATCACAAATAACTTTACAGTCGGTCTGCAGAACAAAAACTCTGCTGCCGAACGTATTGCCGCCAGTAAAGAAGCCCAACAAAGAATAGAAACAAATAAAAACAACTATCTGAACGGCAGTGGAAATCCAAATGCCGAATTTGGGCTGCAGGATAGAAACACCACCTCCGAACGGATATCCGCGCTACAGACATTGGATCAAAGGCTGGTCGAAAACCATGGCTATCAAGCCAAGGAAAATACCAAAAATGCCCTAACCAATAACAACAAAATTATCAACATCCCGCCTTTAGAACGCGGAAGCCTGCTTGATATCAGAATATAAACAAGCCATATTCATTCCATGAGCAACAGTTTAAAAATAACCCCGACAACCTTTAACCGTATCGAGGATATTCGTACGGCGAAGTCCAATTCCAATTTAAACCTCCGCATTACCGTATCGGGCGGCGGGTGTTCGGGATTTAAGTATGATATGACCTTTGATGATACGGTAAATGAAGATGACACGGTCTTTGAGGACTGCGTGGTCACAGATGAAATGTCACTTGCCCTCCTCTCCGGCGCAACCATTGATTATGTCACAAGCCTGATGGGCGAGAATTTCAAAATTACCAATCCCAACGCAACATCCGGCTGTGGATGCGGGGAATCCTTCTCGGTATGACCTATAAAATAGCATCTTGGAACGTTAATTCGGTGAAGGCACGCCTTGGCCATGTCCAGCAATTTCTATCAGAGAAAAAACCAGATGCTCTTTTTCTTCAAGAGCTTAAAGGCGAAATCTTACCTGAAATATCAGGTGAATATACAGCAACCTTCGTCGGGCAAAAGGCCTATAACGGCGTCGCTATTCTCACCCGTGGAGAGCAAGCCCTTGTTTCCAAAAAACTCGAAGGCAATGATACCGATGAACAAGCCCGCTATCTGGAAGTCGATTGGAACGGCATCCGCTTAATCAACATCTACCTTCCCAATGGAAATCCATTAGGAACAGATAAATTTGATTATAAAATCAAATGGATGGAACGTTTGCTTCATAGATTAAATGAATTACGAAATACCCGAGTGCCATTCCTAGTCGGCGGTGATTTCAACGTGATCCCCGAGGATAGGGATTGTTATGATCCTGCACTCTGGCGGAACGATGCC
This sequence comes from Alphaproteobacteria bacterium RIFCSPHIGHO2_02_FULL_46_13, assembly GCA_001767915.1. Lineage (GTDB taxonomy): Bacteria > Pseudomonadota > Alphaproteobacteria > Micavibrionales > Micavibrionaceae > UBA1573. Next base: position 20,211 of record MEMI01000047.1, on the reverse strand, counting down.
CTCTATCACCCCGAGACAGTCAAACAATTCAGGAAACTCCTGAATTTAGGCCTAACTGACGCCTTCCGTACATTTAATCAAGAATCAGAGGTTTATACCTTCTGGGATTATCAGGCGGGCGCATGGCCAAGGAACAAAGGAATACGGATTGACCATTTTCTGACGTCCCCCGCTATCACCGACAAAACCCTATCCTGCACCATCGACAAGACTCCACGCGGCTGGGATACCCCGTCGGATCACACCCCTATCATTTTGGAAATATCTGAATAAGCCTGATGATTTTATTCAGAAGCCATGATATTGTGTTTTCACAATTCTAAAGGGGAATCTCATATGACTTCTGTACGTTCTTTATTGGCCTTGGCCTGCACTTCCTCACTACTCTCTGCTTGTTACAGCGATATGACCGTTATGCGTGATGATGCCGCAAAACGGACAGCGGCGCCTGTTTTCATGATTCCCCGTGATATTCCGACTACGGATTTCATTATCCAGTCCTATGAACGCGTTTATAAAAAAGGCCAACCAGCTACGATCTATATCGAGGGCGATGGAACATATACCGTAGCCGTGAAAGCCTTCAGCAAAGACAATCCTACCCCAACCGACCCTGTGGCTCTCCGTATGGCGGCACAGGACAAAGGGGATAACGTCATCTGGGTTGCTCGCCCCTGCCAATATAACAAAGGCTGGAAAGGCGATAAGAAAAGTTGCCCTGTAGAATATTCAACCAATAAACGATTCGCGCCTGAGGTCATTGAAACCTATAATCAGGTTCTGGATAATATTAAGTCTTATTACAACATCCCGTCCTTTGACCTTGTCGGATATGACGGCGGCGCGGCGATTGCCGTTATTTTGGGAAGCCAACGTGCCGATATTAAATCGATTCGCACTGTTGCAGGTGATTTAGACCCGAATACAGTCGCCAACCTGAACAAAAAGCCACACCCAGAGGGATCATTGAACCCGATGGATTTTGCGGCAGGGATCGCCAATATTCCCCAACGCCACTTTATCGGCAAACTGGATACCACCACCCCACCCGCCGTTTACAACAGCTTTGCCCAAGCCGTGAGCCAAGGCCAATGTTTGAATGTATCCTTGGTAGACAATGCCGACCACCAATCTGGCTGGGCTGAACAATGGAAAGTCTTGAAATCCATACCGATTGATTGCGCCCAACCTGCAGAATTGATCCCTGTTCAATTCGACCCAACCCCATTGGATGGCGACAAATACCATATTCAGAAAAAACATAAATAGTTTTGGAACAAATATCGCCGCCTACCGTTCATTGATCAGGTAAACGGCTTATGAACCGAGGAACGGCATTATGAGTATTAGAAACAAGAAAACTGGGCGCATCAACACGCCGAATTATAAAACTTTGGAGCTTTTATCATCTCCGAATTATAAGTCATTCTTACTCTTTGCCACCATGGGATTACTGGCTTTTGGGTCAAGTCATGCCATGGCCGATGATGCCGTTGACACGACAAATCTGGGTGCGAGAGCACCCATTCCGTCCACATCCCAACAAACCCAGAACGCTGATGCCATTCTATCCATCGCACGGGGAAGCCGCACCGATACAGATTATAATGTCCATTCAGTGGTCGACCGTCCCCGCGTACAGGAAGACCCAGATGCAGGGAGCCGAGTGATGCCCCGCGAGAAACCCGTCAGTTACTTTAAAAGGGACGCCGCCCCCAATGCTTTGCCAAAACGCTAAATTTAGCCGTTCTTAGCAATTAAAGGCCTCCTTTCTGTTTACAGATTGGAGGTTTTTGTTTATTTATAAGGGGTTATAAATTCAAAAAGGTTTTAAAATGTCCCAATCTGCCCCAGCAACCATCCCTAATACTCCTCCCGTCAAAGATATGAAAGACATCGTGGCTCTTTGTAAACGTCGCGGCTTTATCTTTCAGGCATCTGATATTTACGGCGGGATCAACGGTTTTTGGGATTACGGACCACTGGGGACTGAACTGAAAAACAACATTCGTGACCTATGGTGGAATGCCATGGTCAAATGCCCCCCTATCGGGCCGGACGGAAACCCTGTGCGGATTGTGGGGCTAGATAGTGCCATCATTCAAAACCCTGAAGTCTGGGTGGCGTCCGGACATGTGGGCGGCTTTGCCGACCCGATGACAGATTGTCGTGAAACCAAAAAACGCTACCGTGCTGACCATCTTGTGGTTTTCATTGCCAAAGACGGCTCTCTCCCATGGCTGGCGGTTCAGGCTGGAGATGATCAATTGGACTTGCTCGCCGCCCGCATCAAGAAATTTGCCAAAGGTAAAGCGGTCACAGATTATGACGCCACCCCATTTGATAAAATCGCCCTTGCCGATATCCCGAATATTGTTGCCCCCGAAGCATCCAAAGCGGCCTCACTGACCGAACCGAAAGCCTTCAACCTCCTCTTTGAAACCCACACAGGCCCTATTCAATCAGACGATAACAAAGCCTATCTGCGCGGCGAAACCGCTCAAGGGATTTTTATCAATTACAAAAATATCATCGATTCATCCCGCGTGCGCGTTCCGTTCGGGATTGCCCAGATCGGGAAAGCCTTCCGTAATGAAGTTAACCCACGGAACTTTATCTTCCGTTCCCGTGAATTTGAACAAATGGAAATGGAATGGTTCTGCCACCCTGATGATGCCGATATGTGGTTTGATTTCTGGATGGAAGAACGTAAAAAATGGTGGCTATCCATCGGGGTTGGCGGGGATGATATTATCTTCCGTAAGCACGAAGCGGATGAATTAGTATTCTATTCCAAGAAAACATTCGACGTTGAATATCGCTTCCCATTCACTTCCCCAGGTTTTGGCGAACTCGAAGGGATTGCGTACCGTACCAATTACGATTTGGGTCAGCACGAGAAATTCTCGAAGGTCAAAATGGAATATATGGACCCGATGGATAATACCAAACGTTATGTCCCGCACGTTATCGAACCTGCCGCCGGTCTGACTCGTGGTGTTCTGGCGGTTCTGTGTGAAGCCTATACCATCGACCCGAATCGTCCGGCGGGAATGTATATGAATTTCCATCCGAACGTCGCCCCAATCAAAGCCGCCATTCTCCCCCTGACCGAAAAAGATGGTCAGCCAGAGATCGCGCAAAAGCTTTACATGGATCTGCGCCAAGACTTTATGGTCGAATTGGACGTTAAACAAAACATTGGAAAGCGTTATGCCCGTCAGGATGAAATCGGAACTCCGTTCTGCTTTACCGTGGATACAGAAACAGCCACCGACAATTGCGTGACTGTCCGCCATCGCAACACAATGAAACAAGAAAGGGTTGCCATCAGCAACGTCAAAACCTATCTTCGTGAAAACATGGCAAAAATGGCCTAAATACTAAGCCGCTAAAAATGAACATATAATAGAGAGATGTCTTAAAATGTTACCTGATTTTTTATATAATGACTTCCTTGGCACCCCGATATGGTTCTGGACTTCCTTTTTGGGAATTGTCATGGCTCTCCTCGTCTTTGACCTTGGTGTCCTCAATAAAAAAGACCATGAGATTGAAGTAAAGGAAAGTTTGAAACTCTCTGCCTTCTATATCACCGTCGGCCTTCTGTTCGGCGCATGGGTCTGGATGGAACGCGGTAGTGAACTCGGTATGCTCTATTATACCGGTTTTGTGGTTGAAAAGACCCTCGCGCTAGATAACATCTTTGTCATTGCCATGATCTTCTCGTTCATGGGAATCCCAAGGCTGTATCAACACCGTGTTCTCTTCTGGGGAATATTGGGGGTCATTCTGCTTCGCGGAATTATGATCGGCTTGGGCGCTGCTCTGGTTAAAGAATATCACGAAGTCCTCTATATCTTCGCCGCATTCCTGATCGTCACCGGTATCAAAATGCTGATCCCGTCAAAAGAGGAAGAAGAAGAAGGTGATTTTAGCAACAACCCGATCCTGAAATTCTTCAAAAAACATTTCAGAACCACTGACAAAATTTATGGTCACGACTTTTTTGTAAAACTCAAAGATCCTAAAACAGGCAAGCTGGCAACCTATGTGACGCCATTATTCATCGCGCTGATTATGATTGAATTTGCAGATGTGATTTTTGCCGTGGACTCTGTTCCCGCCATTTTTGCCCTGACCACAGATACGTTCATTATTTATACGAGTAACGTCTTTGCTATTCTCGGCTTACGCGCGCTCTATTTCGCTCTCGCCGCGATGATGGCGCGTTTTGCGTACCTGAGATATGCCTTGGCTGTGCTGTTAGTTTTCATCGGGTCAAAAATATTTATCGCTGATTTCTTAATGGATGGCGCTAAATTCCCACCGTTGCTCTCCCTTGGCATTACCTTTGCTATCTTGGCCATCGGAATGTTCTATTCCTTGTGGAAAACACGCGGCACAGACATTGAACAAAAATAACTCTACAAAGAAAAACCCCTCCTTAACGGAGGGGCAGAGTTTAGGGCTCACTACTAAAACTTGTGCTATCTCAGAAGGCCTATCCGGCCTTCCTTTGTTGTACGGCCTGCAGCAATACATCACGCACGCTGTCATCACCTAAAACTTTTTGTGTCACTGACATCAGGCGTTTTTTAACTGTGTTGACTTCCACAACACCGCTCGCGGTCAATGCTGTTGCCGAACCCAATGCACCATACATATCTTGAATATAGGCGTCTTTCAGGCGTGGGGTAAATTTTTCGATTTCTTTTGCTTTCTCGGCATCTTCCACTTCCAGAGTGATGGAGATATTAACGATCTGAACAACGCCGTTTTTATTTACAATCGGCAATGTCAAAGCATCCATCTTCACAAAGCTCACTTTGGCATCGGCTTCTTTTTTGGATGCAGCGGTCTCTGCTTCAGATTTATCTTTGGATGCCTGTTTAGGATCAATCGATGCTTCTGCAGTCTTTCCGCCAAGGAAAGTGAACGCAGCAAAGCCGCCTCCGCCCAACAGGAGCAACGCAACAACGATGAGAATGATTTTTTTCATATTTTTAACGCCCTTACTTTTCCCGATTTTTTTTATAGTCTTGGGAGGGCTTCTGCCCTATTTTTATCTTCTGTATATAATAATAACAGGCAAAGTCTTAACGTGCGGTAACAATTCCATAAAATTTTATGATAAATGTTGCAATGCAGGGATTATAACGCTGAGCCACGGTTTTCAACGCAAACCGCCCTTCCTTTATGCAGGCCGAAATGACAACGCAGCGCAATGAAACGGTCTGGAATCGTTAATATTTGAGCATAAAAAAGCGCCAGATTCGCATCTGACGCTTTTAAATTAGATAAATCTTATACATTTCGATTAATTGACTGGTCGCAATTCTTTCGACAAGGCATCCAGAACCGCATTTACCAATTTCGGTTCGGACGATTCAAAGAAACTGGCTGTAATATTGATATAGTCAGAGAGAATGATCGGCGCATCAATATCATGGTGAGCCATAAGTTCATAAGTACCACAGACCAGAATGGCGGTCAGAAGCGGCTCAACTGCATTGGTCACTTTGAGGCGCGGTTGGATAATCTGTTGCAAATCGCCCCAACGCTCAGTCACTCCTGACAGAATATCACGGAATAATGGCTGGTCAGGGGCAACCATCTGCCCTCCGCCCTCCGCCGTATCTTCCAAATCCATTCCGATGCGGTAGGTGATAAATTCATCATGTAATTTGGATGGTGGTTCTTTGTTCTGGATCGCCTGATAAACGGCTTGGACTGCAAATAGACGCGCCGCAGTCTTACGTGCCTTTAAAGATCCTCTTGATGCGGGTTTGGATGACGACATCTTATACTCCTCCACAAGCTTGTTTTAGGGCCAGCATAGACAGCGCAGCGATAGCCGCCCCGCCCCCTTTGTTCTGACGTGATTTATCCGCACGATCCAGAGCTTGGTCAACATTTTCAACGGTCAATATACCATTGCCAACGGCCAGATTATGTTTCAGGGAGACATCCATAATACCACGGGCACTCTCAATCGATACGATCTCGTAATGGGTTGTCTCGCCACGAATAACACAACCCAGAACAACATAAGCATCAAACGCACGACCATTTTGACGTTGAGCGGCATATTGCAAAGCTGTCGGAATTTCTAAAGCACCAGGAACAGTGATTTTTTCAAAGGTTGCACCAACTTTGGTCAAAGCATCTGTCGCCCCATTAATCATCATATCATTGATGTCTTCATAAAAACGCGCCTCAAGGATAAGGACGTGCGGCGGATTCAAAAACTGAAATGCGCTAACCGCGTTTGGGATGTGACCGATGTTAACCATGTGCAATAACCTTTATTTGAGTGGAACTCTTATTCTAAAAAGCCCCTGTTTGTACGCTAAACCACTGTAATAAGTCAAGAACTTGAGAAAATATAACCTATATCATCATCTGATTTGAACTTTTAACACAATATAATTCAATGATTTGTGTCTTTTTGAAATTAAATATATCCTATAGTTGTATAAAGCATTGAGTCCCTGAGTGTCTATTAAATTTACCTAAATTTTACCCCATACAGGCGGCATTAGGATGAAGAACACCCATAAAGAAAACCCGAGATTCAAACAAAAGCTGGCTCTACTCTCATGCGCCATTGCCCTCCTGACTTCGGGCTTGATCAGTAGCTTTTATATATATCGAACCAATATCATTAGCCTTGAGAACGGAACCAGCCATATTGCGTGGCAAACACGCCTTGCTGTCCCAAGTATCAAAAATTCATTTCTACAAATGTATAATGATGCCTTCATCTTTGCCCATATGCCAGCCATCAGGGATTATGCAGCTTACCAATATAATCAGGAACGGCTTCAAAAAGCACACAGAACTCCGAACGATCTTCTCCCTATTATTTCTACCTACTTCAGAAATCTTATCCAAATTCGCCCCGAATATATGCAAGTTCGCTTTATCGGCATTGACAACAATGGCAAAGAAATTGTGCGTGTGAACAGAACAAAAGATGGGGCCGAGGTCGTTCAACAAGATCAACTCCAAGAAAAAGGGAATGAGCCTTATTTTCAGGACTCGCTCTCCTTAAAAGATGGACAAACTTATTACTCCAAAGTGACCCTCAATCGGGAACGTAACAAAATTGATCCTGCAAAAACAATAATGATCCGTAACGTCGTCCCTGTTATTGATGAAAAAAATAAATTATTCGGGTTTATTGTTATTAATGCCGAATACGGATCTTTGCTCAGAGCTAGCATGGCTAACCTGAAGACCGAAGGCTCTATGATCGTGACGAACGAGGCCGGCGATTATATGATGATTGATGAAAATGGGAAAAACACCGCCCTTCAATTCCATGAAAATTCAGATTATATAGTCAACCCCGTATCCCAACACATCCTCTCTCTGTCTGGTCAACCTGAGGCAAGTTTCGAGGAATTCTTTCATGGGAAAGATCATTTTGTCTATTACGTGAAAATCCCTTTTTCAGATTTTGCAAACAATTCCGGAGAGCGTTTCTTAGGCGTTGCTATGATACAACATAAAAATGAATTCTTAGCTCCGCAACAAAAGACCATGGAACAAAGCCTTGTGATGGCGCTTATTGCCATCTGTTTATCACCACTTCTGGCATGGCCATTCGCGTCGGGAATGAGCGACCATTTTAAAAACCTCCTTCTGAGGCTGACAGAGTCCGAGGAGTCGGAGAAAAAAGCATTACAAGAACTTCGCGGCATCGTTGATAATGCCGTTGATGGCATTATCACGATTAATAAACAGGGGTTAATCCAAACGATTAACCCGGCTTGTGTAAAATTATTCGGCTATTCACCTGAGGAATTGATTGGCCAGAACATCAAAATGCTGATGCCGGATAAATATTCCCAACACCATGACCAATATCTTGATAATTACCACAAAACGCGCGATGCAAAAATTATCGGTATTGGACGCGAGGTCGAGGGCCGTAGGAAGAATGGCGAGATCTTTGCGATTGACCTTTCCGTTGCCGAAATCAGCACGGCAGATTCTACATTCTATAGTGGTGTTGTCCGTGATATTTCTGCACGCAAGAAAGCAGAAAATCTTTTGCGCTCCAGCAACGAGGCCTTAATCAAGAGCAATGCTGAACTGGATGATTTTGCCTATATCGCATCCCATGACTTGAAAGAACCATTAAGGGCCATCTTTAACAACACACGCTTCCTGATGGAAGATCATGGCGAGTTATTACCCGAAGATGCCAAAAGCCGCCTGAATAAACTTTTGGAAGTTTCGTTGCGGATGGACAAATTAATTGACGACTTACTGAATTTCTCACGCCTCAGTCGTAATGAGGTTACCAGAGAGAGTGTGGACATGAATCTTCTATTGAAAGATGTCATCCAGAATATCGCGCCCTATATCGAAGAGCGGAATGGACAGGTCTTTGTTGAAGATACGCTCCCCCCTTCTATATGTGACAGGGTGCGCGTCATTTCGATCTTCCAAAACCTGATCATCAACGCACTTAAATATAATGACCAAGATAAAAAAATGGTGAAGGTCGGATTCAAAAAAGAACATACGCATGATGGAATAACAGAGACAGATGTCTATTTCGTTCAGGATAATGGCATTGGGATAGACGCTAAATTTAAAGAGTCTGTATTCCGCATTTTCAAACGCCTCCACAGCCCCAAAACCTATGGGCAAGGAACTGGATCAGGCCTTACATTTACCAAGAAAAATGTCGAACGTCACGGCGGTTCCATCTGGTTTGAATCTGTTGTGGGGGAAGGAACTGTATTTTATTTTACCTTGAAGGAGAAAAATGATGCTTAATGTTCAAAGAAATCAGCCTGTCATGATGGTCGAAGACAACGACGATGATTATGAAGCCACATTACGCGCCTTAAAATCCAGCGGCTTTTCAATGCTCAATACAATTGTACGCTTTGACAATGGCGATTCTGCATTAAAATATCTCCACCGCGAAGATGAATATGCCGATGTGAAATCTTCACCACGCCCGGGCATTATTTTGCTCGACCTCAATATGCCGGGAATTAGCGGACGTGAAGTTCTGGTCGAGATAAAATCAAGTGAACTTCTGCGTGATATTCCGGTCATTATTCTGACCACATCGGACAATGAGAAAGATGTCGATGAGTGTTATAATGCAGGCGCCAATACCTACATCAAAAAACCAGTTGATATTGATAACTTTTTTGCAGCCATCAAAAGATTAAGCGAATACTGGTTTGAACTGGCGCTGTTACCCAAGGAAAAATACAATCCTGATCAGTCCGCTGAAAAATCAAAATATTTTAAATTCTGATTTTCATGTAAACAGGATCAAGCCAAATAGTCGTGAATAACTTTGCCAAGGGATGGGAGAATAAGGCAAGCCCAGCGAGCCCGCCATAAACGCATTTCAAATCGATATCTTCCAGATAACTCCGACAGACCATTAAATCAAATTGCCCAAAAATATGTAAATTTAGAGGGAAAAATGGGGCGACTGATGGGGCTCGAACCCACGACCACTCGGACCACAACCGAGGGCTCTACCAGCTGAGCTACAGCCGCCACAAGAGAGGTCTTTCTTATGCTCAAAACTTTTGCTTTTGTCCAGTGAAAAAAACAGATATTTTACTAGACGCTGCACTGCAACCATGCTACCTAATCTTCAAATCAAGCATGCCAGCCATGCATTTTATTCATATTAACATCAATTGGGAGTGCTCTATGACATCACCGACAGGCGTAAAAGTTAAGAACGCCGCTGAATTCGTCAAATTCATCAATGAAAACGGCATTATATATGTTGATTTTGTATTCGCAGATTTGCGCGGCAAACAACAACACACAACCCAACACGTCACGACTGTTGACGAAGATTTGTTGAATACAGGGATTTATTTTGATGGATCATCCATTGCCGGATGGAAAGCCATTAACGAATCCGACATGATTCTGGTGCCGGATTACAACAAAGTGGCCATCGACCCATTCTCTGCCCAGCCAACCGTCAAAATTTACTGTGACGTTTACGAGCCATCAAAAGCCGCTGACGGATCAGGTGGTGGTCAACCCTACTCCCGTTGCCCACGCTCAGTCGCCAAGGCTGCCGTTAAATACATGGCAACAACTGGTATCGGTGATACTGCTTTCTTCGGCCCTGAAGCTGAATTCTTTATTTTCGACGATGTTCGTTACTCCGTTAAAATGAACAAAGTCGGATTCGAAGTTGATAGCATCGAAAGCCCGCACAATACTGATAAAGTATATGGCGAAGGCAACCTCGGTCACCGCGCCCCTGTTAAAGGTGGCTATTTCCCTGATGCACCGATTGATACTGGCAATGACATCCGTGCTGAAATGCTGTCTGTTATTCACGGCATGGGCGTTGAAGTTGAAAAACATCACCATGAAGTGGCAACCGCTCAACATGAACTCGGGATTAAATTCTCGACCCTCGTGGATTGCGGCGACAATATGCAGATTTACAAATATGCGGTTCACAATGTAGCGGCGGCGTATGGCAAAACAGCAACCTTTATGCCGAAACCAATGTATGGCGATAACGGTTCAGGGATGCACGTTCACCAATCCATCTGGAAAGGCTCTACCCCGCTTTTCGCTGGTGACCAATATGCTGGTCTGTCTGAAATGGCACTGTTCTATATCGGCGGTATCATTAAGCACGCAAAAGCATTGAACGCCTTCACCAACCCAACCACCAACAGCTATAAACGCTTGGTTCCGGGGTATGAAGCACCAGTCTTGTTGGCTTATTCCTCCCGTAACCGTTCTGCATCATGCCGTATCCCTCACTCTGCCTCACCTAAAGGCAAACGGGTTGAGGTTCGCTTCCCAGATCCATGCGCCAACCCATATTTGGCATACGCTGCTATGCTCATGGCTGGCCTTGACGGGATTAAGAACAAAATCCACCCGGGCGATGCGCATGATAAAAACCTGTATGACTTGCCACCTGAAGAATTGGCAAAAGTTCCTACAGTTTGCGGTTCTTTGCGTGAAGCATTGGATTCCCTTAAAGCTGACCACGCCTTCTTAACCGCTGGCGGCGTGTTCTCGGAAGACTTGATCAATGCCTTTATCGACCTGAAAATGGAAGAAGTGATGGCATATGAAACCATGCCTCACCCGATTGAATACTCTTTGTATTATTCATCATAATCAAAAGAATACTGCGTAATGAAAAACCCACTGTAAAAGGTGGGTTTTTTATTTTTATGATTTTTATGAGGGGGGAGAATCCTATAGGCTACGTTTTAATCATGTTACTTAATAAAAATTACTCAGAATTAAATCATTATAACCATGTAAAAGGATAAAATCATGACACATAAAAGAATTTTGACCTTATTGGTCTGCACAGGTTTGGGATTATCACTGGCTGTACCAGCCATGGCGGATAGCGTGCCTACAACGGCAGCAACAGCCCATGAGAAATTGGAAGCGATGAAAGCCAAAAGAGAAGCCGCAATTGATCAGCATGCAGCCGACAAGAAAGCCAAACTCGAAGAGCATGTTGCCAAAAAAGAAGCAAGAATTGAACAACACAAAGCTAACAAGGAAGCAACCATTCAAGCACATAAAGATGCAAGAGCCGCAAAAAAAGAAATTCTTCAGAAAAACCGCGATGCTATTAAAGCAAGCAAAGGCAAAACAACCCCATAATAAAACTGTGTAAATTCACTTGTTCAGAACAAAGCCCCCGTTCAACGCGGGGGCTTTTATTTATTCAAACGCCATATAAGCGCCGATAATCAAAAATCTTTTATCGAGATTCCCAAGCATACATCTATCAAAATGCGCCCTTAGATCATCATAGATTTTAATTTTCTTGGCAACGGAATGTGCCTTTAACGTATCAAAGCCAGCGATTTTATTTCTCACCAAACCACTTGCCACCCACAACATCGTCTCGCGGAAAATGCGTTGGGCATCGTCATTGCCTTTATTGCCGAAGAAATCTGCAAAAATCTGTATCTGACCCCAGCTTAATTTCCGTCCGTCATTTAACAATCCGATGGCTTGCGCAATTAAATCGGCATTGGCTGGATCACTGTATTCAATCGCCGCCCCTAATGATCCTTCTGCCATACTTAGGATCATCGGAATACGGTCGGCGGCGCAACGTGCCGCAATTGCATTTTTGATCAGGTCGTCACCAAGCGGCATAAACGGAATATGCACACAACGGGAATAAATGGTCGGGAGCAACGCCCCCGCACGATGCGCGATTAAAATCAGCAATGATTTTTCAGGCGGCTCTTCAAGAATTTTAAGCAACGAGTTTTGAGATGACCGCGTCATAGTATCCGCATCATCAATAATCACAATCCGCCAGCCATCTTCCGCCGAAGATGTCTTGCGCATAAACGGTGCAATTTTGCGGATTTCATCAACGGGCACACTGGCCTTCATCAATCCTGTTTTATCATCCACCGGACGTTCGATCATCAACAAATCCGCATTGCCACCACTGGCCACACGCGCAAAGACCGGATCAGTCGGGGAAATATAAAGGGAGGTCGCAGGTTCAGGCGCATCACCAAACATGCTGAAAGTATCGTCCTGTTTGCCATCTTTGGAAAACAAATACCGCGCCAGACGATACGCCATCACACTCTTGCCGATACCCTCCATGCCCGAGAACACAAGCCCGTGCGGAAAACGCCCATGTGCCAGCATCGATAGCAATTGTTTTTCAATCTCCACATGCCCTAACAAATTCGCTGTTGAACGAGGTACTGGAATTTCCTCAGGCCCAGATGGCGCATCAACAAAATCTGACGCATCCAGATCGTCAAACATCATATCGTCATCATCTTGGGGGTCGTCAAAGAGCATTTTGAATACGCGTCCAAATCACGTTATAAACATCATCCGCCGAACCGCCCGCATCGACCACCACACAACGGCTGGGTTCGTGTTTGGCAATTGTCAAAAACCCTTGGCGGAGTTTTTCGTGGAAATCGATTTTGAGTTTTTTAAATCTGTCTTCGGTGTTTTCTTTGCCGCCCGCCATATCTTTTTGTTTTAAAGATCGCGCCAAACCGTCCGCAACGGGCAAATCCAGAATAAAGGTCAGATCAGGTTTAAAATCACCGAGTGATAATTTGGCAACCTGTTGAATGGTTGAAATATCAAACCCATGACCATAGCCTTGATATGCAATGGTTGAATCGGTGAAGCGGTCGCAAATCACAATCTTACCCGCCGCAATAGCTGGTTTAATAAGCGTTTCAACATGCATCTGGCGTGCCGCGAAAAACAGCAAACATTCCGCCATCGGCGTCCAGTTGCCGCCATCACGTTGCACCAACAGGTCGCGAATTTTTTCGGCCTCAGGCGTGCCGCCCGGTTCGCGGGTCAGGACAACATCACGCCCCGCACTCTCGAGTGCGGATTTCAGACGGCGGGATTGAGTGCTTTTACCCGCACCCTCCCCGCCTTCCAATGTGATGAATAAGCCTTTCATTATTGATATTTCGGCGCTCCGACAACCATCAGCATAAATTTTTCAGATAAACGGCTAAAGAATGATGCTTCTTCCACATCCTCACCCGCGACCAATGGGCTGGTGAGTTTTGTACCGTTGCCAAGAGTTGCAACCAACTCACCAATCGGGTCGCCTTTCTTGACAGGGGCTGTCAAAGGCACCTTGTAATTGGCAACCATTGTTGCTGGCTCTTTATCAAAAGCAGAAACAGTTGCTTTCAAATCTTTGGATGCGACAATCGACACATCTCTGGCAAGACCAAGAACAACAGGAGCTTTCCCGATAACCGCCTCTTTCTTAACCAGATCGATATTTTTGAAAGATACTTCCGCCCATTTCATCAATTTCTCGGCCTCATCCGCGCGTGCCTGCATAGATTCTGTTCCGTTAATAACCATGACGATGCGGCGTCCGGCAGCAACCGCAGAACCAATCATCCCGTATCCGCCGACCTCTGTATGTCCGGTTTTAATGCCGTCAGCGCCGATTGTTTTATAAAGTAACGGATTACGATTCCCTTGTTTGATATTGTTATAAACAAATTCCTTTTCGGAATAGAATTTATAATCCTCAGGATATTCTCTGATCAAATAAACCGCCATTTTTGCCAAATCGCGGGCAGTTGAATAATGGTTTGGATCAGGCAGTCCGCTGGAATTCATAAAATGGGAATTATCCATGCCGATTTCTTTGGCCTTACGATTCATTAAATCCGCAAAATTTTCTTCTGTTCCAGCAATTCCTTCGGCTATAACGATACAAGCATCGTTGCCTGACTGAATAACAATTCCTTTAATCAGATCAGATACTTTAACTGTACTGTTCAAGTTGAGGAACATGGTTGATCCACCAGATGCAGACCCTCCCTCTTGCCACGCCCGTTGACTAACAGGAAGTTCGTCCTCCCATTTAATTTTCCCCTCACGAATGGCATCGTATGCCACAATCGTTGTCAAAACTTTTGACATAGATGAGGTCGGCATTTTTTCATCCGAATTCTTATCATACAAAACTTCACCCGTTTCGAAATCGAGGATGATAGCTTGTTTCGCGGTTGTCTCTGGCTTTTGTGCCACTTGCGCAAAAGCAACCGGTACAGAGAGGAATAAAGCAACGATGATAAATAGTATATTTTTCATGGACTCATACATTTCGAAAAAAGGTTATTGAACTACGATGATTGCATCTGATTGACCATTTGCAAGGACTTTAGAAAGGACATTATCTGCTGCACGGACGCTGTCAAGAGGTCCTAACCGAACTTTATATAATGTCTTTCCAGCATACTGCACGGGCTCAACATTTGCCTTGGCGATTGTGCCCAGTTTTTGTGCCAATCGATTCGCATTATCCATCTGTCCGAACGCCCCAGCCTGAACAAAAATTTGTGTTGCAGAAACCGGACTTTGTTGAACGACAGGGTTCGGATAGAATGTTCCGCCTTTATAATGTCCTGCGACACTATCTTTCTGTGCTGTTTGAACAAGATCAGCCTCGCTCAACTGCACATCCGATGCAACGGGGCCTTGTGGAGCAACATAGTATCCCCCAGGTAGTTGCCCAGTTTGATTAAAGGCAACCTCAACCCCCTTGGTTGATTTTCCGTTCCGTGCGGCATTGGCCAAAGCGCGACTTTCATCGGCCAATAATTCCAATTTAACTCGGGCTGTTCCGGTTCTAACCATTCCCAATAATTCAGCGGCCTTTGCAGACACATCCAGAATTCGCCCACGCGCAAACGGCCCACGGTCATTCACCCGTACGACAACAGAACGCCCGTTATCAAGGTTGGTCACACGTACCAATGATGGCATTTGCAATGTTCTGTGTGCCGCCGTCAATTCATTCTGGTCATAGCGTTCGCCGCTGGCCGTTTTATTGGCATGGAAACCGGGGCCATACCAAGACGCAATCCCTGTCTCGACATAATCATATGTCTCGGCAGGATAATATGTTTTGCCCATCACTGTGTAAGGCTTGCCCACTTTTAGGACACCTTTTGAGGTGTTTTCAGGAGGCCGATTGAATTTTTTATACATTGCCGAACCGAACTCAACTTCGGCACACGCCGTCATCATCAACGTCACAGCACATAATAGGAGTATAGAAACAAGATTTTTCATTTTTTTCTCATTGATTAAAATTAGCATCAGCAGATGTATCACGCACCATCGCGTTTGATTGACCTTTGCTTACAAAGTCAGACAACAAACCAACGGTCAGAGCAAAATAGTTTGACCTGTTCCATGATTTGATCACGTCAAAGTTTTTAGTCACCAAATAAAAACGACCGTTACCTCCATCCGGAATAATTAATTTCAGAGGCGTTGTCGCGGGCAGACTTGGCAAAGCCCCTTGAAACTTCACGCCATAACTCAACCATTCTTGATAGGTCATGGTATGTTCTGGCTGTAATTTATAAAGGCCATCTTTCCCATGAATTTGCCAGCCCCATTTGAATTGAGGATTCCAACCGTTTTTATTGAGGTAATTAGCAGTCGAGGCAAAAATATCCCCTTTGGTTGTCCAAATATCTTTATGCCCGTCGCCATTCGCATCAACAGCATATCTGTTCCAGCTAGACGGCATAAATTGGTTCTGCCCCATGGCGCCTGCCCATGACCCTTTGAAATTTTCGCGGGTAATGTGTCCGTTTTGCAAAATAAGAAGCGCATTCACCAGCTCTGTTTTAAAAAATTCAGAACGGCGCCCTTCCCATGCAAGGGTTGCCAAGGCTTGAATCAGGTCAAACCCGCCTGTATTCTTGCCGTAACTTGTCTCTAATCCCCAAAGAGACACAATCATTTCAGCGGGAACGCCATATTGACTTGAAACCTCGCGCAATAATGTTTGATTGGTTGTATAAGCTGCACGTCCATTATCAATGCGCAACTGGGTGATCACCTTCGTCAGATAATCGGCAAACCCCGCTTTGGCGCGTTCGGGCTGCTTCTGGTCAAGCTCAATCACACGCACATTCGGCTCAACATTTTTAAACTCTCTGTCGAAAGTTTCTGCACTCACGCCGCGTTGCAGGGCTTCGCTTCTGAATTGCTTGACCCATGACGGAAAATCACTGGCCTTAGCAGGAATATTAATGACCAGCAGGCCCAGAAGAAACAGGCAATGGATCAGTGACTTCATTCAATTTAATCTTTCCAGTTAGGGTATAGGCCATCATACCTATCATTTCCTTCACGGCAATCTGCAATTTATACATATTCCCAAGAACATCAAAATTAGGGACAAATTCATAGTTTCCGTCGGTTAAATACCCCGCAGGATAAGGAATAACATCCCATCCATTCGACCTAAAAATTCCCACAGCCCTTTTCATATGAAAAGCAGAGGTATCAAGAAGCCATATTTCATTTGGTTTAGGATCAACAAGTTTCTTTGAAAACATAAAATTCTCATAAGTGTTACGCGATTCTCCCTCATACACCATCCGCGACGTGTCAAACCCTACACTTTTCAGAATCTTATCCGTTTCTTTTGCTTCACTGGATGAGGTTTCTTTAAACCGCCCGTTGCCACCACTAAACACAATTTTGGCCTTCGGATATAATTTGGCGAGTGCCATCATTTCGGTAACTCTTGGGGCATGCTCATTCATCTGTACTTGCCCGCGAGCAACCGACCTCTCCAGTTCAATTGACCCGCCGAGCACGATTATTCCATCCACCTTCGGTGGAAGATTTTTTAAAAGCGGAAATTGGTTTTCCTGATAAACCAGCAGATTATTTCCAATCGGAAAAAAACCACACAGCAAAAGCAAAGAGATCCCCATCCCCATCGCAATGCGCCCCACCTTATAACGGCGCGCCAAAAATCCACCGGCAATCAAAAATGATATAAATGTCATTGGCGCAAACAACACCCAGAATAATTTGGACAGCATAAAAAACATGATTTACCCCCTCACCCCGAACCGATTACCGGATTCGTAATATTTTAAGCCGTGATAAAAAAATGCGATGGCAAAGATAGCATAGGCCACGGTCCCCACCATCGCAAATGCCAGAAATTTAAATTGGTGTGTCATGATAAATTCAATCGGGATATGGGTCATAAAACCAATCGGTACAATGGTCAGCGTAATGATTTTAAATATACCTGTAAAAATAGGTGCGGGGCGCGATGACATCAGATTGAAATTAAAATAAATTTCTTCGGCAGAGGCATAAAATTGCCTTAACCAAAACCCGAAAGACGCAAAAAACAAAATCCCACTGGCAAATACAATACTTCCCATCACCAATATCAGCGGAATAAAGGTCATATCAATGTGATATTTAAATCCTGCAAATGTTATAAAACCAATCCCCACTAGCAATTCACCAAGACCCGAATTACGCGATGACGATAATGCCGCAGATAATAAAACAGGCTTGGGTAATGTCAAATAACTATCCAGTTCCCCATTATCTATCTGTTGCGGTAAGGTACGAAGACCAAACATGGTCAGCACCACAATCCCCCAACAAGCAATTGAAATACCATACCCCAAAAACGCGTGCTGTAACGTCCATCCGCCAATGGACGGTGTAAAACTGAACATCACATACCATACGGGAAAATAAATCAGATGGTTCATAAACGCAAATATTCCGCGTAACAATATCGCTCCACGTTGGGATGAAACGGATTTAAAAGTAATGGATAACAATGCCCATAGATAACGTAAATTACCCCCCATGAACTTCGACCTTCCGCAAACACACGACGTAAAAGCGATGAAGAAGCATCATAATCGTAGCACCCCAGACTATTTGAAGCCCCAATATCTCCCAAAAATTTCCGACACCGATCAATAGAGCAGACGGAGCCCCAACCATTGATGAGAACGGCAATAATTCAATCAATTTGGTCGGCATAAAACTCGGATACAAACTAATCGGTAGATATACCCCTCCCAAGAGCAACATAATCTTCATATATCCATTATAAATAAAGGCTGCATCATCCGTCCAAAAAGTGCCAAGACCACAACAAATCTGAAACAACAAATGAATAACAGAACCGCCAATGAGCAATATCAGTGCGGCGAACACAGGTACCACACCAATACTCGGCCACCCTCCTAAATAGAGGTATAAGAAAGCTATCCCCAGTGTAAAGAAAACAATCAGATGAACGCAAAGAGACCCTATCCCCTCAGACAACCTCATCCATAAATAAGGAATTGGACGATTGAGGAAATATGCAATATTGCCTGACCTGACATCTTCATCAATCACCACAAATAAACGGGGCGACAGAAAAAACATCATCTGAACAATGCCGTTATACCACCCCATATCATGGAGCGATATGCCGACAGGCCCATGACCCGTGGCATAGATCACCCGCCACATTCCAATCATCACCCATGCCAACATCATATACACGACAAACCGCGTCGTCATACGCAGTCTGTTATTGCTATAGTCGGCAAAAGCCATGCGGGCGAAGTGGAAATATTTCATCATCTGGATGATTGAACCCCGCTGTAAATCGCCTTGATAATATCTTCGGTCGGCGGGTCTTCGACGGTGATGTCTTCTAAACTTGTTTTGTTCATCGCGAGTTGTAGAATATGCTCTACCGACACGATGGATGTATCAACCGATATTTTCAAATGATGCGGCATTTTTTCAACCAGACGCACACCATCCAAAGCCATATCAATTTCAACTTCGGTCATGGCCAACGTAATCACTTTTTCGTGGATATACCCTGTCCGCAAATCCTTGACGCGCTGGTCAGTTACCAATTGCCCATGGTCGATCACAATCACACGGTCGCAGACCCGCTCCATATCGCCCGTATCATGGGATGTCAGCAGAACCGTTGTGCCGTCTTGCTCGGACGCTTGCTTTACCAAATCACGAATAACGCCTTTTGACACAACATCCAGCCCGACCGTCGGCTCATCCAGAAATAAAATAGACGGTTTATGAAGAAGGCTCGCAATAATTTCACAGCGCATCCGCTCCCCGAGCGATAATTGGCGCACAGGTTTTTCAATCAGTGCCCCCGCATCAAACGCATCGACCAAAGTCACCATACGTTTCTTAAAATCATCCCGCTCCATTTCATAGGCATAAGATAAAAGCTCGAACGTGTCTTTGGCGGGCAAATGATACCAAAGTTGTGAACGCTGCCCGAAAACCGTCCCGATTTGATAGGCCATTTTGGTACGGTCAATCCACGGCGTAAACCCGTTGATGGATACCTCCCCCGCGCTTGGGTGCAAAATACCCGATAACATCTTGATGGTGGTGGACTTTCCCGCCCCATTCGGCCCCACAAAGGCCACACGTTCCCCCCGCTGAAGGGTAAATGATAACCCCTTAACGGCCTCGACATCCGTATATTCAGGGGACAATAAAGTTTTCCAAAAACCCGCTTTTTTACGGATTTTGAATGTTTTTCTTAAATTCTTAACGTCTACGGCGATGGTCATCCGCCAAATTAAGCAGGTTTTTCGCCCCTGACAAGCCATAATAAAAAACTATAGACGAACGCCAAGAAATTCTGTAGAACCCTCTGTAATTCGACCGACCATTCCTAAACGGGTGAGTGGCAGAGCGGTTGATTGCTACAGTCTTGAAAACTGTCGTAGGTGCAAGCCTACCGTGAGTTCGAATCTCACCTCACCCGCCATTTATTTACCCCTTACACAAACTCAGGCAGAACCGCAGACAATCTTGGCGCAATTCCTACCGTTGCTGGCCATG
>MEMI01000046.1:21091-22346 GCA_001767915.1 Alphaproteobacteria bacterium RIFCSPHIGHO2_02_FULL_46_13 | reverse complement strand
GTTGTGCATCTGTCCAAGATCGTTGCCCCTTTTTGCGGGGCGTTGGTACAGTTTCCATGGGGGTATTGTAGGATATAAATCCTAATATGTCAAGAGGTTTGGTGCGAAACGGCACGCCGCACAACCACAAAGCCACAAAGGACACGAAGAATCACAAAGTTCTTTTTTTTCTTCATTGCTTCGCTTGGGTTGCAAGGGCGATGAAGACGAAATCATTCGCGGCGCTTAGTATGAGAGAATATTGTGGTAATCAGGAATAACAGTTGCTGGATCAGTTCGCATATCTTTGGGTGATGGGCGATAGAGATGGGGAAGTGGGGAGGGGCCAAGGTTGGATAGTATTGTATCGGAAAGACATTTGATCTGTGTCGCATCCCCGCGAAGAGCCTTGTCAAAGGCTGTTGCAAAATCGGGGTATTTATGAAAGAGCATTGAGATGCGTCTGACCATGAGAGCGTTTGTTGGAAATTGAAGGGAGTGGGCAGCTTCAACATCTGCGATTGATGAAATCGCCTTTCCTAATCCCACAAAATATTCTTCCGGTTTTTTGTGAAAACGTTCTTGCGTGAGTGGTTTTGTCACAGTACCCAATTTAAGATGTGCCCATGTAATAGCGGCGCTTTGTGCGATAGCATTATCGCTTTTAAGATACTCTGCTATGGCATTCAAATTCATTCTGACGGCTGTCGTGGCATCCCCCAAATCAAGAGGATTGTGGGGGTATGCGAAATCTATTTTGGGTGGCGCAAAATTCTTTCCTGCAGAGTTGAAGTCAAAATACATCAAGGGAAGATGCTTATCGAGAAAGGGGAGAAGTTTCTTTTCATCGTGCGTTTTAACGGCTTCGACAAATACATCATGAAGGGACTTTGAAAACTGGGGCAT
Source organism: Alphaproteobacteria bacterium RIFCSPHIGHO2_02_FULL_46_13 (assembly GCA_001767915.1). Taxonomy (GTDB): domain Bacteria; phylum Pseudomonadota; class Alphaproteobacteria; order Micavibrionales; family Micavibrionaceae; genus UBA1573. The sequence continues at coordinate 21,461 of MEMI01000046.1, read as the reverse complement.
GGAGTGCTTTAAAAAACGCCCTCCGATTTTTCCTGTTGCGGCCCAAAGACCAGAAAACCTTAAAGCATTCAGCGCTATACGATTGCAAATCGCCGCAAGTGCCGCTGGAAAAGCATCGCCCATAGGGATATTGAATAAATTGGATTGAAGTGCATAAAGTTCTTCTTGGGCATTATTCACATCAATGATATGTGGCCCTTTATAATATATATTTTTGATGACCGTTTGCAGTGGCTTAGCAAGTTGTCGTGAGTCATATATTGGAAGGCCATGGGCAATAAGATGGAGCAATGTGCCTCTTCCATTATTCTGAGAAGTGATAACGTCATAGGAAAGGGTGGAAGTGTCGCGCAGGATAAGGTCATATGAA
>MEMI01000046.1:13280-21082 GCA_001767915.1 Alphaproteobacteria bacterium RIFCSPHIGHO2_02_FULL_46_13 | reverse complement strand
CTTGTGACCCACCGAGAAAAATAATATCGGGCATCCCCCAATCGGGGCGATGTTTTGCAAGAAAAGCAAAAATATCGGGCAGTAGATTCTGATCCATGCCCGATATATATCACCAATATTTATGAAAAGTCAATTATTCGGGTTGGTTGTTCCCGTGGCCTGCGCCGCCTGAATGAGGGCGGCTGCTGCGTTGGCCTGTGAAGGGGCGGCGTCCGCCGGAATGTTGTCTTGGGGCGCGGGGTTGGGATTGGCCTTGGTTGCTGGATGGTTGTTGACCATCTTCCATGGCGTCGTCGTGTTCTTGGCGGCCTTCGGTAATAAAGTCGGGCAATTCGTTGCCGATTTCGGCATTGCGCGGACGGGAGGCGCGGTGAGGAGGCACAGCCAATGGGCGTTGTGTCATTTCATCGCGTTCGGACGAGGCCATTTCGATTTCAAGGCGCGCGGCAACTTTGCGCAGTTCGTGCACGGCTTCTTGTAATTGTTCGCGGGCTTCGGCATTCTTTTTGGAAGCACCCCAGATTTCGTAAGCCTTAATGCAGGCTTCGGCTGCGTCTTTTAATCGTTGTTGGGTTTCTTCCATGATGATACTTCCTTGTTAAAATTTGTCGCATACCCTAGCCCTTTCGGGGGCTAAGGTCAAGAAAACGCTTCTTATTACTGGGCTGTCCATGCGCCGTCTATGGAAAGTGTTGTTCCTGTGACGTTTCTGGCGCCGTCGGAGCAGAGGTAAGCCACCATCGCGCCGATTTCATCGGCGGTTGCAAAGCGGGCGTTCGGTTGTTTTTCGAGCAACAATTCGTCCGATGCCTGCTGCACGGAAATGCCTTCTCTGGCGGCGCGGTCATCAATTTGTTTTTGAACGAGTGGGGTTAAAACCCAACCCGGACAGATGGCGTTACAGGTGATATTGGCGCGCGCGTTTTCAAGCGCGGTGACTTTGGTCAGTCCCACAACACCATGTTTGGCGGCAACATACGCGCCTTTACCGGCAGAGGCCACAAGGCCGTGGGCGGAGGCGATATTAATGATGCGTCCATAGCCGCGTTTTTTCATGCCGGGGAGGGCGGCGCGGATACCATAGAAGACACCCGTCAAATTGATATTGATAATTTTTGACCATTGGTCGAGAGGGAATTCATCCACTGGCGAGACGAACTGTACACCTGCGTTATTCACGATGACGTCGAGTGAGCCGAGTTTGCTCTCGGCCTCGGCCACCATTGCGGCGACGCTGTCGTAATTGGTGACGTCCGCGCCCACGAAAATGGATTTGACGCCGAATTTTGTCTCGATCTCTTTGCGGGTGTTTTCAATTTCGGTGGCGTCTCCGAAACCGTTTAAAACAATGTCATATCCTTCGGCGGCCAGAACATGCGCGATGCCCAGTCCGATACCGCTGGTGGATCCTGTAATCAATGCAACTTTATCTTTTCTGTTGGCAGCCATAATTTAGTCTTCCTTCTTTTTAAATAGGTTGGAGATTGCGTTTTTATGCGCTTCTTTTTTGGAAATATCATCTTCGACACGGCTGATTTCGGCTTTCAGGTCATCAATATAGGTTTTCAAATCATCAACGGATAATTTGTCCAGACTGCGGGGCTTTAATCGTTTGGTTTTTGGGTCTAAATCATCATCGAACATTTTTTTACCTCGGAAAAGAGATTAAGGCGATTAAGGCCAGAAGGCAATATTTGACTTTTAAACGGAAATCCCCCCATAGTACCCCCGCCAGTTGGTCGGAGAACCGCGCTTTATGTAAGTAAGGTGAGGAAAGTCCGGACTTCACGGAAATAGGATGCCGGTTAATGGCCGGGCAGGGTGACCTGACGGAAAGTGCAACAGAAAACAAACCGCCGATGGCTCGCAAGAGTACAGGTAAGGGCGAAACGGTGCGGTAAGAGCGCACCACTCGTTCAGTAATGGACAGGTATGGCAAACCCCATCCGAAGCAAGACCAAATAGGGGTTACACATGGCGCATTTCCGCGTCGTAGCCCGGGTAGGTTGCTAGAGATATGCGGTAACGTATATCGGAGAGGAATGGTTCTCGTTCCTGTGCGAACAGGGATACAGAATCCGGCTTATAGACCGACTGGCATTTTTTTATTGGGGTTCGACTGGCTTGTAGGCGAGAGTTTCAAGCTGGCTTCTGCAGGTGTCGGATGCCATTTCCATGAAATAATCAGAATCATTCCGCCCATCTATTTTGGTGGCGATTTCCATTTGAATTTGCTGTAAAGCAGGCCAGTCTTTGTGTAGTAATTGGATCACTCTGCCGATCGGTTCTCCATTACTTTCTGCCGAGGATGTGTGATCCCTAAACAGGATGTTTCTTGATTTCAAGAGGGCTTCAAATTGCTCTTTTTGTTGGGGGCTGAATGTTTTAACAGGAATGTATAATCCTTTGTTTTCTGTACTGATAATTTCAAATTTGGGTAACGATTCTGGTGTGCTGCCAATATCTACAGGGATTGTAATGTCAGGTTCGGCGGCCTTCATATCTGGTGTGGGCGCGGGAGTGGGTTGTTTGAATTTTTGTTGTAGATCTTCAAGCTGGCTTTGGTGGCTATGAGGGACTACAAAAACATTCCCGTGACTGGATTGGGATCGATGCTGATAGGGGATTTTATCAAATTTAAGATGGGCTTCTAGTACGATTGCCGCTGCTGATGTGAGGTCGGCGACTGGAATGTAAATTCCTTTTTCGGTATGTTTCAATTCTATTTCCTGTGGGGCAGAGGTCAGGAATCTATTCAGAATAATCTGATTAATAATGGCATCTCTATATGCCTCTATCGCGCCCACAAAGTTATGTCGATGAGGGTTGTCGGAGTCTTGAAGGACGAGATGATAAGACAGATTTTTGTCGCCATCCGGCAACTGTGTGAAGCCAAATTTAATGCCTCTTGTTTCTAGAAACCACAAACTTGCCAGAACTTCTTCCCGCGTAAATCTGCTTAGGGGGATGGTTGCTTTGCTTTTGTCGTGGGTTGGAATGTCGGCATGGAGATTTAATTTATTGTTGACGGTCGCAATCATCGCTTCGGAAGGGCTGCTGCTTATACGCCCCTGATAATTATTGTCGCCATAGGGGCGATGGTTTCGCACAATAATGGCAAGCTCATCATTGTTGAAAGTGGCTGACAGGCTTTTTTCTGCGACGGTCATATTTGGTTTCCTACGGAAGATTCCATTTGGTTGAGATAGTATATTACAGCCGTTATATTATGTCAATTATTAAAAATGAAAACCATAACTTGTGTTTTTATAAAGCAATCAGCGCAAAATTTCAAAGTGGAATTGGGGGGGGGCGAGATGTTCGTGCTAAAAATTACGAAAAATTATCAGGCTTTATTCCCGGATTTATCCACAGACTTATCCATAGTTTTCTGGCGTGAAAACGCTTGTTTTGCTTGCTTTCCCATGATTTCCCATGCTATCCCATTAATGTAAGGTTAATTCCCATCTCGAGACACAAAACCAGCAATGCCATTATTTCTGTCAACATATGCCAACAAGGTCGATAAAAAGGGTCGGATTTCCGTTCCTGCGCCTTTTCGCGCCACGTTGGTCGGGCAGGCGTTTCAGGGTGTGGTGTTGTTCAAGGCAACGGGGCATCCGTGCCTTGAGGGATTCGATTTCGGCACGATGGAAGAATTGTCGGCGCGCCTTGACCATTTTGACCTATTTTCAAACCAACAAGATGATTTGGCGACCGCCATTTTCGGCGAGGCCGTGCAATGCCCGTTTGACAGTGAGGGGCGTATCGGCGTTCCTCAAGTCTTGCTCGATTTCGCGGGGATTGATGAAGGGGCAACCTTTGTCGGCCTTGGTCGTAAATTCCAGATTTGGGATACGGTGTCTTTCGAAGCCCGTCGCGCTGCTGCGCGTGAGAATGTCATCCGTGAAGGGTTGACGCTTCCGCGTCTCGATAAGGGGAGCGTTTAAGTATGACTGATGCTCCGCACATTCCGGTGATGCTCAATGAGGTTCTGGCGGCGCTTCAACCGACAGCGAATGAAGTTTATGTTGATGGGACGCTCGGTGCCGGTGGGTATACGCGCGGCATTTTGAATGCGGACAAAAATTGCAAAGTTATCGGTATTGACCGTGACCAAACCGCGCATGATCTGGCGTCCCAATGGGGTGCGGACTATGCGGGTCGTTTGACCCTTGTTAAAAATAGCTTTGGCAATCTGGAAGAGGCATTGTCCGAGATCGGTGTTGAAAGCGTTGATGGTCTCGTTCTTGATCTGGGCGTGTCGTCAATGCAGTTTGACGAGGCGGATCGCGGGTTTTCATTCCGTTTTGATGCGCCGCTGGATATGCGGATGGACAGAAACACAGGTGAGACGGCGGCGGATATCGTCAACGGTATGGCGGAAGAAGAGCTTGCTAATCTGATTTATTTATATGGTGAGGAGCGTAAATCCCGCCATGTGGCGTCCGCGATCATCAAGGCGCGTGCTGTATCTAAAATTACAACCACCAAACAACTGGCGGATATTATTCGCTCCGTCATCCATGTGTCACCACGCGATAAAATTGATCCGTCGACACGGACGTTTCAGGCTTTACGGATTGCAGTGAATGATGAGCTCGGTGAACTGGAATCCGTTCTCTCTGCCGCTGAACGTGTTTTGAAAGTTGGTGGTCGTTTGGTTGTGGTCACGTTCCATTCTCTGGAAGACCGTATTGTTAAAAATTTCCTCAATGAAAAGGCGCGTCCTGCGCCGTCTCCATCCCGTCATTTGCCGATGGCACTTGACGCGCCCCTTAACAGGTTGAGTTTCTCGCTCATCACCAAAAAACCTGTTCTCCCCACTGAATCAGAAATGAAAATTAATCCGCGCGCGCGTTCCGCAAAACTCCGTAGTGCCATCAAGTTGGGGGATTCATGAGACGTTTTAAAGTAAAATTATCAACCATCGCAACTTTTGTACTGGCAACTATTTTGGGGTCATCTCTCTTCTGGGTATCGCAACAGGTGCAAATGTTGGAACGTGAACAGCGTGGTATTAAAGCGCAAATCTCAAGCGAGCAAGAGGGCATGCGCGTCCTCAATGCCGAATGGGATTATTTGAACCGCCCTGATCGTATTGAAGCATTGGCTGCAAAATACCTCAATCAAATGCAACCTGTTGTTCCTGATAACTTGCTTTTGAATGCGAAGGCCGTGCCTGAACCGCAAATGATGCAAGGGGAAGATGAAACACCTGTCATGGTGTCAACGGGCGAGAAGAAAACCGAGCCAACGAAAACCATGAATGCGACGCCTGACTCTCGTCCTATTCATGACCGCGAAGATTCTAAATCCACTGATTTTGATGGTGTGTTGAAAAGCACTCTTGGGGATGATGAATGAGCCGTAAATCGCCTTTTTCTCGACTGTCATTTCGGATTATGGGTGAGAAATCAGACCATCTGAATTTGGCGCGCGGGCGTTTGGTATTGATTACGGCGTTTTTTATGCTGTGTTACTTGGTCGTTGGTGCACGTTTGATTGATGCCACGATTATTCAAGGGTATTTAAGTCAGCAACCTGATGCGATTGGCGCAAACGAAGCTCCGAAAAAAGTTGTTGAGGATAATAATAAATCAAAATTCCGTGCTGATATTATTGATCGCAACGGTGTGTTGCTCGCGACGTCTCTTAAAACTGCATCTTTATTCGCCGATTCAAAAAAAATTCTTAGTCCTGTTGAGTCCGCCAAAGGATTGGTTAAAATTTTTCCTGAATTAACATACGGCGACACACTGAAAAAATTACAGAGTGGAAAAAGATTTATTTGGATCAAACGCAACATGACCCCCACCGAACAGGCGGCGGTTTTAAATATCGGTGAACCCGGTTTGGTGTTTGATTACGATTATCACCGTTTGTATCCGCAGGGTAATTTAGTATCCCACATGGTCGGGTATAGTGATGTTGACGGCAATGGTTTGGCAGGAATCGAGCGGAGTTTTAATGGTCTTTTAAACGAATCTAAAGAGCCATTACGTCTTAGTATCGATGTCCGTTTGCAACATATCCTGCGCCGTGAAGTCAAACGCGCAATCACTGATTTTACAGCGATTGCGGGGGCTGGCGTCATTATGGATGTGAATAGCGGCGAGATTGTTGCGGCGACTTCGTTGCCTGATTTTGATCCGAACCGTGTGACCGCCAACCCGACTGCGCCGGAAATGTTCAACCGTGTGACGTTGGGCGTGTATGAACCTGGGTCTGTTTTTAAAATTTTTACGACCGCCGCTTTGCTCGATTTAAAGCGGACATCTTTTTCAAAAGAATATGATGCCGTTAACCCGATCCGTGAAGGTCGTTTCACGATTAAAGATTATCATCCTGAAAAGCGTCCTTTGACCATTCCTGAAATTTTCATGGTGTCATCGAATATCGGAACGGCACACATGGCGCAGGAAGTCGGAACTGCTAACCTAAAAAAAGCCTTTGCTGACTTGGGGTTGATGGGCAAGCCTGAATTCGAAATCGAAGAGGTTGGTACGCCGATTATTCCAAAACCATGGGGCGAAATTAATACGCTCACTGCGTCTTATGGTCACGGGATTGCTGTGTCGCCACTTCAATTGGTGGGTGCGGTCGGAACAATCGTCAATGGCGGGATGCGTGTTCAACCGTCGCTTGTGATGCGCGAAAAAGGTGATGAAAGACCAGAATCCAGTGTGCGTGTGGTGTCTAAAGAAACATCCCTTAAAATGCGCCAATTGATGCGTTTGGTGGTCAGCAGCGGAACAGCCAAGAAAGCTAATATTGCCGGATATAGTATCGGCGGGAAAACAGGGACTGCGCAGAAAAACCTTCACGGGCGTTATGTTGCCGATAAACGGATGGCACTTTTTGTAGGTGCGTTCCCGATGAATGATCCGAAATATGCTGTTCTGGTGATGGTTGATGAACCGAACCCGAATAAAACCAGTTACGGTTACGCAACGGCGGGATGGGTGGCTGTGCCTGCTGTTGGACGTGTGATTTCCGATATGGGGTCTATCCTTGGTATGCAACCGCGCCATGATGATGTTGATATTTCCGAACCCCTTAAACAGTTCGTCCATAATGTGAAAGGGGAACATTAAAATGAATTTTGATGTGTCATCCATTGCAGGGTTAACGGCAGACAGCCGCAAGGTTCAAAAGGATTTTCTGTTTGTGGCATTGTCCGGCACGAAAAATGACGGTCGCCAATTTATTGCGGATGCTGTGGCGAAGGGGGCAAAATTCATCGCCGTTCAAATGGGTATTCCTAAACAGGATATTGGCAATGCCGAGTGGGTTGAGGTTCAAAACCCCCATTTGTTTTTGGCGCAGACCGCCGCCGCGTTTTATAAAATGCAGCCCAAAAATATTGTAGCGGTTACAGGGACAAACGGCAAAACATCAACCGTCAATTTTGTGCGGATGATTTGGGAAGCTTTGCGTGTTAAAGCGGCTTCCCTTGGGACGCTCGGTCTGATCGGCGAGGGGTTGAGCGGTTATGCGGGGATGACGACACCTGGCCCTGTTTCTTTGTTTTCAACGCTTTCCGATATTGCCTGTAAAAACTTTGACTATCTGGCGATGGAGGCATCCAGTCACGGGTTGCATCAACATCGTTTGGACGGCGTGAAAATTCAGGCCGCAGGATTTACCAATCTGACCCGCGATCATCTGGATTATCACGGGTCGATGGATGAATATCTGGAATCCAAACTTCGTTTATTTACTGAAATTATTGTGCCGAACGGTACGGCGGTTTTGAATGCGGATATTCCTGAATTTGAAAAAATCCGTGCGGTGGTTCA
>MEMI01000046.1:13161-13270 GCA_001767915.1 Alphaproteobacteria bacterium RIFCSPHIGHO2_02_FULL_46_13 | reverse complement strand
TTAAAGGTTATATCTTACGGCTTTGCCGAAGGTGCGGATATCCGCATTGTGGAGCGGGTTGCCGTGACCAGCGGGCAGAATTTGAAACTGAATGTGATGGGCAAAGATT
>MEMI01000046.1:6035-13152 GCA_001767915.1 Alphaproteobacteria bacterium RIFCSPHIGHO2_02_FULL_46_13 | reverse complement strand
ATTTGAATCTGGTCGGCGCGTTTCAGGCGATGAATGTTTTATGTGCGGTTGGTTTGGTATTGGCCAATTCCAAATTCACGGTTGATGATGTGATGGCTGTTCTTCCGAAATTGGAAGGTGTTGTCGGTCGTTTGCAACCTGTGCCGCACCCGTTAAAAGATGTGGGCGTTTATGTTGATTATGCACATACGCCTGACGGGTTGGAAACAATCCTCAACGCCCTTCGTCCGCACACCGCAGGTCGGTTGATTTGTGTGTTCGGATGTGGCGGTGATCGTGATAAGGGCAAGCGTCCGGTGATGGGCGAAATTGCCGCACGTCTTGCCGATATTGCCATCGTCACCGATGATAATCCACGGAGCGAAGATCCTTATATTATTCGTTCCGAAATTCTAACAGGGGCGCCAAACGCCACTGAAGTTGCTGGGCGGCGCAAGGCCATTCAGACAGCTGTTCAATATCTACAGGCAGGAGATGTCTTGGTTGTGGCCGGTAAAGGCCATGAGCAGGGACAGATCTTTGCAACCTATACCGAACCTTTTGACGACCTCACCGAAACTCAATCTGCTATCTCCCATTTCTTCAAGTAATTCTACCACTAGCACCTTAAAGCACAGAAAGTACTTTTCATGACTGACGCACATTTAAAACACGTTGTTACGAGTTCCTTATGGAGTTCATCTGAAGCCGCGAAAGCAACACAGGGCACTGCAAAAGGCCAGTGGGTTGCAACAGGGATTTCAATTGATACCCGCAGCCTTCAAAAAGGGGATTTGTTTATCGCCATTCGCGGGGACGCAATGGACGGACATCAATTCGCCGCCGATGCAATCGCCAAGGGTGCGGCGGCAGTGGTCATCGACCATGAAGTCGCAGGTGTGCCAGCGGACAAAGTGTTGATGGTTGCAGATACTTTCAAAGCCATGCAGGATTTAGGCATTGCGGCACGCGCCAGAACAGGTGCAAAAATCATCGGTGTGACCGGAAGTGTCGGAAAAACAGGCACGAAGGAGATGCTCGGTCGTGCATTTTCATCCATCGGTTTTACCCATTACAGTGAAAAAAGTTTGAACAACCATTGGGGTGTTCCGTTATCACTGGCGCGGATGGATGCGGGGTGTGATTACGGTGTGTTTGAAATGGGCATGAACCATGCCAATGAAATTGCGCCGTTGTCCGCCATGGTTAAACCTCATATCGCGATCATCACCACAATTGCACCCGTGCATACCGAACATTTCCCTGATGGATTGACAGGCATTGCCAAGGCCAAGTCCGAAATATTCTCGGGCATGGATAAAAACGGTATTGCGATTTTGAACCGTGATAATGCGGAATTCGATGTGATTGTGGGTGAAGCAAAACGTCAAGGGATTACCAAGATTTTTACATTCGGTACGAAAGAGGGATCGGACGCCCGCTTGTTGGATTGTCTGGTCGCCAGCAACGGAACGCAAATCAAGGCCAATATTCTGGGTGAGGATTTTACATTCTCGATGAAAGATGCAGGGCCGCATAATGCGATGAATGTCATGTCTGTTCTGCTCGCCATTAAATTGATGGGTGGCGATATGGCGAAAGCGATTACGGCGCTTCGTGATATCGAACCTGTGGCAGGGCGCGGGAAGCGGGAACTGATTAACATTGGTGATGCCAGCAACCCTATCACATTGATTGATGAAAGTTATAATGCATCCCCCGTTGCGATGCAGGCGGCGTTTAAAGTCATGGCTCTGATTGATCCGGGTCGTGGTGGTCGCCGTATTGCGATTTTGGGTGATATGTATGAACTGGGTCAAGATTCTGCAAAAATGCACCGTGATCTGGAACTGCCGCTCAAAGCCGCGGGGATTGATCTGGTTTATACTTGCGGGCCATTGATGAAAAACCTTTATGACGCGCTTCCCGAACAAAATCGTGGCGCGCACCGTGACGAAGCCCCTGAAATGGCGCAAATTGTGCCGGAGGTGCTTGTTCCCGGGGATGTCGTGTTGGTCAAAGGGTCGCGCGGCGGCGGGGATAAACCCAGAATGCAATTGGTGGTCGAGGCCTTGCGCCAGATGCCCGTTAAGGCTACAAACTCCGCCAATCAACCTACACTTGAAAGGAAGTAATCAAGATGTTGTCACTCCTTGCTGACCTTAAAGATGTGTGGATAGGGTTTAACCTGTTCAACTATGTTTCATTTCGGACGGTCGGCGCCATTGTGACCGCGTTCTTGCTGTCACTCGCCATGGGCCCTGCAATGATCCGATGGTTGAAATCTTTGCAAGGGGCAGGGCAACCCATCCGCACCGATGGCCCCGAGACGCATTTTAAAAAAGCGGGAACACCAACCATGGGCGGGTTGTTGATTTTAATCAGTGTGACGCTCAGTACCATTTTATGGGCGCATCCTGCTAATCCGTTTGTGTGGTTGGCTTTGTTGGTGATGGTCGGGTTCGGGTTGTTGGGGTTTGGGGATGATTATTTGAAACTCACCAAACGCAATACGGATGGCTTATCAGGTCGCAAGAAACTGGTGGGGCAATTGGTGATTAGTTTGGTGGCGACTTATGGCTTTGTGCATTTTCTACCGACCGATATTGCAACAAGTATTGCGATTCCGTTTTTCAAACATTACTTCATTCCGTTCGGGGCATTCTTTTTTGTGTGGGCGGCCTTTGTGATGATCGGGGCGTCCAATGCCGTGAATTTAACAGATGGTTTGGACGGCTTGGCGATTGTGCCGATTGCGATTGCGGCGGCGTGTTTCGGGTTGATTGCGTATCTGGTCGGGCGGGTGGATTATTCCGAATATCTGCAAATTGCCTATGTTCCGGGGACGGCTGAACTGTCTATTCTCTGCGGTGCTTTGGTCGGTGGGGCGATGGGATTCCTGTGGTTTAATGCGCCACCCGCGATGATTTTTATGGGCGATACTGGGTCTTTGTCGATGGGCGGTGTGTTGGCCGCGATTGCAATCATGGTGAAACATGAATTGGTGTTGGCGATTGTCGGCGGTATCTTTGTCATGGAAACCGTGTCGGTGATTATTCAGGTGGCGTCCTTTAAACTCCGCGGTAAACGTGTTTTCCTGATGGCGCCTATTCATCATCATTTCGAGAAAAAAGGGTGGTCTGAATCCACTGTTGTTATTCGGTTCTGGATTATTGCTGTTGTGTTGGCATTGATCGGATTATCGACTTTGAAACTGCGTTAGGGATAAAACATGATTAATCTATCTGCATTTGCGGGACGAAAAATTGCGGTGATGGGACTGGGCAAAACTGGTCTATCAACCGTGTTGTCGCTCAAAAATGCAGGGGCGCATGTGTATGCGTGGGATGATAACCAAGCATCCCGCGATTATGCGGAAACTTTGGGGATTGTTTGTACTGACCTGACAGGCATCACCAAAGAGACGATTGATTTTCTGGTCTGGTCGCCCGGTATTGCGCATACTCACCCTGAACCGCACCCTGTTGCCCTTCGTGCGCGGGCGGAGGGGATTAAAATGATTTCCGATGTTGATATATTATCGATGGTGCAGGCGGATGCGGACTATATCGGGGTCACGGGAACAAACGGGAAATCTACGACCACGGCGTTGATTGGGCATACTCTGAAAGAATTTCGTCCGACCCAAGTCGGGGGGAATATCGGGATTCCTGTGCTGGATTTAGAACCGATGGGGGCGGAGGGAACTTATGTTCTGGAGATGTCATCCTATCAAACCGAATTATCCCAGTCATTCCAGCCTGTGGGCGTAGTGTTTCTGAATATCACACCCGACCATCTCTATCGTCATGGCGGGTTGCAGGGTTATATTGACGCCAAGAAACAGATTTTTTCAAACCCGCCGAAGCGTGAGCGCAAGCCGATTGCAGTCATTTGCATTGATACCGAAGATTGTTTCGACATTGCCGAAGAATTAGAAGACGATGGCGTATGGTCTGTTGTCCCTGTGTCCACCCAGAAACGCTTGGATAAAGGTGCGTATGTGGAAGAGGGCAAGTTATACGAGATGCGCGAAGAGGGCGCGATTTTGATCGCGGATTTAAACGGTTTCGAACATCTGCGTGGTCGTCATAACCATGAAAATATTGCCTGTGCCTATACCATCATTCGCCAGGTGTATGGAATTGAGCCGCAAAGAATAATTGAGGCGATGATGAGTTTTGGTGGATTGGCGCATCGTCAATATCTGGCGGCAACCATCAACAGCGTTCAATATATCAATGACAGCAAAGCCACAAATGCCGATGCAACGGCGCGGGCGCTGGCGTGTTTTAATGAAATTCACTGGATTCTGGGCGGGCAACCGAAAGAAGGCGGCCTGAACGGATTGGATGAATATATGAAGCGTGTACAACATGCTTATTTGATCGGTGAGGCTGCGCCGCAATTTGCGGAATGGTTAAATGCGCGCGGTGTACCGTTTACACAATGCGGTACATTGGATGTGGCGGTCATGGCGGCGCATCAGAATGCCCAGAATAACGGAGCGGGGGTTGTGTTGTTATCGCCCGCCTGTGCATCATGGGATCAGTTTAAATCATTCGAACATCGTGGCGATTTATTTGTTGATCTGGTCACAACCTTAGCAAGGGGATAAAATTTATGCCAACCTCTCAATCCCTGACTAGTTTTTTTGCCCGTACCGACCATTCGGCGATTGCGCGGTGGTGGTGGACGGTTGATCGTTCTATTCTGGCTTGCCTATTGGTATTGATGGTTGTGGGGGTTGCATTGGTGACGTCGGCCAGTCCGTCGGTTGCCAACCGTATAGGGTCAGACCATTCGCATTTTATTATGCGTCACATGATTTTCGTTGTGCCGTCCTTATTCATTATGGTCGGAATTTCTATTCTTGATCATTTGTGGATTCGTCGGATTGGGACGATTGTCTTTGCGGGAACTGTTTTTTTAATGCTTCTTGTCCCGTTTGTGGGGCCTGATATCAAAGGGGCGCAACGCTGGATTAATGTTGCTGGATTTTCATTGCAGCCGAGCGAGTTTATCAAGCCAGCCTTTGCCATTCTGTCGGCATGGTTGATTTCTCATCAAAAGAAAAACCCCGATTTTCGTGGAAATTTATTTAGTGCGCTGATCTATGCCTTTATTGTTTTTCTTCTAATGTCTCAACCAGATTTCGGGATGACGGCTGTTTTAACCTGCATGTTCGCCGCGCAAATTTTTATGGCGGGATTGCCGTTACGGTATTTGTGTATGATGGCGATTTTGTCATCGGTTGCGGTTGTCTGTGTTTATTACAGTTTTGATCACGTTCGGGTGCGTATGGATAAATTTTTAAATCCGCATGGCACGGCAGATACTTATCAGGTTGATAAATCATTGGAAGCTTTTTCCAATGGTGGTTTTTTCGGAATGGGGCCAGGGCAGGGAACAGTTAAAAACAGTATCCCCGACGTTCACGCCGACTTTATCTTTGCAGTATCGGGCGAGGAATTGGGGTTGCTTGCGACATTGGCTTTGGTGGGCGTTTATGCCTTTATCTTACTGCGCGGGTTCGGGCGTCTGATGGAAAGTAATGATATGTTTGTCGTTCTAGCGGCAGGTGGTATATTAAGTATGTTCGGGTTACAGGCCTTTGTTCATATGGGGTCGAGCCTCCATCTCCTCCCGACCAAGGGGATGACGTTACCGTTTATCAGTTATGGCGGGTCATCCATTTTGGCGATGGGGTTCGGGATGGGTGTTGTGCTTGGCCTCACACGGCGCGAGGCCAGAACATCGATTGCGCGTGCCGGAATGTCCCTTGGTGCAAGATTAAGAGGAAAATAAATGATGGATACAATGCCAACAATTTTATTATCAGCAGGTGGCACAGGTGGTCACGTTTTTCCTGCACGCGCATTGGCTGAAGAATTATTGATCCGTGGATACCATATCGAAATCGCAACCGACACACGCGGATTAAAATATTTTGAAGGACTGGACGCAACTATTCCGCGCCATATTATTGCATCGGGAACTTATACCAACGGCATCATGGGCAAAATTGTGGGCGGGGTTGAATTGTTGAGAGGGTTATTTCAATCGATCAAACTTGTGCGCGATATAAAGCCGATTGCGATTGTCGGGTTTGGCGGATACCCGTCTGCGCCGCCTTTATTTGCGGGGCAGTTATTGGGTGTGAGGACTGTATTGCACGAACAAAATGCGATCCTTGGCTTGGCGAATAAATTATTGGCGCCGTTGGCCAGTCAAATTGCATTATCATACGAACATACGGTTGGTTTAACCGATAAATTAAAAGCCAAGTCGATATTTACGGGCAACCCCGTGCGTCAGGCGATTGCCGATTTATCCATCGTGCCATACCCGTCACTTGACGGTAAAATCACCATCATGGTTGTCGGCGGGTCACAAGGGGCGAAGGTTTTTAGTGATGTTGTGCCGTTGGCAATTGCCGCATTGCCTGTTGAATTACAACGCCGTTTAAATATCATTCAACAATCACGCCCTGATGCGGTGGATGCCGTCCGCGCCATTTATTCTCAAACGGAGTTGGATTTCGAAATCAAATCTTTCTTTGACGATATGCCAGAACGGATTAAGGCGACCCACCTGTTTATCACCCGTTCGGGGGCGAGTAGTGTGGCGGAGATGACCGCCGCCGGACGCCCTGCGATCTACGTTCCTTTTCCATGGAACAGGGATAATCAACAGGTTTTTAACGCCGAACAGGTCGAAAAAGCCGGTGGCGGGTGGATGGTTTTAGAGAAAAACCTGACGGTTGAGGCCTTAAAACTGACTTTGCAGAACCTATTAGAATCCCCAGAAACCCTCCAAAAAGCAGCCAACGCCGCCAAAAACCAAGGGCGGATTGATGCCACCCACAGGCTTGCCGACATTATTGCCGAATTCAATTGAGAATCTGGGCGTTTTTTGCCATATCTATCCTTTAATATAAGGATTGAAGAATGAAACATATTCCCCCAGAAATCGGGACTTTGCATTTTGTTGGTATTGGCGGCATTGGCATGAGTGGTATTGCCGAGGCTTTGGCCGTCTTGGGGTATGATATTCAGGGCAGTGACCTGACCGAAAATTACAATGTCGATCGTCTGCGCGCGCGCGGGTTGAATGTCAAAATCGGTCACGCGGCGGA
>MEMI01000046.1:0-6015 GCA_001767915.1 Alphaproteobacteria bacterium RIFCSPHIGHO2_02_FULL_46_13 | reverse complement strand
AAATTGCCGGGGGCGGTTGTTGTGTCGTCCGCCATTAAACAAGATAACCCAGAACTCATGGAAGCGCGTGCCAAACGGATTCCGATTGTGCAACGTGCCGAGATGCTCGCTGAACTGATGCGCCTCAAATGGGCGGTGGCGATTGCGGGAACGCACGGCAAAACCACAACCACTTCTTTGGTGGGGGCGATGTTAGAGGCAGGGGATATTGACCCGACTGTTATTAACGGCGGTATTGTGAATTCGTATGGAACCAATGCCCGTCTCGGGAATGGTGACTGGATCGTGGTTGAGGCGGATGAGAGTGACGGGTCATTTAAAATGTTGCCCGCAACCGTTGCCGTTGTCACCAATATCGACCCAGAGCATATGGAACATTACGGGTCATTTGATAATGTGCGTCAGGCGTATCTGGATTATATCGAACGGATCCCGTTCTATGGATTTGCTGTTTTATGTATTGACCATCCGGTGGTGCAGGGATTGATCCCTGAAATTGAAAACCGTCCGATTGTCACTTACGGATTCAATAAACAGGCCGACGTGCGCGCGGTGAATATCCGTTCATCGGTGATGGGCAGTTTGTTTGATGTTGAAATCAATGATGGTGAATTGGTGTTGTCGGATGTATTCCTACCGATGATGGGAATTCATAATGTCCAGAATGCGTTGGCGGCGATTGCCATTGGTTATAAATTACGCATGACCGCAATCCAGATGAAAAATGCGCTTTCTACCTTCGAAGGAGTGAAACGTCGCTTCACCCGTACGGGGATGGCGGGCGGTATTACCGTGATTGATGATTACGGTCATCACCCTGTTGAAATTGCCGCCGTCCTGAAAGCAGGGCGTCAGGCTGTGGGTGACGGCAAAGGGCGTATCATTGCTGTTGTGCAACCGCACCGTTATTCACGCCTCCATGATTTATTCGATGAATTTTGCACCTGTTTTGACGAAGCCGATGTTGTTTTGGTGGCAGACGTTTACGCAGCAGGTGAACAACCGATTGAAGGTGTGAGCAAAGAGTCTTTGGTCGATGGCATTAAATCCCACGGGCATCGCCATGTGGATGTGATGCCTGATTCATCTTTATTGGCGGCACAAATCGCGAGCATTGCCGAAGCTGGTGATATGGTGATTTGTTTGGGAGCGGGAAGTATTACATATTGGGCGCATGATTTGCCGGATCAACTGGACGCATTACAGAAACAAAAGATGAGTGCATAGGTTAGATTTTTTTCATGGTCTTTTTCCCTCGCCCCGTGGGGGAGAGGGCAACGTAGGCTTGGGGGGCGAAGCCCCTTAGCCGAAGTCGGGTGAGGGGGCGAGAGGGTTGGTTTCTTGAAGTATAGTAGCCCCCTCACCCAGCTTCGCCTAAAGCCTTACGGCTTAAGGCTTCGCAACCCTCTCCCCGTTGGGGCGAGGGATTTGAAAAGATTGAGTGTCTTAGTGGCTAAAAAAATTACTTTAGAAAATTGAAAAAATGAACATAGAAAAAATGAAATCAGATACTCTTCCTTCCGTTCGTGGACGTTATACGTCCAATGCGCTATTGGGTGCCGTCGGTTGGTTTCGCGCGGGGGGGACGGCGGAGGTTTTGTTTAAGCCTGCTGACCTTGAAGATTTGCAAACTTTCTTGGCGGAGTGTCCTAAAGATATTCCGATGACGGTATTGGGCGTTCTATCCAACACCATCATCCGCGATGGCGGGGTGGGGGGCGTTACCATTCGGTTGGGACGGGAATTTGCGGGGATTGAATCTTTGGATGATGGTCTTGTCCATGTGGGTGCCGCCGCGCTCGATGTCAATACTGCCGAAGTTGCCGCGCAGGCGGGGTTAACGGGTTTGGAATTTCTCTGTGGTGTTCCGGGTTCTATCGGCGGCGCACTCGCCATGAATGCGGGGGCGTATGGTGGGGAGATTAAGGATATTCTGGTCACTGCTCAATTCGTGGATCGTGATGGCGAGTTGCATAATTTAACCGCCGATGATTTGAAAATGGCGTATCGTTATTCCGAAATTCCAACGGGGTGGATTGCAACGGGGGCTGTTTTAAAAGCTGCTGGACGCGATGTGCCTGAAAAGATATTGGCGCATATGGCGTCCATTCGTGAAAAACGTGCGGCGACACAACCGATCCGTTCCCAAACAGGCGGGTCAACCTTTGCCAACCCGAAACCGGATGAGTTGGCGGCGGCAGGGTTGCCCGAAGGTACGAAGTCTTGGCAGATTGTTGATAAAGTCGGCGCACGCGGACTTCGAATTGGCGGGGCGCAAATGTCTGATCTTCACGCTAATTTTATGATGAATATCGGCGGGGCGACTGGTGCCGACCTTGAAAATCTGGGCGAAGAAATCCGTCGCCGCGCGATGGATAGTTTCGGTCTGGATTTGCATTGGGAAATTCGCCGCATTGGCAAAGCGTAAGCCCCTATAGCCACTTGATAAATTCGAAATAATGATTAGGTTTACAGCATGACAACAGAAAATATGAACTTCGGCGCGGACGTGTCCCGCCTTTTGGAAATTGTGACGCATGCCCTTTATACCAATCGGGATGTGTTTCTTCGTGAATTAATTTCGAACGCGGCGGATGCGTGTGATCGGTTGCGATACGATTCGATACAGAATCCAGCGCTCGCCAAAAAACACTCTGGCTATGAAATCCGCATCGTGCCGGATACAAAAGAACGTGTTCTCTCCATCATGGATTCTGGTATCGGAATGACGCGTGAGGAGTTGATTGAAAATTTAGGGACGATTGCAAAATCGGGCACTAAAGCCTTGATGGAACAATTGAAACAGAGTTCTGCTGCGGGAAGTCCAAGTTTGATCGGGCAATTCGGGGTCGGGTTTTATTCTTGCTTTATGGTTGCGCATTCTGTTGATGTGATTTCACGCCGTGCCGGATCAGATGATGTGTGGATTTGGTCGTCAACGGGGAATGATGGTTTTGCCATTCGTGAAGCGACCAAAGAGGAAGCGGCACAACTTTTAACGACCTCCGGCACGACCATAAAATTGAAGCTCAAAGACGAAGCATGTGATTTTTTCCTTGAGGAAAAGATTAAGATGGTAGTCACAACCTATTCAAATCACATCAATTTACCTGTTTATGTCGGGAAAGATGCGACTGAGCCTGTCAACTCTGCGTCCGCACTTTGGATGAAGCCAAAGTCGGAGATAACTGAGGCCGATTATAACGAATTTTTCTCGATTACCTCTAATTCTCTCGGGACGGACGTTCCTTTACTCACGGCGCATTGGCGTGCGGAGGGTAAAATTGAATATACGGCATTATTATTCGTGCCGAATTTGCGCCCGTGGGATTTATATGACCCGAGCCGTAAACATTGCGTTCGTTTATATGTGCGCCGTGTTTTCATATCAGATGATTGTTCCGGTCTGGTTTACCCGTGGTTACGATTCCTGCGTGGTGTGATTGATAGTGAGGATTTACCGCTGAATATCAGTCGCGAGAGTTTGCAGGAAAATGCGATTGTTTCCAAAATCCGCTCGGGCGTTGCCAAGCATATATTAAGTGATCTTGAAAAATTGTCCCGTAATGACGCGACTGCTTTTTATGCTTTCTGGATGCAGTTTGGGGCGGTGGTGAAGGAGGGGTTATATGATGCCCCTGAACATCGTGACGATATTTTCAAAATCGCCAAATTCCATTCGACCCATTCGCTGGAGATGACGTCTCTAGATGATTATGTCTCTCGCATGAAAGAGGGGCAGGATTCTATTTATTATATATCGGGTGAAAATGCCGATAGTTTACGGAATTCTCCGCAAATCGAGGGGCTTAAAAAACGTGGGTTAGAGGTTTTGATCTTCTCTGACACAATTGACGATTTCTGGTTGCCGATTGTCATGGATTTTAAGGGCAAGAAATTTGTATCTGCCACCAAAGGGGCGATTGACCTGTCAAAATTCCCCGTTGCTGATAAAAAAGCGGGGGATGAGGTGGTGGAGGTGAAAACCCGTTCCGCACTGGTTGCCTTCCTGAAAAGTCATTTATCTGAATGGATTAGTGATGTTCGCGTATCTGATCGTTTAACGGATTCGCCGGTCTGTTTGGTGGCGGCTGATAAAGATGCTGATTTAAATGTGACCCGTATCTTAAAAGCCAATCAGAATTATGATGCCAAAACAAAACCCGTTCTGGAAATCAATGCTGACCATCCGTTGATTGATCAATTGGACGCAATGACCGGAACCTCCACAGAATCAATGGCACTTTGTGATGCGGCTGACCTTCTTTTGGATCAGGCACGAATCATTCAAGGGGAGCCAGTGAATGATCCGACCGCTTTTGCCAGACGGATGGCTGATTTCCTGCGGCGCGGGTTGGCGGCGTAAATCGAACATGATTATTCTGATTCTCTGATATACCTTGTAATAAGGTTTCTTTGTCGTGTTATTTTGACAAATGATGCCTCTCAATTTGTCATGATGATCAATAAAACCCAAAAAAGTAAGTCTTTGTTAATCAAAAACCGTTTATGTTGGTATCTGCAGAATAGCAAAAATTGAAATTTAAGTTATACTGCTTGTGCCTTCCGTTCGGGGGGATTTTTCTGAACGTCATTAATACAACTTATGGAGTTTTTCACATGACACAATCCACAAAACAAGCCCCCGCGGCAAAAAATGCTGAAAGCGGCTTTACCCTCGTCGAGTTGGCGATCGTAATGATCATTATCGGTCTTCTGATCGGTGGTATTCTTAAAGGACAAGAGCTTATCAATAACGCTCGCTTGTCTTCGACTGTAGCTCAAACTAAAGCTATTGAATCTGGTGTAAGTGGTTTCCGTGATAAATATGGCGCTATGCCTGGTGACCTTCTTGGTCCAATCG
This sequence comes from Alphaproteobacteria bacterium RIFCSPHIGHO2_02_FULL_46_13, assembly GCA_001767915.1. Lineage (GTDB taxonomy): Bacteria > Pseudomonadota > Alphaproteobacteria > Micavibrionales > Micavibrionaceae > UBA1573. Next base: position 1,151 of record MEMI01000046.1, on the reverse strand, counting down.
CTAGACTTCCTAATTGTGCCGCATCTAGTTTGTGTGCTGGTAGTGCTGGTGGTATTGGTAATGGTGATGGCTTTGTGCAGACTGCAACGGCAAATAACCCAGGAGCGGTTGCTACGCTTGGTACCCATGAAGCAGCATCGGCTCTGGCTCAATTGGGTTCCGCTGGATTCGTAGGTGGAATGACATTGCAAGGTACTACTTTGGGGAATGGTATTTCTCATCCAACCACTCCTCTTGGTGGTGTTTGGAACTTTGGTTATTCTGATGGGGTTGTTGCTCCTACAGCTGCAACGGGAACTGCCCTTGCATTTCTTCCTGGTCATTATATTGTAGCGGCTAACGCTGCTGGTGCGGTTGCGGCAGCAGGAACTGTGCCTTTCACACCAGCTCAGGCGGCTAGCATTGATCGTAAACTAGATGATGGTCAGCCAAATACTGGTTCTGTAAGGGGGCTTGGGGCAGCTACTGCTGCGACAACCTGTGCGAACCTTGCTACTGTAGCGGGTGTTTATCAGGAAGCTAACGTTGGTAATATTTGTGGACTTTACGTTAAAGTTCAATAGTTCGTTTTCCCAAACAATTCAAAAACCCCTTGGCGGAAGTCGAGGGGTTTTTATTTTTTTGGATTCTTGGATTGTAATGATTTGGTTTTCAGAGATCAAAACCCAAAAATGCTCATCCAGCGGCGGGTGAATAGGTTGTTGTCTGCATAGATTAGTGGATGCGAGTTTTTCTCCTACCAAGTCAAAATTCCTATCAATAGCTATGGCTATTTCTTGCCCTCAACATATTCATACGAGTGGTAAGTTGCGGGATAGGCCAGCTTTACGCGGAAAACCCATTGTTATCCCCCTCTTTAGAGCGATTCGATTTACTGCATTGCAGGTTCTTGCGAGGCGTAGCGTCTTCGTCCCGAACTGATCTGCGTTTCTGGATGTCATGATTTTTATGTCGAATATCACCATAAGATGGTTTTTGCGGGGTAGCAAAAATTGAAATTTAAGTTATACTGCTTGTGCCTTCCGTTCGGGGGGATTTTTCTGAACGTCATTAATACAACTTATGGAGTTTTTCACATGACACAATCCACAAAACAAGCCCCCGCGGCAAAAAATGCTGAAAGCGGCTTTACCCTCGTCGAGTTGGCGATC
>MEMI01000045.1:92176-129128 GCA_001767915.1 Alphaproteobacteria bacterium RIFCSPHIGHO2_02_FULL_46_13 | reverse complement strand
GCTGGATCACAGAAACCGCGCTTTCCAGCCTAAAAAAAGCTGTAGCCGCCTAAAAAAATTCACCGCTTGACATCTCCCCCCCAATACGGCATAAAACCGCTCTAAATTACCCTTACCCATGGCGGCGTAGCTCAGTGGTAGAGCAGAGGAATCATAATCCTTTGGTCGGGGGTTCAAATCCCTCCGCCGCCACCATTTCTCATATTTTCCCCATTCATTTACGTTCATAACCATCCTCAAAACCCTTGCGTTTGCTTGAGTTTAAGGCCGTATTGGGTTATTATCATCCGTAAGCGTTCATTGAAAGACGCATTTAACAGGGGGCACAATTGGGGGAATATCCCCGATGCCCCCAACGGAGATGCCCCCAGATGCCATTAACCGATATAAAATGTAAAACCGCCAAACCTTCTGAGAAGCCAGTCAAATTAGCAGATGGAAATGGGCTTTATCTGGAAATTATGCCGAATAGCTCAAAATACTGGCGCATGAAGTATCGCTTCCTCGGTAAAGAGAAGCGTCTGGCGCTGGGCGTGTATCCAGAGGTCACTTTAGGGGAAGCCCGTGAAAAACGAGAACAGGCTCGCAAATTATTAGCATCCGGCACAGACCCCAGCGCCCATAAAAAGGAACAGAAGCATTTAGCCGTCCTTAATGCAGAAAATACCTTTGAGCCTTTAGCCCGTGAATGGCATTCTAAGAATAAGGCTAAATGGAAAGAGAAACATGGGCAGGACATTTTAACCCGCCTAGAAAAAGATATTTTCCCAGAAATTGGCAATCTGCCCGTTAGAAGTATCACCGCCCCAAGATTACTAGCTGCCATTCGCAAGATGGAAGAACGTGGAGCACATGAATTAGCACGGAGAGCACGTGGCACTTGCGAGCAAATTTTTGCCTACGGCATTGGCACGGGAAAAGCTGACAGAAATATTGCCCTTGACCTGCGCGGAACTCTGGAGGCATTTAAACGAGGACATTATGCCGCTTTTGACGCAGACGAGCTCCCAGAATTTCTTGCCAAGCTGGAAAAGAATGAGGCCCGTCTTTACCCTCAAACTATACGGGCAACAAAACTTTTGATGCTTACCTTTGTTCGCACATCCGAATTGATAAATGCCACATGGGACGAATTCGATTTTGAAAAGAAAGTCTGGAATATCCCAGCCGAACGCATGAAAAAGGGCAGACCGCACCTTGTCCCCCTATCACGGCAAGCCATTGCCCTTTTTGATGAACAAAAAGAAGACACCAATATCTTTCAGACCCCCTATGTTTTTCCCAGCCAAATTGAACCGCGCAAGCCTATGAGTAACGGCACGATTTTAGGCGGGATAAAACGCCTTGGGTATAAGGGAGAAATGACAGGTCATGGATTTCGATCTCTTGCCATGTCCACAATCAAAGAACGCCTTGGCTATCGCCATGAAGTTCCCGACCTTCAATTAGCCCACAGTAAGGGAAACAAGAATGATGCCGCCTATGACCGCGCCAAATTCATAGAAGAACGCACTAAAATGATGCAAGACTGGGCAGACTATATCGACAGTACGAAGAACAGCGGGGTATAATGCGGATTGTCCACTACATAACAGCACAGGGGAAAAACCATTTCGGGGATTGGTTTGCCCGTATTCCTTCCACCCATGCCCAGCGCGTCACAGAAGCCCTTTACCGCATGGAACGTGGCAACCTTGGGGACCATAAATCCGTTGGCGCTGGGGTCGTGGAGCGGCGCATATTCGGAACGCCCGCACTGCGCCTTTATTACGGAATGGACGGCAAAAATTTGGTTATCCTGCTTATTGGCGGGACAAAACATAAGCAGGACAAAGATATTGAGAAGGCAAAAGCCCTTTGGGAAGCCTACCAATCTGAAAAATCTGGAAAATAGCCCATATTTGACTGGAAATCATAATAACATATATGTTAGCATTGTAATGAACATTAACGGATTTCAATGGATTGGAATGGATATGCCTTTAACCCGTGATTTTAAAGATACAATCATCGAACGCGCCCAGCGCGATAAAAAATTCAGACGCGGAATGCTCACACGAGGCATTGCGCTGATTGTTGCTGGAAACAGTGAAGACGTGCAAACGGGCAAGGCTTTTATCCGTGACTATATCAACTCCACAATCGGTTTTGTGACACTTGCAAAGAAAACCCACATTCCAAAAGAAAGCCTTATGCGGATGCTCTCCCCCTCTGGCAACCCTAGCTTAAACAATCTGAACCAAGTAACTCACACCCTACTGGGGCATGAAGGTCTAACCCAGCCTGATAATCTGGCAGTTTCCTTGAGGGATTGAGGAATGCCTCAGGACAAAAATAAGTCGCAAAACTCAGAATCTCCAAATTATGAATGGTGGGTTGATTTCAAGAGTATATGGGAGCTAAGCGAAGCAGCAAATCTTTACCTTGGATTTACTCCCCAAAAAGGCGGGACTTTTTACCAGTTCAATGAGTTTCTGAAAAAGTATGACAGAGGTCTCATCCTGACTGATTCTGAAACTGTATGGGACGTGAAAACTCTTAAAAAGGCAGATAATTTTGAATGGGAAGACGTATTCTATGACGATCAAAACATAGATTTCAATCTTACTAAAAGTAGAACCTCCCTTAAAGATTTCATGAGAGAGAAAATTGCCGCAAATAAGATTAAGTCCATTTCATATGACGATACAAATAATTTGTATTTTGAACCTGTAGAGATTGTAAAATTTTTTCAGCAAGCATTTTTGAATGAGCCTCCACTAGAATTACTGATCAGCTTAAAACTGCGAAAAGAAGATAAACAGCCAGATTTTTTACTTGTTAAAGAATGCTATCATCGACACGGTAAGGAAATCATCCAACATCTGAAAACGCAGTTGGGTAGGAAGCCTAAAAAAATAGAAATCGCAGCATACATTAAGGAGAAATATTTGCCGAATGTGTCAATCGGGACTATTTTAAAGAATTTTCAGCCATCAAGGGACTTAATCTAAAAATAAGGCTAGTCAGCTTCAAAATCGCCTTCGCCTTTTTTTCGCCTAAAAATACAAATCATCCAATCTATTGCTTTATAAGGGTTTTTTAAGCTATTAGGCGAAACTACTTATTTGCGCCTAATAATCGCCTCTTGCATCATTCTCCTATCAACGCGGAAGTTCCGTATTAATCAAATGGAGAATGAAGAATGCAAGATGAATTAATAAGTAAAGAGGATGCAAGAAAGGCACTGGGCGGAATTGGGAACACGAAGTTTTACCAACTCCTCAACCAAGGGCAAATTAGCGCCGTAAAAATCGGAAAAAGCCTCCGCGTTCGTAGAAGCGAGATCGACCGATTCATTTCCACTCTTCCCGAATACAAAAATGGCGGGGAGAAATAATATGGAAGTCGATCTTTTTAAACATGAAATGTACAGCACTGGGCTATCAACAAAAGCGGTTATCGTCCCCGATGGAAAATTGCACCGCTTTTATGTGGAAGGCGACAGGCAAGGTAGCCTGAATGGCTGGTATGTTTTTTATGTGGACGGATTAGCCGCCGGAGCATTTGGATCGTGGAAAACAGGGAACAAATATATCTGGTGTATAAAGGCAGATCACAATCTGAGCCATACTGAACGTATCCAGTTTAAGCAACGCATGGAAGAAATCAAAAGTGTGCGTGAAGCAGAGGAAATTGCAAAACGGAAGGTAGCCCGAGATAAAGCCCTTTATATCTGGGAAAACTCATCCCCAGCGCCTGATTCACATCTTTACCTAGTAAGGAAAAAAGTTCGCAATCACGGACTGAGGATCAACAAGAAAGCATTGATTATACCCATTCGGGATAATGTGGGACAGCTTCACTCTCTGCAATTCATAGATGCGGATGGCAATAAACGCTTTCTATCGGGAGGTAGGAAAAAGGGATGCTATTTTGTGATAGGAAATCCCATAGATATACTTTGCATTTGTGAAGGGTACGCGACCGCCGCAAGCATCCATGACGCAACTGGCTCCGCTGTTGCAGTTGCATTTGATGCTGGAAATCTTAAATCTGTTGCATTGGCACTCAGATCGAAATTCCCACAGATAGAGATAACCCTCTGCGCGGATAACGATGCAGATAGCCCAGTAAACATCGGACTAAATAAGGCAAGAGAAGCCGCTATGGCAGTAAGTGCTTCACTGGCTATTCCACCCATTACAGGGGACTTCAATGATTTATTTTCAGGGGGCAGACATGCATAATAAAGAAGCCGTGCAACTCGCCATTTCATCAGCACAAAAACCAAAGGAGACACAAACTGAGGTCATTACCCGTTTGGCATCACTTTCTGCGTTGGAATATGATAGGGTAAGAGATCATGAGGCGAAGGCGCTGGGTGTTCGTGTAAGTGTTTTGGACAAAGAAATCTCTCTTACTCGTCAGGTTACTCCGCAGTCTTTTGATATGTTCCCAACTATACAGCCATGGGAGAATCCTGTCGATGGAGCAGAACTTCTGACCGAGATATATAATACCATCAAAAGGTTTATTGTCTGTGACGATAAAACAGTTGTAGCGACTACTCTCTGGATTGCTTTCACTTGGTTTATTGATAATGTTCAAGTCGCACCATTAGCGGTTATCACGGCGCCAGAAAAGAGATGTGGGAAGTCGCAGCTTCTTGATTTAATAGGCAGACTATCCCGCCGCCCTTTGGTAGCTTCCAATATCTCACCCTCTGCTGTGTATCGTGTAATTGAGGCGCAAAGCCCGACTCTCCTGATTGATGAGGCTGACGCATTTCTTCGTGATAATGAAGAAATAAGAGGCATATTGAACTCAGGCCATACCAGACAATCCGCCTATGTGATCCGCGTTGTAGGCGAAGATTATGAACCCCAACAATTCAGCACATGGGGGGCAAAGGCCATTTCCGGTATTGGGACATTGGCAGATACGCTTATGGACAGGTCTATTGTCTTGGAATTACGCAGAAAACTGAAACACGAAAATGTCGAACGCCTGAGGCACGCCGATAAATGGCTATTTAAGCGCCTTGCTTCAAAACTGGCACGATATGCAGATGATAATGGATTAGCGATTGAGAGCTCCCGCCCCATTCTACCGGAAGAACTCAATGACCGTGCGCAAGATAACTGGGAGCCACTTTTGGCTATTGCCGATTATGTTGGTGGTGAATGGCCTCAAAGGGCAAGGGATGCCGCGCTGGGTATTTCAGGCATAGAGCATGATTCAGCATCTCTATCGACTGAACTCCTTATGGATATTAAGGAAATTTTCGATACCAAAGGATGCTCTCGTATGTCAACAGCTGATCTAATTGATGAATTGACTGCGGACGATATGAAACCATGGGCAACGTATAATAAAGGAAAACCGATAACACCCCGTCAACTTGCAAAACGACTTGGAGAATTTGGTATCAAGCCGCAGACAATCCGTATGTCTGGACGAACGCCAAAGGGGTTTATGCTGGATGCGTTCCAGGACGCTTTCAAGAGGTATATACCTTCTGACGACTCCTCCCATTTATCCGCAACACCGCAACATGATTCAAACAACCTTTGCATAGAGCCAGTTTCGAACGTTGCGGATTATTCAAGGGATAACACCTAAATGCGCAACATTCCCCTTCTGTGGCGGATGATCCGCAACGTGGCGATAGAGAAAGCCAATCCGCAACGCTGCAACCATTGATAATCAAGACTTGTTGCGGTGTTGCGGATAAAAGCATTGTTTCCGAGAAAGAGAACAAAGAATGAAAATAAACCCAGATTTCCAAGTCGGCACAAATGCAGAGGCTTATGCATCAAAATTAACAGCAAAGAAACTTCGGCGTAAAAACGCAGGAGAGACTCTTGAAGAATGCTCAATGCTTGAGATTGCCCAAAAACTTGAAAAATCAGCAGAAAACCATCTGACATTAGAAGAAATGCCTGAGCGTGGTATGGGTGGAGAATTAATATACAGAGATAATAAATCTTCTTCCGCCCTCACGCAAAATCTCAAAAACCCTGACCGCATAACAGTTGATGCCAGTATTGACCGTGTTGAACTGGCTCACAAGAACGGGGTGTTGAGCATGGCGCTGGATACTGCGGAAACAATAGGAGCAAAAAACAGTGCAGAGCAAATGCTTGCCCACCAGATGGCTGCAATACACAAAATGAGTCTTGATCTAATGGCTCAGGCGGGGAATACGCGAGACCCTGTTGAAAAATGTCGCCTTATAAATTGCGCGGCAAGACTTATGGATGTTTACCAAAAAGGCATGATTACATTAAACAGGCTTCACAGTGGCGGACAACAGTTTATGACCGTTCAACATGTTCAGGTGTCTGATGGTGGACAGGCAGTGATTAATGGATCAGTTCAGACGGGGGCTAATAGAAAATGAAAGAGGAGTCTGTTAAAAAAACTAAAAACCCCATGCACGAGGCAAGATTAGCTTTGGAAGACCATCCAAAATGCGGCGCTCATTGCCGCACAACGGGAAATCCATGTAGAAACCCAGCTATGAAGAATGGTCGTTGCCGTATGCACGGTGGGAAATCAACCGGGAGACCTATCACTCATGGCTTCACAACTCGCAAAAGAAAGGCAGAATCTCGAGAGATTCGCCTTATGATAAGGTCTGTATATTCATTGCTTGAGGGTTTATGACTCTTTCAAATGTAAAAAGTGTCCTTCTACATCATATATTCTATGTTGAAGGCGATAGATGATCCTCAGATCGTTGCTCTCATGACGCGTTACTTCTCCACCACAATTGGGATGATATTCAGGAGGCTCGAATGCCGACTTGTGACTAATATCCGTGGAGCCACAATTAAGGCACTTTGGCGGCGATTTGCGTGACGAAAGCATTTTCAAGCTGGCCTGATTTTCGCTTACCTCTCGCTGAATATCTCTCAGTCTTTCGCAGGCTTTCTTCCCGAATATTTTGAAGATGAATAGAATCAATGGATGAATGAATTTTTCTGCTTCCGAGGCATCAACAAAAAGACTACCAAGTTTTGTGTGTAGGCTCTCCTTACTTTCCATTTTTTCTACGGGACTATAACAGCCACAGGAATTACACCACGATAGAGTTTTATGAAGTTGAGCCAAGCTCCCATCAGGCAATTGATAGGAACTTCGGCCAACCAGAGAACCCAGCGACCATTCCTCATTACATGAAGCGCATTTAAGGTATAAATGTGGCATAGACATAACTATTCACTCGCATTCTTAATATTTATTTTTAATTTTTGGCTTTATTTGGTTTTAGCCTGTCATCCGAATTTTGTTTATTGTGTAGTCGAATATCTTGTATCAGTTCATCTGGAGTAAATGCTTCCATAGTTATTCCGTCCTCGGATAAAGTTGGCATTAAGATACCGGTCTGACTTGGCTTGTGCAGCTTGCTGCCAATCATCCACCAGATAATACTAAATGCTACAAACCACCACGGTGATGATGTCATAGTGAATGCAACAAAAAATAAGGATGCTATTCCGACGAACGGCCCCCATATTAATATTGTTCTTACTAGCGGATTCCAAAATATAGCAGGGTGATTGTATCTTGGCTGCGTCATGTAAGAATAGTAAACCCACCAAGAAATTCTCATAAACAGCATCTGAACAATAACTAATATTAAAAACATGATCTCACCTTGAATGTTATGGCCTATCTAATAAAAAACTCTTTTACGCATTAGAATGATAAATTCAAAATCACCCTTTTCCGAAGAAAATTACATCCCGCTCGGAGCCTTCCGATAAGACGATCCATGATATTTGTTGTTATTCCAAGCTGGTGTTAAAGATGGAGCCTTGGAGGTATTTTCACGATGCTTCGGCGTTATGTTTGGGGTCAATACATTTCCCTTCTTTCCAGTGTATGGATTAGTATTTCCTCTAGCCGAATAGTTATTCTCCGAGTAATTGTCAGATCGGGAGCGGAAATGCGGTTGTACATATTTCCCGTCTTTTTTAATATAACCATTTATAGAATTATCTTCTGCAAATACTGTACTGGATATGCTGATCAATGCAGATGCAATCAAAACAAGTTCTCTCATATCAAAATCTCCAAATAAAAAGTCACCAAAGCTGTCCTGCTCTGGTGACTGGGTGTTTTCATCCGCTTACTAGAAACGGCGCGATGCTTTTTTGCTTGCGCGTTGGACATGACATCGCCACCCAGTCATAGCTGAGTGACGACACATTTCCGGCAGTGTCTTGCCGCTAGTAACGAGGATGAAAAGCCTCAATCTGCCATGCGTGACAAATCGACTACATTGTGCCGCCAAACCAGCCATTATGCAATAATATGTAACGATCAATACAATTAAATTATTTTCTATAATTTAGAAAAATAAAGCAATTATTTTTCAGCCCCAAGTTGCAAATTTAATCGAATGCAGGGTACATTTTTACAGTCTTGTGCTATCATTATCAGAATCATCAAAAAATTAGCCTTGAATAGGTAGGGAATAAATATGAGTACCATATCAGGGCAAAATTTTGCCCAGATCAGTGACGTTATAAATCCACTGAATGAATCCTATAAAAAAACTGATAACTCATCGCTACAAGATATTATTTATCTTACAGATAGCGAAATGGCAGATCATTTGGCTGTTTTAGCTACCAGCTCCAAAGAAATTCTAGTCATCGTTAACAAGTTTACCTCCCGTGTGTTCACAAAACACGATCCATCTTCGAATTGGGCATTAATTGCAGCTGGCGAATTTGGTAAAAAAACAGCTTCAATTATAACCCTAAATAAGAAAGCAGTTATTTATTGGTATGAAGTTGATGGCGACCTCCATTTAATAAAGCCATCAAATAATGATAGCTACGAAAAAGCTGAAAAATTAACGATAAACGCATGGCTGAAACAAGCTGAGGAAATAACAGGCAGGCTTGGAAACATATCATCCAAAGCAAAAAAATGGGTTGAAGCCAATGCAAGCTGGCGATGCCAAATATGCGCAGACGATCTAAAACGTGATATTATCGACGGTACAAATCGTAACTTATCATATATCGCACATATTGTGGCTGCATCTCTGGATGGCCCTAGAGGCAATCATCCATTGCCTCCTGAGAAACGTAATGATGAAGATAACTTACTACTACTTTGTGACAAATGTCACAGACTCATTGATCGTGCAGCCCCTGAACGCTACACGGTAGAATTGCTTCGTAAAATCCGCATGGACAACATTAAAGCGGTTGAGCAAGCACTAAACACTCTAAAATATCCTGAGGTGCGTGTAGTAACTCTTATAGGGAACATTACAGGTCAAACTCATCAATTTGATATTCATGATGTTTACGGGATGATTTGGGAAAGCCAACTAAGACCAAGCCAAGAAGTAGAGAAAGTGCTCGATTTTGGTAACCAATTATACGATCCGCACACATCTGCATATTGGACATCCTTATTTGAAAGTGGACAGATAGCGATGTGCCAAAACTATCTCCGCTCAAATAATAGCAAAAACAAAAGGGAAAAAATGGCAATTTTCCCAAAGCATGGAACTTCTGCCCTAGTTTTAGCAGGAAAAATTTTTGGAGATGATGGTGGGACTTATCTCTTTCAACCAGTAAGAACAGAACCAACATGGCGATGGCTTTCTGGACCAGCACGCAATTTCTCTCTGGTAACAATCAAAGATAAGACAAGTCAGGAGAATGAAGCAAACTTAATAGTGTCATTGACCTATAAAATTACAAGTGATCGCCTCCCTAAAGATTGCTTTGATGGAGATTACTTGCGCCCTACTCTAGAAATATCAACTTCTGAGTTGGGTGTAGATTCATTGTCAAGACGTGGAGATATAAATAACCTTAGCGATACACTGGATAAGGCCATAGCTCACTTGCAGGATGTGTGGAAAGTTAAAAAAATCCATCTGTTTATAGGCTGCCCTACAACGGGGGTTTTTAAAATTGGTCAAAAAATGCAATCACGGCACCATGCGAATTTTGTTTGTTATGAGACAAATTCCAAAGAAAACTATGCGTTCAAGCCAACGATTGAGATTTCGCGAGAGTGCATCCGCGAATTAATTACAAATACAGAAATTAAAATTTAAGGAGAAAATCATGCAACAAGTAAAATACCCACAGCGTCCCGGTAATAAAGAAGCGAAACAATGGGAAAAACTCATTGTAGGGCTATTACAAAGACTGGAACTACCAGAAGATGATAAGCAAAAAGCTATAGCTGAGTACAATAAACTTGGGAAGTGGATTGGTGAGAAACTCGACGTACCTGAGGGCGGCGTAACAATTATTCCTCAAGGATCAATGAGAACACAAACGACCATTAAAAAACCAGCAGGAAAATTTGATATTGATATTGTTGTGCGCCTAACCGACGGAGCTATATCAAAGATGGATCCGGAGAATATGTTCAAAACCTTTGGCGAGGCGCTTCAAGGACGCGAAGGATTAACAGGAATCCCAAGACCAAAAAATCGTTGTTGGAGATTACAATATGAAGGGAAACCTTACTATTTCGACGTTACACCCGCGGTGCCTGACGCAACAAAATCATTAGGGTCTTCTTTTAGGGCACGTGATAAGGATAAGGGTTGGACTCCTACCAACCCTATCGACTTTGCCAAATGGTTTTGTGATCACGCAGATCAACGTTTTCCGTTTCAACAAGAATCGATAGCAAATGATAGAGCGGCTAAAGCTGCTGAAATTATTCCCATTCCCACCAAAGAAATTGGGCTAGATGACATTCTAAGAAGAACGGTACAGCTTATTAAATTGCACCGAGACAATATGTATTGGTTTGAAGAAGAGCGCGCCAAAGAATTGCAGCCTATTTCAATTATCTTGGTTACACTAGCAACACACGCATATTCAGAAATACTAAGAACGCGCCCGTTTGAATTTTTTTCGGCAATAGATGTGGTGCAGGAAGTTGTTGCAAAAATGCCAGATTACATCAGCTATGATCCTAGTAGTGGCTTCCCTTGCGTTTGGAATCCTAAATTGTTACATCAAGAAAATTTCGCGGACAAATGGCATCTTGAGAATGGAGCACGAGCAAAAGAATTCATGAGATGGCATGAACAATTAGAGGCGGATATTTCAGCATTGCTTCATCAAAGCAGTACCGACCCAGCGCCAGAGGACATACAAAAGGTATTTGGTAGCGCCGGTCTAAAAGCATGGAAAGAAAGCCGTCCCTCCAATAGTGGTGTTTTCAAATCCATACTTACCGATGAGAACACTCAACCCGCTCGAGCTGTTCGTGTCGGGTCCACAACCACTTTAGGATAGAAAATCGAGTAAGAAATTTGAGTACTAATTTGTCCTTAATGCCATTTGAAAATGCTCAGAAATGGCTAGATGAGCGTTTTTCCATAGCTAATCCCACTAAGTGTTCACATACCAGTTATTGTGAATGGGAACTCTCTGCATCTTTCGATGGCATTATTGGAGATAAAATTCGCGTTCAATTACCTTTTTCTCCAGTTGAACCAATTAGATTTTACTTCGCTCCAGATAACTACCTAAAAATTCCTCATGTTGAAAAGGATGGGAAGGTATGTATCGGCTTCCCTGTATATCCAGATGGCCTTACGGATATTATAGAGCCTATCAAAATAGCTTTGTCAGAACTAAACCAATTTATTGATAATGTTAGCAATCCTGCGTGGAGAAAAAAAGAGTTTCGAGCAGAAAGCCTATCTTATTGGAATCGATATGTTCTAGAACATGGCGCTTCAAAAAAATCTTCTAAGCAAATAGATAACACATATATATATCTACCAACCAATGAAGAAGTAACATCCTTAGAAACTATATCTTTTACAAGAAAATTACGTGATGGCAAAAAAACCCAAACAATTATTGTCAGCGATAATATTCATTCACCGCAATTATTGGCAAAAAATCATGGATGGGATACAGGCACGCTTGTAAATGGCAGCGCCATATATATTCCTGTTCCAGATGACGCCTCATGGACACCATTTGATTGGCCATCTAATTTTTCTCAACTTACAAAGACAGTATTGGCCTTCACAAAAGAGTTAGTAAATCTAGATGACCCCGCAATCTTAGAGTTTGATATACAGAAGGGAAACCCTCAACCCGCAAAACTTGTAATTTTTGTCCAAGATAACGTTACTTTTACTTACGTAATTTGGCTCAAAGGGAATGGGAAATTAGCCTCCGTTTCCATTCTACCTTTGTCTTTAACTAGGGTTGATCCTCAATGGGTTCTTGCACGTGATCAGAACCTAGATAACCTTTCTAATAGGCTTAGTAAGCGTGTTCTGGTTTTAGGCTGTGGATCCCTTGGGTCTCCTATTGCCGATATGCTTGCAAGAGCCGGAATAGGAAAGATCGATCTTTCCGATATAGAATTATTTAATACAGAAAACGTTTCTCGCCACTTGTTAGGGGTTAAAGCTGAGCGTAGGAGTAAAGCAGAATCGCTAGCTGATCGGATTAGAAGTGACATCCCCAATATCGATATAAATGGCCGACTTGAAAGTGCGGTACAGCGCATAAAAATGAGTAAAATTGGTGACTACGATCTGGTTCTAGATTGCACAGCAAACCAAGAAGTAAGAATGCTCATTTCAACAGAGAGAGAAAAGCATTTAGGAAACATTCCTGTTATTCATACTTGGCTTGAAGTCCATGGTGTAGCATCTCACGTTGTCATTACTTTCCCGGATGACCCGTGGCCCATCAACGACCCTCTTGATAAAATAAATATAGCTGCGAACTCGTCAGATGAACTTCAAATAAAAGTACCAGCATGTGGGGCAGGCTTTTACCCCTATGGTTACTCAGATGCATTGAAAGCGGCAAGTCTTACTGCGGAAAAGGCTTTGGCTGTAATAGATGGGGAAATTACGTCCTCTGAAATAGTCTCTTCCGTAAAATCTGCCGCTTATTTCAAGAAGCATGGGGTAGAGATACACAAACCTGATTTAGCTTCTTCCCAACCAGACACTGATTCAAATACAATAATAAGAGATTACTCAATTTTACATCAAGACGGGCCAATTGATTATGATTTACTCCTTGCGAAACGCAGACTGGCATCTCAAAATGGATAGCAATGCAATTTCTACATTATCTGGTTTTCAGCAAACAGGCATGTTTTCAAGAGAAAAAATGGGGCAACTTTTCTCTACAAATTTATTGTCCGAAGAAATTTCTATTAAATTAGTTACAAATATTAAACCTGTCAGATCTTCTAGAACTGAGGTTAAATTTGATCCTAGTGAAATCCAAAAGGAGCGTGAAGAATTATTTGAGCAGGGTTTACACTGTGTGGGCCTATGGCATACCCATCCAGAACCTATTCCTACTCCTTCCGGTTTAGATGAAGCACTAGCAAAGGATTATGCATTAGCAGCACAACAGGACTTAAAAGGAATTGTTTTTGCCATTGTTGGGACTGCACCTTTCCCATTCGGTCTAGCCATGTGGGTCCATGATGGAAAGACACTTCATAAGGCATATTACCAAGATTCATTAATCTAATTTGTATCTTTGTGACAGAAAAAATAAAATTGCGGCTAAAAAAAGTGATTGGAAATATCAGATATGCTAAACTTTCAATTAGTTCCTCGCGGAAAAGAGACACCCGAAAAAGGTATAAACACAGTATACCTTCAAATCGACTGGTGGGATGATCATAGATTTGTGACAATGTTCCATTTGTCTGTACATGATAATATGGGGCAAAAACATGACATAGGCTCAGTAAAAATTGGATTTAAAGGGCAGCGCCCTAAAAGTTCAACATACGAAACACTTACTAATACATTTCAGACATTACCAGACCAATACTTCTCCTTGGGACAAGAAATTGATTACTACAAACATTTGTCTTTACTTCCTAATGATACTAAAGAGCATATTTTAAAGTCTTTAAATGACGTAGTTTTTAACAATAGCTACACCGAAAACCTGAAAGAAGAAGTATTTAGAACATCTTTGCTAAGAGACATCAGTCTTTCGGTGATAAAAGGGCAATTCAGCAGAGTGTTAGTTGGGCAGCCACCTTTAACAGATTTCAATTTTTCTTTTATCATCCAAGAGCAGAAAAACATACAAGGGATGGAAATAAAATTTGATGTATTACTTAACTCAACCCCCAGTACAAATATTCACGCTATAATTGGAAGAAACGGTACTGGCAAAACAACTCTTCTTAATGACATGATTAAGGCTATCACTAGCCCAAGCGTATCTAGAGGGAACTTCTATGAAAAAATATGGTCTGAAACAGTTCCTATCTCCAAAGATTTTTTTAGCCGCTTAGTTTCTGTATCTTTCAGTGCATTCGATCCTTTCACACCTCCATTTGAACAAACAGATCCATCAAACGGTACTTGCTATTTTTATATTGGATTAAAAGACCGAAGAAAGACAGGAGAACATCGTACACTCTCAGAACTTAAAGAAGACTGTGCAATTGCTTTAATTGATTGCTTTAAAAGCAAAGAAAAAACAACTCGATGGCACACAGCAATTCATAAATTAAGTTCTGATGAGAACTTCTATTTTATGGGGTTACACGGATTTGAATACATATTCCAAAATGTAGAAGATCATTTTAGAAAAACACGACAACAAAACTCTGAGGAATTTCACAAATTATACCTAGCTAATATCCAACCATATCTAGACAACATGAGTTCTGGACACGCGATTGTCTTATTAACAATAACCAGATTGGTGGCGACAGTAGAAGAAAAAACTCTTATTCTTCTGGATGAGCCTGAAAGCCACCTACACCCCCCTCTTCTTTCA
This sequence comes from Alphaproteobacteria bacterium RIFCSPHIGHO2_02_FULL_46_13, assembly GCA_001767915.1. Taxonomy (GTDB): domain Bacteria; phylum Pseudomonadota; class Alphaproteobacteria; order Micavibrionales; family Micavibrionaceae; genus UBA1573. The sequence continues at coordinate 114,345 of MEMI01000045.1, read as the reverse complement.
GCATTTATTCGTGCATTAAATGACCTTCTGCATGACCGTAATGGAGTTGCAATCATTGCAACGCATTCTCCAGTCATTCTGCAAGAAGTACCCAAATCTTGTGTATGGAATATTACGCGCGTTGGTTCATCAATTAATTATAGGAGGCCAGAAGAAGAAACTTTTGGTGAGAACGTTGGTGTACTAACAAAAGCAATTTTTGGTTTAGAAACTATAAAATCCGGATTTTACGATATGCTGACAGTATCTGTAGAAAAGGGAGGAACTTACACAGAAATCCTTGAAGAATATCAAGGACAAATTGGCATTGAAGGGCGTGCAATACTCAAGGCGTTGGTTTTAAATCGTGATGACGAGGTAAACAATGCTTAGAATGAGTGTACCGTCCGTTAGTTGGGATCAATCAGTAAAAGAATGTAAAGACGGGATTGAAAGAAACACTGTTTTACTAAAAAAGTTAGAGGATGGAGCAGGCGAACTAGCAGATATTGCCGAGAATTATCGCTCACTTGGAATCGCAGGTAATTTGTTTACTGTTCCTCAAGCATCAATCGGTGATCCAATTATTGCAGCAAATCTAAGAAAAAGTGAATTTATAAATCTTTACGAATATTATTTACGAGGAAAGCATCCCGGTAGAGCTGTCTATGATAGTTTATTAAACTCAGCAAACGGCCAATGCCCTTTTTGTGGGGGAATTGGTCGGCCTAGAAACTTGGACCACTTTATGCCTAAAGCACATTTTCCCCAGTTCTCGATTCTTCCTTTAAATCTTATACCTTGCTGCTGGGAGTGCAATATGGATGGCAAAGGAGAAAATTTTGCAAGGGTTGCAAAAGACCAGTTCATTCATCCTTTTTTGGATAATACTCGCTTTTTTAATGAACAATGGATATTTGCAACATATAATCTGGGTCTAGCTGGTGAGCCAAACTCAATGAGCTATTATACAAAGTTTCCATCTTATTGGACTCAAACTGATAAGGATCGAGCAAAAAATCATTTCGAAACATTTGACCTTGCCAAACGATACAAAGTGTTTGCTGGACCTGCTCTTGTCGAAATTGAAGCACAGATGAATAGTTGCCTTAAAAAAATGGACATGCATTCTTTTAAAGAAGCGGTCTTGCAATCAGCGATTGACGCTGCTCCCTTTGCAAATTACTGGAAGCGAGTAATGTGTATATCGTTAATCGAAACATTATGATTCATAAATATTTTCCAACAATACTTCTTGGGGGCACATTTGGGGGCACAAACAATAATTAGATTTATAAATGTCATTTAATATCAAATAATTATTCATTAAATACGTATCCCTCCGCCGCCACCATTTATCTTTTCTTCCACCGGAAACATCAATGTCCAGATTGTTCCCTTGTCGGATTTTAATTCTGCGGTTCCTTTTGCGTGTTCCATGAGGCGTTTGATGAGGCCGATGCCGTGGCGTTTGCTTTCTTTTTGAGCCACGAAGCCTGTTCCGTTATCTGAGATAGTTAGAATTCCGTTGCCGTCTTTATGGACGAGGACAATTTTGATTGTTCCTGCGGATTTTGGGAAGGCATGAAGATAGGCGTTGGATGCAATCTCTGTCACGATAATGCCCAGAGAGCTAACCAAATCCAAATCCAGAAACATTTCTTCTGTTTCACAAACAAGTGTGATTTCGAATTCGCCTTTTTCCTGAAAGGCATGAAGGTTGGCACACAAAGATTCTAGATACGCCCCGAAATCAATTGTTGAAACAAGACCATGCCCCAGCAAATGATCGTAAATATTGGCAAGGCTCATCACACGGCGGGCGATTGATTTAATGCCTTCTTTATCGTTCCCTTCGGCAATTTCGATTTGTCGCATCAGCATTCCGTAGACGAGTTGCAGATTGTTACGAACTCTGTGCTGGAGTTCTGCGGCAAGCACATTTTTCTCCTCAACAAGTTTTTTCATTTGCACAATAGCCGCCTGCAAAGTCATTGTCCGTTCGGCAGTTCCTGCGGCTTCGGCAACCACGTTTGCGAAGCCTGTTAAAAAATTTATATCATGTTCGTCAAACGTATGTTGTTCGGAACAATCTACTTCCAACACGCCGAAAGGCCCACAAGACCCTTTTATCAAAACATCAACGGTTGAGATGATGTGATGTTGCGCGTAAAAGTCAGGGAGGTTGTAACTATTATTCTTTCGGACATCTTCAAGAATTACAGGCTCGCCGGTTATAAATGCGCGCCCTTGGGTGGAGCTTTCATCTGCTTGAGATATGACGTGTCCAATCACCCCTGGTTCCCATCCGTATCCGGCAATAACCAACAAATCATTCTCAGCAGATCTGTAACGGCAAATTTTTGAATATGGAACATTGAGACTTTCCGCACAAATGCGCGAGGCCTCCATCAGAATTTTTTGTAAATCTGTTTCGCCAAATGCAAAGCTTCCAAAATTAGCAAGTGCTGCTTGCTGCCTGAGCAATCTTTCGATGGTGCGGGTCATGCCGTTGCCAGTTTAGATTCAAAGGCATTTTCTAAAATATTAAACCCTCTTGGAAACATAGAAGGCGCAACAACCACACCCGACTTCATCTCGATAACAATACCAAGTGCGCGAATAAGGTCATTCATGGCATATGGTTTTTGGATATAGGCATCGCCATCGGCTTTGGTCAATATTGTATTCAGCGAGTCACCCGATACATATAGTATGCCCATGCCGCGATCCCCTTCAAGAAGGGGGCGTATTTGCGACCCGAATTCGCCATGCGCCAATCTGTAATCCAGAATCGCAATATCGGGTTGATGCAAATCAGCCAGCATGACGGCCTGATTGACCGTGGATGCAATTCCACAGACTTCATACCCTTCAGATTCAAGAAAAATTTCAAGCATATCCGCAAGAAGGATATTGTCTTCCGCAATAAGTATTTTCACCATAATAGCCTTCATCTCCCGCACGACGGGGCTCGGCGTATGTCCGAATGCGGGGGTGCTGTCGGAAACTTATAGATATTTAAAATTGTATTTTGAGAACCGTATACCTGATTTTGCGAAGAGTCTATCACTCATTATAAATAGCCATTCAACTCTATTATCTGAAATCAGTTAAAGGCCTTTCCTCTAAAAATTGGCTTCATTCCTTCGAGAAGTACCATTGAGATAATGCCCGCCAGCAATGCAAACATCACATCATGGAAATGAACATCGCCCAAGTTAAATAGTTCCTTGGAAAACGGTGTGAAGAAAATAATTGCAAAAAGAACCGCCATTCCAATCGTCCCCCAACCGAGAATAGGGTTTTTATGTTTAAATATTTTAAGGATAGAGGCACTGAATGACCTGTTAATCAGAATGAGGGATAAATTAATGATAATCAGGGAGATGAATATCAGGGATCTGATTTCTTTCTCAGTCATTCCATTTTGATGAGCAATGACCCACATTGCGCCCAGAATGGCCAAAGCAATTCCCCCCTGTGTTCCCCCCCATAATAAGGCGGATGACGTGAGTAACGGAGATGACGGACTGCGCGGCGGGCGTTTCATCACATTCCGTTCTGCCTGCTCTGCCTCCAGAACAATTGAGCAGGCAGGATCAATGACCATTTCCATCAACGCGATCAGTAAGGGTGTGAGGATAAGCGGTTTATCAAATATCAGTGGCAATAAAGCAAGCCCTGCAATCGGCACATGGACTGCCACAATATAAACCATAGCCTTCCGCAAATTATCATAAATTCTGCGCCCCAATGCAATGGTATGAACCAAAGACGCAAAATTATCATCGAGCAATACAATCGATGATGCTTCCCGCGCCACATCTGTTCCCCGTAATCCCATAGCAACCCCGATATGAGCGGCTTTAAGGGATGGCGCATCATTGACTCCATCCCCTGTCATTGCAACAACATCACCATTTGCCTTTAATGCCTGCACGATGCGTAGTTTCTGATCCGGAGAAATACGGGCAAAGATATTGGTTGTTTTAACCGCATTCTGAAGCCCTGCTTCATCCAGTTTTCCGACCTCATCACCTGTCAGAACTATTTTGTGATTGAGCCCTGCTTGAGCCGCAATGGATTGGGCTGTCACAGGAAAATCTCCCGTAATCATAATAATACGAATCCCTGCTGTGCGGCATTCTGCAACCGCTGCAGGCACATTTTCACGGAGCGGATCGGCAAAACCCACAAGCCCCAAGAACCGATATTCAAATTGATCTGCGGAATCTGGCGGAGACATTCCAGCCGCCAATTGAGCTTCTGCAACCGCTAAAATTCGCAGACCTTTTTTGGCTAAATTTCCAACATCGCCAAGGATCTTCTGGGTTTGTTCGGGGCTCAAACGACAAGCTTTAGCAATGGTTTCAGGGGCTCCCTTGGCAAAAACATTGTAAGATTTATCATCTTGCTGATACCCCTCTGCCATCATCAATAAACTCGGTTGTAATCCGAACTGAAAATCCGGTTTTAAATGGCTCCCCCCTTCTGATTTCAACAAAGGATTCTCAAAGAAGGCTATATCCATAGAATCATAGGAATCCAGTTTACTGGCCATCGCACCTGATTTTAAAAGATGCATAATTTCAGGAGAGATATGCTCTGCTGTGTCACCAGACCACTCTTGTTCATCTGCCTTTAAATAAACAATCGACATTTTATTCTGGGTCAATGTCCCCGTTTTGTCGGTACATAAAACTGTTGCCGATCCCAATGTTTCGATGGCGGATGCTTTGCGTGTCAACACATGCACCTTGGAAATACGCCATGCCCCCATCACCATAAAAACAGTCAAAACAAGCGGGAACTCCTCTGGCAACATCGCCATTCCGAGCGCCAACCCACTGAGAGCCCCTTGCAACCAATCATGGTGTAACAGGCCGTAAAGCAAGACAACCAATCCGCTTAGCACCCCACTGATCAGTGCGAAGATCATCACAATCTTTTTGGTTTGCTGACGCAAGCGCGGTTGCTCCATCTCAACAGAATGGAGAGCCTGACCAATTTTTCCGATTTCACTCTTTAACCCTGTGGCGGTAACAATTGCTCTTGCACTTCCCCTAACAATCAATGTGCCTGCATAAATCATATTGTCGGTATCGGCATTCTTCGTAACCGGCATTGATTCCCCCGTCAGGAGAGACTCATCCGTCAGTATAATATCAGGTGTTACGAGTTTAGCATCAGCCGGAACTCGATCCCCTTCAGCCAAGATAATTATGTCCCCGCGAACGACTTCTCTTCCTGCTATTCTTTGAGGGTTTCCATCTCTCAGCACTAATGCGCGGGGACTTGTTAAATCGCGGAGGGCTTCTAATACTTTCTCACTTCGCCATTCCTGAATAATGGTAATGGCAACAGAGATCATCGCAAAGCCAGACAGGACAAGCGCATCTTTCAAATCACCAATAATCAGATAAATAATTGCAGCCGTAATCAGTAACGCAAACATCGGCTCGCCAATCACCCCCTTCACGATTGAGAATGGGGATCGTTTTCCCTCTGCCGGAAGCTCGTTATGCCCTTCTGATTTTAGAATTTGGTTAGCTTCCGCCGAGGTAAGGCCTACGATTTCACTTTTTTGCATATTATCTCTCTCTATTCACCATGTGAGAATAATCATGGCACTGTCAGGAAAATATTATAGAGCCTTTTATACCCGTAATGTTAATAAAAAGAGTGATTAGAAATCATATGACATTTGGAACATATAGCGCGGGCCTTGCTTATGCCCGTTCAGCGGAGTGGAAATATCCCGCGTTAGGGGCACGGCAAATCCCAAATTGGCATTCAAACCTATATCAGTGGCAACACGAAACCCTGCCCCAGTCGAACTAGCGGATACAGGGGCTTCTGATCCTCTGTCCTTATTCCAAACCTTACCAATGTCATAAAACATATAGGGCATCACAGAAATATTATAGCGTGATGGCAGTCCTTGGTAACGCAATTCAAAACTGCTAGCGACCCCGCTATCACCCGTGATTTCGGAACTATCGTAAGCGCGACCAAAATTTTGTCCGCCAAACCCGAATTCCTCACTGGCATATAAGGGAGCAGATGCCCATTGCCCGCTCAATGATACCACCCCTGAAAAATTATAAGGAAGTGTTTGGATGCGCGAATAGGAAGCTTCTACTTTTTTGCTGTCTGGTTTCGCCTGGCTCCGCGACAGGTCTGCATCCCCTACATCACTTGCACCAAATAGCGACAAGCCATGAGACAGAATTATATCTCCTAAATTATACCCTCCGCTCGAATCTTGTTTTTGATAGTTTGCGCTAGCGCGGATCATTCTAATATGGTCCTTGGTAAGGGGAATATCTTCCAATATTTTGGAGTCAACATCGCGCCCTTCATACCCTAATCTAAAAGATAGATTCTCATCACGCTGACGAATTGGATAGAAAGTGAATCCAAAGCCATAGTTTTGTGATTGGTTGATAATATTCTGCACCTTCAGTGTATAGCCAGGATGCGCACCTGTCAGGCTCGCGGATAAATCCATACCGAAGGAATATCCCAAAGTAATATTTTGCGTGATGCCGCCATATTTCAATTCACTGGCAGGAATGGCCGATAGAAATGTAAGATCAGTTCTGTGGTTCGGGATCAAGGACGCTGAAATTTGTTGTGTGATTTCAACAGGGCCCAGATACCGTGACCCGAAATTGTCTATGGTCGTCCTTCCCTTTATTTTCTGAGGAACAGACAAGATGCTGATGCGCGTTGCGCCTTCGGGTGCATTCTTATCAAGCGGAAGTTCAAGTACAGCACGGTAACTTCCACCAGGTAAATCATTCAGACGCAATAAAAAACTTTCGACATCCTTTATTCTTACAGGTTTTTGATTGATGATGCGGTTAATCCATTCTGAAACAAAATGGTTATTCTTGGCCTGTTCATCTAAATTGACTTCGCTGATATACCCTTCAACAACGGTCAGATGAATTGTTCCGTCGTTAATTTCCTGTTGAGGGACATAAACTCTCGATAAAAAATACCCCTCATTTTGGAGGATATTTGTAATGCGTGATGCAATCAGCCAGACTTTATCCAGACTAATTTTTTGATTTATAAATTCAGCGTAAGCAGATTGTATTTTCCCATCAGAAATATCTTCGCCGCCTTTTAATTGAATTCCCTTTAAGACGAAGGTGATTTGATCACTTCCCAGTGGAGCGGACTGACTCTCGACCTTACCCCCGATCCTAGGCAGAGCTTTCATCGTATGTACCGGTGGAATTATTTTGATACGATTTTCGACCCGCCCAGCATCAGCGGGACCAGTGACCTGCGCAGAGGCCATCATTGGGCATACGACCAATGATTCAAAAACACCTAGCATCAGACATGATTTAAGAAAACGATTCAAAACGGGAACTCTGACAATGTTAATCCTATAATTTATTGGAAAATTGCTACTCTAGCAATACGCACAGTTCCTCAAATCCTTGCAATTGAAACTTTAACAACAAATTTTTTATCACCTGCTTATCCATAAACAGAAAAAAACCCGCAGGTGCGGGATTTTCAAAAATTCAAAACAATTTCATTATCGGAACTCTAAAAGCGTCCCATGAGCATTAAAATGAGAATGATAATCAAAACAGTCCCCAAGCCACCACTCGGCCAATAGCCCCAGCTTTTACTATGCGGCCATGCTGGCAATGCCCCGACAAGGAAGAGAATAAGTATAATAATGAGTATGCTCGAAAGAGACATGGAAATATCCTTTGCTGTTTACAGAATTTCTACGACTCGCAAACATCTGACATCTAACAAAGTTCCAATAACTTATAACTCGTACGACGGTGAAACAGAACCCAAGTGAAATGGTGCGGCACATACCACCGCAACAGGTGCATGATTTGTATATCCACGGATAGCCTTCGCTATCGTGCGAACATATCCGTTTTGATCAGCTTCACACAGTAAAGAGACGCCTTGATCAATCTCGTCTTGCTCGGCACGAAATTGATCTGCCAAGGACATCATCAGGAACAATGATTTTCGCTCAACATCGGACATATCACCCACAGCACGATGAATAGATTTCTTCATGCTATCAGAAAGTTTTGCCGCACCCATAGGCATCTCTATTGCCCGAACTGCCACTGATGCGACTTCGTAGGGCGACCATTTCACTTCAGGGACTTTGGAGCAAGCATACAAGAGATCAGCATCGTGTAAAACCGTTGCATCAATCCTTCCTTTTTGAGGACCAAATGCGCAGTCAATATCACATTCAGGGGCGAATAGACGATTCGTTAATTCATCATTCCCCTCGCAAGCGGCTTTTAAAAGAACAACATTTTCTACAGCAATCCGGTGTTGCCATGACGCATGCACCGTACCAATATTCTGCCGCATATTCCGAGAACAATATTCCAAGATAGATAAAACGGATTGATGCTCGAACATATTCGGTAACGTGTATTTATAATGAGGATCTTCAGGATATTTAATATCTGCATCCATCAAACATGTTCCGTAGGACAGGGCACGATAGAAACCTTCTGCTCCGATCAACTGCATCCGGTCACAGGTCTGCACCGCCCGAGACATATATGAAACCCCATTGTCTCCTGAATGCGCTAGAACCGCATAAAGATAATGATCTTTTAAGGCCTTGGGTATTTTTTGATATTGAGGTTGCTCAAGAATTTTTTGCAACATCAGGAAACTAAATTTCGAATGAGGCGTCCATTGGTCATGCGGGTTATTGAGGGGGGCATAAAGTCGTCCTTCTAACAATCTGCCAATATCATGGGCAAACATGGGAATGACAAAAGTCGCTTTGTACCCTTGAGGTTTTTCCATTTGGTAAAAACGCAGACCTTCCGCCGCATCTTTGAACATGATTTGTCGTTCATCATGCGCAGGAAGTGAAAATTCGACAACAGAACGAATATGGGATTGAATATCGCGAACAAGTTCTGTTAACAAATCATCATTTTCAGAAACCCATTGATCCAGTTCGGGGTTGAAAGATTGAGTGGTTAAACCATCATCAATTTGCACCAGACCGCTTTGAACGCTACTCATAAAAATCTGTGCGCGAGAAATAGCAGCATCACTGAATATTTTATAATTTTCAGGGGAGAACTCGCTTTGAAAGAAATCGTCCCACACACCGTATTTTTTTTCTTTGTTCATAATAATTTCTTTTAAATAACTTATGAAAAGAAATCAATCTTTTCATAGAAACAAGTCACAATTTACTGTTCAGACCTGATTTTACGCCAGTTGGCGACGTTCTGGTTATGCTCGGCCAATGTTTTTGCAAAAATATGCCCGCCCGTACCGTCCGCGACAAAATACAGGAAATCATTCGGTTCAGGGTGGAGGACAGCCAGAATCGCATCTCGCCCCGCATTGGCAATAGGGGTCGGAGGGAGGCCGATATTTTTATAAGTATTATAAGGCGAATCGATTTCCAGATCTTTGCTCAGCAACCGACGCCCCAACGGCCCTTGCCCGCCATTTTGGGGTTGCCCGTTGGTCAGGGCATAAATAACCGTTGGGTCGGTTTGTAATGGCATCCCTTGACGCAGGCGATTGACAAAAACGCCTGCAATCCGCTTGCGCTCTTCCGCAACACCTGTTTCTTTTTCAACGATAGAGGCCAAGGTCAAGGCTTGGTCAATTGTAGTGAAGGGCAAATTCTGATCCCTGTTCGGCCATTCCCGTTCAATCAGTTTTTTCTGGGCGGCTTGCATGCGGGCAATGATAGCGACAATCGTTTCATTTTTTTCATACTGATATGTATCAGGAAGCAATGATCCTTCTGCGGGTATTTCTATTTCTGTGATGCCGATATCCGGAACAGTTTTCAATTTTTCCAAAATCGTATAGCTGGTTAAACCTTCGGCTATCGTGAATTTGCGTTTATAGGTTTCACCTTTTTTTAATTTGGCAATCACATCCGACATACTGGTATGCGGTTGGAACTGATACTCACCAGCCTTAATCGTATCTCTGGGGGGGAGTATTTTAGAGGCTACAATGAATGTATAGGAATCAGAAATAATCTGCTCGGCCTTCAACTGGTCGGCAATCATCATGATTCCCGAACCTTTCGGAACCATTACCAATTTTTCAACAGCATTTGTCGAAGGGGTTTTGAAATGGGTATAGCCGAAATAGGCAACCCCACCCATCAGTGCCACAGCCAAAATAATCAACGAGATGAATAATTTGAAAATCAGAAATTTCATGCCACACCCACCTCAAAAAACATCCCCTTTGATAAGGGAATGAAATTGATTATACAGCTTTTAAAACCAAGGACGCATTCGTTCCACCAAACCCGAAAGAGTTGGAGAGAACGGTATTGATTTTCTTTTCCTTGGCAACTTTCGGAACCAGATCAATTCCCTGACATGGCTCTGACACGTTTTCAAGGTTGAGGGTTGGGGGCATAATCCCTGTTTGAATAGCCTTGACCGAATAAATCGCCTCGACCGCACCAGCAGCACCCAACAAGTGACCAATGGCCGATTTTGTAGATGACATTGAAACAGTTTCAATCGCATTTCCAAACAGGCGTTTCACCGCGCCACATTCAATACCATCACCCATCGGGGTTGATGTACCGTGGGCATTGATATAGTCGATATCGGACGGATTGACCCCAGCACGTTTCATCGCAGCCTTCATCGCACGGTATCCACCATCACCATCTTCTGCAGGGGATGTCATGTGATAGGCGTCACCTGAAAGACCATAGCCCACAACTTCGGCATAGATTTTTGCACCACGTTTTTTCGCGTGTTCATATTCTTCGAGAACAACAACCCCAGCGCCTTCGGCAATCACGAAACCATCAAGACCTTCATCGAACGGACGTGAACCTGCTTCAGGGTTATCATTGTAAGAAGTCGATAAAGCGCGGCATGCCGCAAAGCTCGCAACACCCAGACGATTAACTGCGGCTTCTGCACCACCTGCAACCATCACATCAGCATCGTCCATCATAATCAGACGCGCAGCATCACCAATTGCATGTGAACCCGTGGCACATGCCGTTACCACAGAGTGGTTAGGGCCTTTGAAACCATGCTTAATCGATACATGACCAGAAGCCAAGTTGATCAACATCGCAGGAACAGAGAAAGGCGACACGCGGCGCGGGCCTTTTTGAATGAGTGTTTCGGATGTTTCATAAATACTTTGTAATCCGCCGATACCTGAACCGATCATCACGCCAGTGCGTTCTTGTTCATGGACATTGGATGGTTTCCAGCCTGAATCGGCAACAGCTTCGTCAGCCGCCATCATTCCGTACAGAATAAATGTATCGACTTTCTTTTGTTCTTTGGGGGCGAGTGTGTCATCGGCGTTAAATCCGTCCGCAGCACCTTCGCTTTGATAGGGAACCATACCAGCAATCTGGGACGACATGTCTGATGCATCGAAACGAGTGATCTTTCTGATCCCGCTTTTACCATTGGTCAATTCTGCCCAGTTTTTATCGACCCCCACACCTAGCGGAGATACAATTCCCATACCTGTAATAACAACGCGTCTCATAAAACCCACATATATTATTTATATTTTTGAATAATGGAAAAGGGCCACACCCAGAATATCCGGAAAGAGCGGCCCTTCAAAAAATTTACTTCATTGTTTCAGAGAAGCCTAAGCAGCTTTTGAGCTGATGAAACTTACTGCATCGCCAACTGTTTGAATTTTTTCAGCAGCGTCGTCAGGAATTTCAATATTGAATTCTTCTTCGAAGGCCATAACCAATTCAACTGTATCCAGTGAGTCAGCGCCCAAATCATCAATAAAGCTTGATGTTTCGGTTACTTTACCTTCATCAACACCAAGGTGTTCGACAACAATTTTTTTAACGCGGTCAGCAATATCGCTCATAACTTATAATTCCTGTGTTTGTTTAACTTAATTTTCAGAACGGATGAAACTTAGACGGCCTTTGCGATTAATGCAAGAGACATTTTTGAGCCTATCCACAAGCCCCACTAAAGAGCTTGAATGAACTTAGTGATTTCTGGCCAAGAGTCAAGGATATGAACGACTCCGGCGTTTTTCATATCTTTGCGTATCTGCTCAGGGTCATGGCTGACCGTCGTAATACCAATGGTCAACATCCCCGCCGCAAGCCCCGCGCCCACCCCTGCCATACTATCTTCAACAACAACGCATCTGGCTGGATCAACCCCCATTTGCTCGGCCGCAAAGAGGAAAAGGTCGGGGGCTGGCTTACCGCGCAAAACTTGGGATTTGGTAAAGATTCTATCGTCCCCAAAATAATCATAAAGGCTAATCGCCCGAACAGAGCTTAAAACATTATTCCGCTCGCCGTTTGAAGCCACACAAACTTTATAATGCTTCGATAAGGTGTCAACGGCCATTTCAGCACCAAGAACTGGTTTCAAACCACCATGCAACCGCTCCAGAACAAGCTGGATAAACTGTTGAATAAAATCATCTGGTAATTTTTTATTTTCTTTTTCTTCAATGTATTTTTTGACTGATGTCATATCTTTACCCACCAGTTCATTCATACAAAAATCATAATCATATTGAGGATAGCCTGCGGCGGAGAGAATATCTGCTGTTGCTTGATTATTCAAATCTTCCGAGTCCGCCAGAGTTCCGTCACAATCAAAAATAATCAACTCAATGTTATGGGGCTTCATTTTTATTTACTCTTCCATTCGGATGGTGGGGGCAGTTTTCTGTGTAACAGATAGGCCAGACAATACGCGTTCGGCGATCATTTTAAAAGCTTTTGCCTGATCACTTTCTGTTGCAGAAAGTGTCACGGGTGTTCCAGCATCGGACATTGATCTGATCAGAGTATGAAGCGGGATTTCACCCAGGAACGGAACACCGATTTTATCTGCCTCGGCCTTTGCTCCGCCATGCCCGAAAATATCTTCGCGGTGACCGCAGGCGGTACAGCAATAATAAGACATGTTTTCAACAATCCCCAAAATAGGGACGGCGACTTTCTTAAACATCTCTAATCCCTTACGCGCATCAATCAACGCAATGTCTTGAGGGGTGGAGACAACAACCCCGCCTGACAACGGCACACGTTGCGCCAAAGTCAGGTGAATATCCCCCGTCCCCGGCGGCATATCAATCACCAGAATATCAAGCCCCGTCCAGTTCACATCGCGGAGCATTTGAAGGAGCGCAGATTGCACCATCGGCCCGCGCCAGATCATCGCGGTTTCTTCGTTCACCAGAAAACCCATCGACATGGCTTTGAGGCCGTGCGCTTCGATCGGTTGTAATTGTCCGTCTTCACCCTGCTCTGATTTCTTATCTTGGACACCTAATAATCTCGGTAAAGACGGGCCGTAAATATCGGCATCCAGAATACCGACTTTTTTGCCCATCTGTGACAGGGCAATGGCAAGGTTAACCGCAACAGTTGATTTCCCCACTCCGCCTTTGCCCGATGCAACGGCAATAATAACAGGAGGAAGACCTGCAATATCAGATGATGGTTTTTGTTTAGGTGGAGTGGATGGAGAGGGTTGTTTCTGACCTGTCAAAATCACCATCGCTTTTTTAACGCCTTTTAGGCCAGCAACCACATCTTCAATTTTTTGACGTTGCGCTTCCACACCATCATTTTGGATCAAAGGTTGTAATACGACAATCGCCTGTCCGTTTGCCGATATTTTGACATCTTCAATCACAAAGACTCCCGCCGCCAAAGGTTCGATTTTCTGGCGGATACTGGATGCCGAAGGAAGCGTGTTTCGTTTTAAGAATGAAAACATCATATTATTTCGCCCAAATTTCTGAAATTTGTTTGGTTTCAGTTGTTTTTAGTCAGAAAAAAGCTAAAGTCTAGGGGTAATAATTTTAAGGACGAAAAAATGACTTGGAATAATGATAATGACGGGCGCCCTAACCCTTGGGGAAAACCTCAAGGCAATCAGGATAAGGATAATAACCGCCAGAATCGCCCCTCCGGCAACTCCCCCGACAATAATGACATTGATTTTGACGCTTTGTTCCGCAAAGCCAAAACCATTTTCGACAATAATGTCCCGGGCGGTAACGGCGGAAATGCAAATTCCGGTCGCTATCTGACCATCGGAATTATAGCCGCCATTATTTTGTGGCTGTTAAGCGGCCTCTATTTCGTTCAACCAAACCAGAACGGCGTTGTTCTGACTTTCGGGAAATATACGCGGACGGATGAAGTTCCGGGCCCAAAATGGAAAATGCCGTGGCCTATCCAATCCGTCAATGTGGTAGACGTCACCACCGAACGCCGTATTCAAATCGGATATAACACTGATGATACAGGATATAGCACCGCAAGCAAAAATACCCACACCGAAAGCCTGATGCTCACAGGAGACGAGAACATCGTTGATATTAACTTTGTTGTGTTGTGGCGCGTTGGCAATGCCAAAGATTTCCTTTATTCCGTCCGTGACCCCGAAGACACCATTGCCATGGTTGCAGCCAGCACAATGCGCGAGATTATTGGTCAAACCAATATCCAACCCGCACTGACCGATGCGCGTACAAAAATCCAAAGCGATGCGCGTATCCTGATGCAAAAATTGCTGGATGAATATCACACCGGCGTGACCATCAATAACGTTCAACTGCAAAAGGTTGATCCGCCTGATGCTGTGGTTGACGCGTTCAACGATGTGCAACGTGCCAGACAGAAAAAAGAAGAATTGAGAAACTTGGCCGAAGCCTACCGCAACGATATTATTCCGCGCGCCAAAGGGGAGGCCGAAAAAATGCGCCAAGCCGCTAGTGCCTACAAACAACAGATTGTAAGCCAAGCAACTGGGGATGCCAGCCGCTTTAACTCGATCTTAGCCGCCTATAAAAATGCGCCGACAGTTACCTCTGAACGCATGTATCTCGAAGCTATGGAAGGTATTCTGCAGAACACCAAAACGGTTATTCTGGGCAATAAAGACAGCAATGTTTTGCCATACCTTCCCCTGAATGAACTTAAAAAGGATGCCAAATAATGAACGAAGGTAAACTTGTTTCTTTAGCAATCACCGCGATTGTTGTTTTCATCTTTTTCTCGACCTCTGTGTTTACTGTGCAAGAAAACCAACAGGTTCTGGTGATGCGTTTCGGGAACCCGAAAGACCAGATTGCTGAACCGGGACTTCACTTTAAACTCTCAATCCTCGATCAAACCCGTGTCTTTGAAAAAAGAATCCTGAATGTTGATCCACCCGCGGAAGAAGTTTTATTGGCTGACCAGAAACGTCTTTTGGTCGACTCCTTCGCCCGCTATAAAATCGTTGATATTTTAAAGTTCTTCCAGACTTTGAATACGGAATCGGGCGCGCAAACCCGTCTTTATACCATCATCAACTCTGCCGTCCGCAGTGCGATGGGGAAAGCAACGCTTCAGGATATTCTCTCTAACAAGCGTGATGCTCTAATGGAAGATATTCAACAAACCGTGAATGCCGAAGCCAAACGTTTCGGGATTGAAGTTGTGGATGTGCGCATTGTTCGCGCTGACCTGCCTGAACAAGTCACCCAAGCCACCTTTGACCGCATGAGATCCGAGCGCTCCCGCGAAGCCCAAGAAGCACGCGCAGAAGGCGAACAATTATCCCTTGAGATCAAATCAAAAGCCGATAAAGAACGCACCATCCTCATCGCCGAAGCCCAGCGCGAGTCAGAAACCCTCCGCGGGGAAGGCGATAAAGCTGCCATCGAAATCTACGGCAAGGCCTACAGCCAAGACCCTAAATTCTATGCCTTCTATCGCTCCCTTGAAGCCTACAAAAAATCACTGGCAAACGGAGAAACCACCCTCCTCCTCTCGCCAGATAGTGACTTCTTGGAATATTTTAAGAATAAGTTGAAATAAGACATACAAAAACACCCCCGTTTGGGGGTGTTTTTGTATGGTGCGCCCGGCGAGATTCGAACCCACGACCTTTGCCTTCGGAGGGCAACGCTCTATCCAGCTGAGCTACGGGCGCATTATGGGTTTTTCTAACAGAACGCCCAAAATAACGCAAAAGGTTATTTTCTTACGGCGCGGAATTGTATAGGCTGGGTTTATGACCAAATTTATTCAATTTTCGATTCTTATGGGTTTAACCACGGCATTTGTGACAGGATGCGGGTTCGAGCCTATGTATGGGCAACATTCGTCAAACGAATTGTCCGGACAACCTGCGGCGGTGTCTGACCAGCTTTCCCAAATCGGGATTGATATTATTCCCGACAGGGAAGGACAGACCCTTAGAAACCATTTGATTGACCGTCTCTATCGTTCCGGATACCCGAGCAACCCGATAGCGACATTGAAAGTTTCAAAAATCAGTGAAGTGCGGACAGAGTTGGATTTAACCAAGTCATCGGACGCCACACGCGCCCAGCTTCGTTTAACCGCGGTGATGACACTGGTCGATGACAAAGGGACAACCGTGCTAAGCCGCCCCATTCAAACTGTCACAAGTTTCAATATTTTGGGGAGCGAATTTGCAACCCGCGTGACCGAACAGGCCGCACGAGAAAGCGGGTTAAGTGATTTGGCACGCCAGATCGAACTGAACCTATCCCTTTATTACAGTCACAAATGAAATTAAGATGAAGCTTCAGGCGCGCCAGATTGACGGATTTTTGAAATCGCCCGATAAAGCGGTGCGTGCCATTCTTGTCTATGGCCCTGACCAAGGGTTAGTCAAAGAACGCGCGAAGATGCTCGGCCTGAAAATCGTTCCTGATTTGAATGATCCGTTCAATGCGGCGCATTTAACGGGTGAACTTATCGAAGGTGATGCCTCGCGCTTTTTTGACGAGGTGAATGCACAGTCCTTAATGGGCGGCACGCGCCTGATCCGCATTACGGATGTTGATAATAAATTTGCCGTTCACCTGAAAGACTGGTTGAAATCCAACCCGTCGGACGGGGCTTTGGTGGTCATCGAAGGTGGCGCATTAGGCCCGCGCGATGCCCTTCGAAAACATTGCGAAGATGCCCCCAATGCCGCCGCCATCCCCTGCTATATCCCCGATGAACGGGATATGGTTGCCTTTATCCGCGACCAAATCAGAGAACAAGGCAAAGCCATTGAAGGGGATGCGGTCACATGGCTATCCCAAGCTTTAAAAGGCGATCGGGCGACAGCCAAGATGGAGATTGAAAAACTCTGCCTCTATGTCGGTTCCACTCAAAATATGATTAGCCTCCGTGACGCGCAAGCCAGTTGCGGCGAGAGCGGTGACCAAGGATTGGATGATCTGGTTGAGGCCACCTTCGGGCGCAATCCTCTCAAAGCCATGTCAACCCTTCACCGTTTGATGGACGAAGGCACAGATATTATTGTGATTGAACGTACACTTCAAAACCATATTCGCCGTTTGCATCAGGTCAAAATCGATGTCGAAGAAAATGGACAACCTATTGAACTTGCCATGAAGAAATTACAACCACCTGTCTTTTTCAAACAGGAAGACCGATTCAAGTCACAGGTCAATAAATTTTCAGGCCCTTATTTGCGAAGACTTCTGGCGCGCCTCTCTGAAATCGAGGCCGAGACAAAGCGCACAGGAACACCATCCAAAACACTTATATCAGACGCCCTGCTAAAACTTGCATCACTTTAAAGAGGATAAAAATGTCAACCGCCACCCCACGTATTGCTGTACTCCTCCCCTGTTACAACGAAGAAGTGGCGATTGGGCAGTTGGTGACAGCCTTAAAGCAAGCTCTGCCGCGCATCCCCATCTATGTCTATGATAATAATTCAACCGACCGCACCAGTGAAATCGCCGCAGCAGCAGGCGCAATTGTAAAGTTCGAACCCCAAAAAGGGAAAGGCAATGTTGTCCGCCGGATGTTCGCCGATATTGATGCCGATATTTATTTAATGATGGATGGTGACATGACCTATGACGTGTCACGCGCCAATGAATTGATTGCCAAATTGCAAAGTGAAACATTGGACATGGTGGTTGGTCGCCGTATTACAGATGACCCGAATGCCTATCGCGCCGGACATCGCTGGGGAAACAATGCACTGACGGGGACATTGAAAATCATCTTTGGACAAAGGTTTGAGGATATTCTCTCCGGCTACCGCGTTTTCTCCCGCCGCTTTGTGAAATCTTTCCCGACATTGTCCAAAGGGTTCGAAATAGAAACAGAGATGAGTATTCATGCTCTAGAACTTGGCCTTCCTGTTGCCGAAGTGGATACCGATTATTTCGCGCGCCCCGAAGGGTCATTCAGTAAATTGAATACCTACCGCGATGGTATCCGTATTTTATGGACGATCATGAATTTGTTTAGGACGGAAAAACCATTGATCTTTTTCTCAATCGTCTCGTTGATATTATCTATTTTCTCATTAGCTGTATTCTTCCCGATCTGGGAGGAATTTAAATTAACTGGATCAGTTGAACGCGTCCCTTCTACAATATTGTGCGTTGGATTAATGATTTCAGCAGTGTTTTCATTGTTTACCGGATTTATTCTGGATAGTACCTCTAGATTGATTAAAGAAACACGTCGGTTGCACTACCTCAACATGCCCTCCCCTCAAGAAAAATAGGGTATAATGCGCATAGGTCGCCACCATATTCGTGAAATTTGCATTTATACAACGCTCACCCTTGGCGGCCTTGTCGTGGATTTGGGGGTGGCCAATTTGTTGATTTATCTATTGGCCTGTCCTTTGGTTATATCTGGTATCTGTGGGTTGCTCGCGGGGACAATCACCAATTATTTTATCCATCTCAAAATCACCTTTAAAAAGCACCATTTGGAGGCCTCATGGAAAGGATTTGGAAAATATCTTCAGACCTGCTTGGTCGGGGCAGCCGTCCGCATTGGATGTCTTGGATTATTCAGCCTTTTTTCCAGCCTATCCCCGCAAATTTCTTTAATTATTGCAACCGGACTGTCTTTTACCGTAAATTATGTCCTGTCTCGGTTTTATGTATTCCAACCTCATGGCAAATAATTTACATAAATAAAATGAAAGCAAATGCTTTACACCCTCTTCGCTACACGTTAAACAATTCAATACTTTGAAATTTTAGAGGATTTATCAATGAAATCATTTCTGATTCTAGCCACCTTGCTGACTTTGACCGCTTGCTGCAATTGCATGGACAAACCTAAAACTGCGATGAACGATTCCGCTATGGCAAAACAATCCAAAATGGCTTGCTCGACTGCAAAAGTATCAGGCATGACATGTGAGGCCTGCGCCATGACAGTCAGTGAAAATTTGAAAAAGCTACCAGGAGTCAAACAAGTAGAAGTTGACGTTGCTGCGGGCACCGTTAAAATTTCCTCTGCCCAAAAAACTGATCTGAAATCAGATGTGGTGAAAACAGTGGTTGAAAAATCCGGATATACATTTAACTCACTCCAACCTCATTGTAACTAAGCCGAGAAGGACTCAAAAATATGAGCGGACCTGATATCCTCAGAGAAGTCGAAGAATCCCTGCGCGCCGAAAAGGCCGCTAAATTCTGGAAAGAAAATGGAACGATTGTCTTGGCAGTCGTGGCAGCAGCCATTCTTGGTACAGCGGCACAGTCCTTCTGGACAGCGCATAAAAGAAGCCAGAACGAAGTGTCAACATCCCAGTTTCTGGATGCTTTGAAAGACAAGGCTCCGATCCCCGCTCTTGAAAAATTGAGCAAGGAAGAAAAAGGGTCTGGCAGTGCCTTGGCCGGATTAAATGGCGCAGCTATCGCCATTGATAAGAAAGATTGGGCGTCAGCAATGACCGCCTATAAAAACGTCATTGATAATAAGTCGGTTGATAAAGCCTACAAAGATTTGGCGATCATTCAAATGGTATCCATCCAACTGGATCACGATGAAAAAGCAACGGGCGCAGATCTTTTGAAATCTTTATCCCCTTTGATTGCCGATAAAAAATCACCTTGGAATAGCAAGGCCATTTTTATCTCTGCGTTGGTAAAAGCGTCAAAAAACAATGACCTTGCAGGGGCTCAAAGCGATCTGGACACGTTATCATCCATGACCAATCTCCCTGCCAGTTTCATGGATCAAGTCAAAGCATTAAGTGAAGTCTATAAAATAAAAATGGGTTCAAAATAATGAAAAATGTCTCTTTCAAATCTCCTGCGTTATTATTACTTCTCTCTTCAACTTTGTTGATGGGCGGATGCAATCTATTTGAAAAAGATAAAAAACCACCATTGCAAGGGGAACGCGTTTCTGTTTTAGAACTTCAAAAATCTTTGATTGCGGCTGACCCGACCTTGAAGGCCGAGGGTTTTGTCGCACCGAGCCCATGGAAAAATGACTATTGGACACAAGCGGGCGGATACCCCAACCACAATCTGCAAAACGTCGCCCTCTCAGAAAACGGCCTGAAAAAAATATGGTCAACAAGCATCGGAAAAGGTGCGAATGACAAATTCCCTCTGACCTCCCAACCTGTTGTCTATAGCGGTATTATTTATACAATGGATTCCAGATCCAATGTGAAAGCCTTCGACATCAATAAAGGAAAAACTCTCTGGGAAAACACCATCAGACCCAAAAAAGAAGATGAGGACGTGATTGCCGGAGGATTGTCCATCACCGCAGGCATGCTGTACGCGACCAACGGCTTTGGTGAATTGATCGCCATGAACCCACAAAAGGGCGGCATCCTTTGGCGCACACAATTAACCTCACCTTCCCGCGCCGCCCCCACAATTTTGGGCGATAAAATTTATGTCCTGACACTGGATAACCATTTAGCAGCTTACGATTCTGCAACCGGAAAATTTCTTTGGAAATATGAAGGACTCTCTGAATCCGCAAGCCTGATTTATGCTGCGAGCCCTGCGGTTGATAATGATATTGTGATTGCGCCGATGTCATCCGGAGAATTGACCGCCGTACGCGCAGAAAATGGTTCTGTTGCATGGAGCGATTCTCTCTCCCCAAGTATGAATACAGGTGGAGCCTCTTCTCTTCCGGATATTGCGGCTCTTCCCGTGATTGATAAGGGCAGAATTTTTGCAATCAGCTACGGCGGAAAATTTGTTAGTATTGACCAAACAACAGGTCAACGTATCTGGACATACGACATTGGTGGTGCAAAAAGCCCATGGATTTCAGGCAACATGATTTTCTTCATCTCTTCTAACGCCGAATTGGTGGCATTGGGACGTGATACGGGCACACTGGCTTGGGTTAAGCCGCTTGCGTCCTATGACAAGGAAGGAAAGACCCAAAACGCTTTGGCATGGAATGGTCCGATCATGGCCGGAAATAGATTGATTTTGACCAGTGCAGACGAGGCGCTTTTAGAAATTTCTCCGCAAGATGGAACACTCATCCGCAAAACGGATTTAGATTTTCATGTAGCTGTTCCGCCAATTGTTGCCGGTGAAACACTCTACTTGGTAAGTACGGACGGAACGCTTTCCGCTTGGAAATAATATTTTTTAGAAAGTAATGACTTTATTATGCTTCGTGTAGCAATTATTGGCCGACCAAATGTCGGAAAATCAACTTTGTTTAACCGCCTGACGGGAAAACAACTGGCAATCGTTGATGATACCCCCGGTGTCACCCGCGACTGGCGCGAGGCAGATGGTCGTATCCTTGACCAGAAAATCCGCGTTGTGGATACTGCGGGTCTTGAAGAAAAATTCGATGACAGCATGGAAGCACGGATGCGCCGCCAAACTGAAATGGCATTGGGCATTAGTGATGTGATTGTATTCGTGGTGGACGGTCGTTCAGGCCTGACCCCGATTGATCACCATTTCGCACAATGGCTGCGCAAGCAAAAGAAACCAATTATTCTGCTCGTCAATAAATGTGAAACTGATTCCGTGGCCGATACTGCACGGGGCGAAGCTTATGCCTTAGGTCTTGGTGACCCTATTCCCTTCTCATCAGCACACGGGATCGGGATAGATGAACTTTATACCGCCCTGATGCCCTATTTCCCTGAAGAAAAGGAAGATATCGGCAATAACGACGAAAATCAAAAATTCTGGAGTGAAGAAGATCTCGACCGCATCGAAGGCGATGAAACATTCGAATTTCTGGATCTGAAAGATCCCGCACTCGAAGAAGAAGCGATTGATGGAAATACCCGTCCCCCGATTCGTATTGCCATTGTTGGGCGTCCGAATGCGGGTAAATCTACATTGATGAATGCCCTCCTTCAAGAAGACCGCGTGATCACAGGGCCTGA